>CAYQDU010000137.1:0-11789 GCA_964416275.1 uncultured Anaerolinea sp. | reverse complement strand
AGCACGCGTTTTAAATCAATCGGGGCCGTCTAAACTTACTTTTTAGACGGCCCCTACACCATAAACTCTTCCCCGGCGAAGCCGCTTCGACTTCCAACTCGTCTGTCTTTCAGCGCCTATCCGATCTTCACCAGCCAATACGATTTCTGGCCCTTGCGTAGCACCAGGAAGCGGCCTTCAATCGTATCGTCCAGGCGCACCAGGCGAGCGGGATCGGCCACGCGCTGGTTGTTCAGGTAGACCCCGCCGCTTTGCAGCAGGCGGCGGGCTTCGCCCTTCGATGCCGCGGCCCCGCTCTGGGCCAGCAGATCGACGATCCCCAGCCCGGCGCCTTCCAGGGCGGCTTTCGCCAGCTCGCTGGACGGTACGTCGGCGAAAATCTCGCCCACGTCGGCTGCGCTCAGGCCGGTCAGCTCGCCGCCGAACAGCACCTGGGCGGCTTTCTCCGCCCGTTCCAGGGCGCTGGGGCCATGCACCAGGCCAGTCATCTCACGCGCCAGGCGGCGCTGGGCCTGGCGCTGCTCTGGGTGTTCGGTCACGGCCGCCTCCAGTTCCAGCACAGTGGGCTGGTCGAGGAAAGTGAACAGCTTGAGGTATTTCACCACGTCCCGGTCGTCGGTGTTGAGCCAGAACTGGTAGAAGGCGTAGGGCGAGGTGCGTTCGGGCGCAAGCCACACCGCGCCCGATTCGGTCTTGCCGAACTTGGTGCCATCCGACTTGGTGATCAGCGGGTAGACCAAGCCATAGGCGGCGCTGCTGCGCGCCCGACGGATCAGCTCTACTCCGGCGGTGATGTTGCCCCACTGGTCGCTGCCGCCGGTCTGCAGCCGGCAGCCTTCGTAATCGTGCAGGTGCAGAAAGTCGTAGGATTGCAGCAGCATGTAGCTGAACTCGGTGAACGAGATGCCGTCCTCGCGTTCCAGGCGGGTCTTGACCGAGTCTTTAGCGATCATGTAATTGACCGTGAAGTGCTTGCCGGTATCGCGCAAAAACGCCACCAGGTTGAGCGACAGCAGCCAGTCGGCGTTGTTAATCAGCCGGGCGGGATTGCTCTTGACCTCGAAATCGAGGAAATGGGCCAACTGTTTCTTGATCGCCTCTACGTTGGCCTGCACCTGCTCGCGGGTCAGCAGCAGGCGCTCGGTGGCTTTGCCGCTGGGGTCGCCGATCATGCTCGTCCCACCGCCGGCCAGCGGGATGGGATGATGTCCGAAGCGCTGCAAGCGGGCCAGGGCGATCAACGGCACCAGGTGGCCCACATGCAGGCTGTCGGCGGTAGCGTCGAAGCCGTTATAGACCGTCACCGGCTGGCGCAGGAGCAAATCCTGCACCCCATCGATGTAATCGTACACCAACCCGCGCCATTTCAGTTCATCGAATACATTGGCAGACATAGACTATTCCTTTGAGTAAAATTTTTCTGCAGCCAAGCGGATGGGCGGCGCAGCCGCCAGCCCACCCAACAGTCTTTAGGGCCGAGATAGCGCTGGCTGCGCCGGTCCCATCTCGGCCAGGTGAATCGTTTTTCCACTGCGCAGCGCCTCGACCGCCAGGATGGCAGCCCGCGAAACGCCGAAAAGCTGGTCGTACGGAATAGGCGGCGGGCCGCCGGCCTGGTTGGCAGACGCAAACGCCCGCCACTCGGCGGCGTGGCCCTTATCCTGGCGCAGCAGCGAGCGGGCAGACTGGCGGCGTCCGTCCGCCACCAGTTCTAGCGAGCGGTAGTCGTCCAGGGCGGCCGCCCGCCCGGCGCACAGCACTTCCACCCGCTCCTTGGGGAAGGCTTTGTCGCCGTTGGACAGGTAGCTGAGCGTGCCCAGCGAGCCGTCGGCGTAGCGCAGGGTCAGGATCACATTGTCTTCGCGGTAGCGCCCGTCGTCCGGCAGACCCTGAGCGCTGACCATCACCGGCGGAGCGCCCACCAGGAAGCTCAGGAAGTCGATGAAGTGGCAGCCCTCGCCCACGATGCGCCCACCGCCCTGGGCCAGGTCGTGCGTCCAGTGGTTGAGCGGGATATACCCGGCATTGACCCGGTAATGGGCGAACAGCGGCTCAGCGCGTTGGGCGAAAAAGGCCCGCAGCTTCAGCGCCAGGGGCGCAAAGCGGCGGTTGAAGCCCACCATCAGCAGCGGCGCGCCGGGGGCGGATAGGGCCGCTTCGATCTGATCCAGGTCGGCCAGGGTCAGGGCCAGCGGCTTTTCGCAAAAGACATGCTTGCCGGCCGCCAAGGCGGCCAACGTTTGGGCGGCGTGCAGGTTGTGGCGGGTCAGGATCGCCACCGCCTGCACCTGCTCGTCCTGGATGATCTTCTCAGACTGGCTGGCGGCGTAGGCAAAGCCGAACTTGCCAGCCGCGTGCTGGGCGCTGGCCCCAGAGGCTGAGGCGATGCCCACCAGCCGCACCTGCGGGTTGGCCTTGAGGGCCGGCAGCATCACCGCGCCGGCGAAGTTGCCTGCTCCCAGCACGCCCACGCCGAGCGGGGAAGCCCCTCTCCCCCCGGCCCCCTCCCCCCGAAAGGGGGAGGGGGAGAAATCTGGCCTGGGAGGGTTGGATTGGCTTTGCCCATCCAACCCTCCCAACTGGGGGGAGGCTGGAAGCTCGCCCACACCCGCCGGCGGGGTTGCCCGTGGGGAGGGGAGCGTATCGCCCCCCCTCTCCCCTCCGGGGAGAGGGGGCTGGGGGGTGAGGGGCGCGGCATACGTCAGCACCACCCCCAAAAACGGCTGCCCGGTCTTGCCGGTAATCAGCTCGTAGGCTTCGGGGGCGCGCTCGATGGGGAAGCGGTGGGTAATGAGCGGGCGCACGTCCATGCGCCCGTCGGCCAGCAGATCGACCACCGCTTCCAGGTTGCGGCCTTCCGTCCAGCGCACATAGCCGATGGGGTAATCGTGGCCGCTCTCCTCATAGGACGGGTCGTAGCGTCCCGGCCCATACGAACGCGAGTTCAGGAAAGTCAGTTCTTTCTCGTAGTAAATCTTGCGCGGGATGGTCAACCCCACTGCGCCCACCGCCACCACGCTGGCCCGGTCGCGGGCCAACGCCCCGGCCAGCTCCACCGGGTCGGCGCTGGAGGTATCGGCGCAGATCAGCACCGCGTCGCAGCCCCGGCCGTGCGAAAAGCTCAGCCCGGCCTCGATGGCCTGCTCGCGGCTCACGGCGGTCGCGCCCAGGCGGCGGGCCAGAGCCACCCGCTCCGGCGAGAGATCGACCCCGAACACCCGGCAGCCGGCGGCCTGGGCCAGCTCTACCGCCAGCAGACCCAGCAGCCCCAGCCCGATCACCGCCACGCGCTCGCCCAGTTGGGTGTGGGCCAGGCGGAAGCCGTGCAGGGCAATCGCCCCCAGGGTGGCGAAGGCGGCCGAGTCGAAATCGACCATATCCGGCAGAGCCGCCAACAGGTTGGCCGGCACACACACGTACTCGGCGTGGACGGCGTAGCCGCCCCCGGCGCAGGCCACCCGCTGGCCCACCGTATAGCCCTGCACTCCCTCGCCCAGGGCGATGATCGTCCCGGCCGAAGAGTAGCCCAGCGGCATAGGCTGATCCAGGCGGTTGAAGGCCGCTTCGACGGTGGTCAGTAAGCCCTCCCGGCGAGCCTTGTCGATCACCTGGCGCACCAGGTCGGGCCGCGAGCGGGCCTTGCCCAGCAGCGATTTTTCGGCAAACTCTACCAGCATCCGCTCCGTGCCGGCCGAAACCAACGAAGCTGCGCTGCGGATTAATACTTCGCCCGGCTGTGGGGTTGGGATAGGCACTTCGGCCACGCTCGTCTGTCCACTGCGCAGGTTTTGCAGCAGTTGTTTCATGCTTTCACCACCGGTATTTGAAAATTTTTCCTTCGCCAAAACTTCGCCTGGATTATAGCGCAGAAAAACCCCGCCATGTTATAATCAAACGTCTTAATCTATGGATGTACTGAGCCATATCTGTTTTTGGGGGGCGAAACGCGCCGCCCAAGCCCCAGATAAAGAATCCCGCCCAACTTGGGGAGATGCATTGTGGCCGATCTGCGCTTTCAAAAATTTGCCCGAATTTTGATCGACTATTCCGCCCAGGTAAAACCGGGCGACCGGATTGCCATTACCGGCAGCACAGAAGCTGCCCCGATGATGCGCGAGTTATTTGCCCTGGCCCTGGAACGCGGGGCCTACCCGCACGCTTTGATAGACCTGCCCGACCAGGATGAGCTGTATTTCGCCCACGCTCACGAAGAGCAGTTCGATTTTGTGCCGCTGTTCCACAAAATGGCCTTCGAGGAATTCGACGTGCTGCTTAAGCTGCGCAGCGAGTTGAACACCCGCGCCCTCACCAGCGTCCCAGCCGAACGGGTAGCCCGGCGCAGTAAGGCGCTGTCGCAGCTCATCGCGGCCCAAATGCGGCGCGGGGCCGACGGCTCGCTGCGCTGGATGAGCACCCAGTTCCCCACCCACGCCTACGCCATGGAAGCCGAGATGGGCTTCGACGAATATTCCGACTTCTTCTTCCGGGCCTGCTTTGCCGACCCCGATACCGCCGACCCGGTGGCCCGCTGGCAGGAGGTGGGTCGCCAGCAGGCCCGCTACATCGAGCGCATTCAAGGCCACGACCGGGTGGATCTGCGCGGTCCAAACGTTGACCTGCGCCTGTCGATCAAAGGCCGCACCTTCAATAATTCGTGCGGCAAGCACAATCTGCCAGATGGCGAAATCTACACCGGCCCGGTAGAAGATTCGCTCAACGGTTGGGTGCGCTACACCTACCCGGCCGTTTACCAGGGCGTGGTGGTTTCGGGCGTCGAGCTGCGCTTCGAGAACGGTAAAGTGATCCAGGCTACAGCCCAGGAAAATCAGGACACCCTGCTGCGCGCCATCGACGCCGACCCCGGGGCTCGCTATGTGGGCGAGTTCGCCATCGGCACCAACTACAACATCAACCGCTTCACCAAGAGCATCCTGCTGGATGAGAAGATCGGCGGCAGCTTCCACATGGCCCTGGGCGCCGGCTACCCGGAAACCGGCAGCCGCAACCATAGCGCCATCCATTGGGATATGATCTGCGATCTGCGCGGCGACTCGGAAATCCGGGTCGATGGCGAGGTCATCTACCGGGACGGGAAGTTTACCTTCTGATGACCGGGCGAGCGTTTGTGGCGATGGCCCATCGCGGCGGCGAAGGGTTGTGGCCGTCGAATACCCTGTATGCCTATACTCGCGCCGCGGCGTTGGGAGTGAATGCCCTGGAGATGGACATCCACCGCAGCGCCGATGGCGCGCTGATTGTGCGCCACGACCCGGTGGTCGATACCACCACCAACGGGCAGGGCGCTATCCGAGACCTGACCCTGGCCCAGATCAAGACCCTGGACGCCGGCTATACCTGGACTGCCGACGGCGGGCAGAGCTTCCCCTTTCGCGGCCAGGGCATTGTCATCCCTACCCTGGACGAAGTCTTCGCGGCTTTCCCCAGCCTGGACATCAACATCGACATCAAATCGCCGGAGCCGGAGGCGGTAGACACGCTGGCGGCCCTGATCGAACGCGCCGAGATGGTCGAGCAGGTGATGGTCGGCTCGTTCATCGACGCGCAGTTAGCCCGCTTCCGCCGCCGCCTGCCGGGCGCAAAGACCGCCGCCGGGGCCAGCGAGACGCGCAACTTCCTGCTGTTCAGTATGCTGCATCTGGAATTTCTGTTCCGCTCCCCGGTCTATGCCTTTCAAGTGCCAGAATGGTCGGGCAGCGCTCATATCGTCACGCCGCGCTTTATCCGCGCCGCCCATGCCCGCGGCAAGCGGGTGCACGTCTGGACGGTGGACGAACCGGCCGACATGCGCCGCCTGATGGACTGGGGCGTGGACGGCCTGATCACCGATTACCCCGACCGCCTGATGGCGCTCCTATAGAAAGAGTCTCTTCCGCCGAAGGCGGGATTTCGGTCTATGTTGGGGAAAATGTGTGGCTACGCCACACATTTTCCCCAACATAGAATCTCTTTCCCGGCAAAGCCGGGAGACCCCCAAAAGACAAAAAACGCAAATGTTGAGAGGTAGCAATGAGCCAGAACGACAACGAAATCAAACGTCAGCTTGCCGGTATCTTCAACCGGGTAGCCCGAAGCTATGACCGGGTTGGCCCGCATCTGTACAGCATCTTGGGCGACCGGTTGGTGCAGCGGGCCGCTCTTTGCCCCGGCGCCCAGGTGTTAGACGTGGCGGCGGGGCGCGGCGCAGCCCTGATCCCGGCGGCGCGGGCGGTCGGCCCGGAAGGTTACGTGACCGGGATCGACCTGGCCCCGGAGATGGTCGAGGCGGCCTGCACCGAGATTATGCGCTGGCGGCTGATCAACGCCGACGTGCGGGTGATGGACGCCGAGGACATCAATTATTCCAGCTTTTCGTTCGACAACGTGATCTGCTCCCTGGCCGTGTTCCTCTTCCCCAACACCCAAAAGGCGCTGTGGGAGATGTACCGCGTGCTGACTTCCTCCGGCAGGGCCGCCTTTTCGGTCTGGGATCGCGATGATGAGCGTTGGGCCTGGCTCAACCAGATGATTCTGGCCTATACCCAGGCTGCCCCGCCCCAGCCCGGCCAGCCGATTTTCCTGGCCCCGGCCCGCCATCTGAATCAACCCGGCGCACTGGAAGCCGCCCTGCAGGCCACCGGTTTTGTGCGCATCGAAACCTACCCCGAAGAAACCGAATTGATCTATGCCAATGAAGAAGAATGGTGGGCCATGCAGCGCTCGCACGGGGTGCGGGCGTTTATCGACTGGCTGGAAGCCGCCGGCGGGCCCGAAAATGTGGCCCGCTTCAAAGCCGAAGCTTTCGAGAAGATGCAGCCTCTGCGCCAGATCGACGGATTCCACCAGATCATGCGCATTCGCTGTATCATCGCCCACAAGGAGTATGAAATTTAGGAAGGATGATTTGCGCCAGTTCTTCCGGGCTGCGCCCGGCGGCGTCGATCTCTTGACCCAGGTCGCCGCGCCGGGCGTTTTCGTCCTGGATGGCGGCCAACTGGCGGAAGCGGGCCAGCTCCCAGGCCAGGTGGGCCGGGTCGCCGTCTTCTTCGCCTGCCCGGCGGCGGATGCGCCGCTCCATCTCGGCTTCGTCGCGGCACACCAGGCGGAAGGCGCGGATGTCAGGGTCCAGGTTAGCCAGGAGCTGGCGCAGACGCGCCAGCGATTCGGGGGTTTCAAACACATAGTTGATGACGAAGTTGGGGTAGCCGTTGGCCTGGTGAAAGGCCACCGCCTGGCGCAAAGTCTGGTACAGATATTCGACCCGCGCCGGGCTGTGCAGATCGAACGGCCGCACCGCGCCCAGGTAATCACCGTCCAGCATCACCGCCCGCTCGAAGCGTTCCAACAGCGCCCAAGACAGCGACGTTTTGCCAATTCCCAAAGGGCCGTTGATGATAATAATCATAGAACTCCCTGATGGATGATTGAGCGCGGCAATCATCCATCATCAATCTGCAATCCTAAATCCACAATTTCGTCCATCGCTTCCAGGCCCACCCGGCTGTGGGTGATGAGCAGCAGCGAGCGACCCTCAGTTTGCTCGAGGATGGTCTGCATCACCTGGCGCTCGGCGGCCGGGTCGAGGTGGGCGGTGGGCTCGTCCAGGATCAAGAGCGGGGCGGGGCGCAGCAAGGCCCGCGCCAGGGCCAGGCGCTGGCGCTCGCCGCCGCTCAAGCGCAGGACCTGCTCGCCGATCCAGGTATCGTAGCCCTGCGGCAGCGATTGAATGCGCGCGTGCAGCCCGGCCAGGCGGGCGGCCTGTTCGATCTGGGCTGGGGCGGCGGGCGGATAGGCCAGGCGCAGGTTGTCGCGCACGCTGGCGCTGAACAGATACACCGGCTGGGCCAGCACCGCCATCTGCTGGCGCAGCGCCTCTGGTTCCAGGCGGCGCAGATCGACCCCACCCAGGCGGATTTCGCCCTCCGAATAGTCCCAAAAACGCAGCAGCAGCCAGACCAACGTCGATTTCCCCACCCCGCTCGGCCCCACAATCGCCAGGCGCTTGCCGGCCGGCAGGCGGAAGGAGAGATCACGCAGCGCGGCGGGCGCTGGACGGCCATCTTGCGCCGGATAGGCAAACGACAGCCCGCGCACTTCCAGATCGAACCCAGCCGGCAGCAGCAAGGGGTGGGATGGAGCAGCAACGGCCGGGGGCGCGTCGACAATCTCGAACAGGCGAGCCGCGGCTTGCAGGCTGCGGCCCCAGAATTGCCCGGCCAGCGGCAGGGGCGCGGCGGCCTCGAAGCCGGTCAGGGCGGCCAGGGCCAACGAGGCCAGGTACACCCCGTCCAGCCGCCCGGCGCTGACCAGGGGAACAGCAATCACCAGCGCCAGCCATAGTGCCAGGTGACCTGCCCCGCCCACCAGGGCGGTCTGCAGGGCGGCCAGGTTCGCCAGGCGTTCCTGGGCGGCGCTCAGCCCGCCGCCCACCCGCTCGATCTGCTCCAGCCAGCGCCCGCCCTGCCCGTAGACGATCAAATCGGGCATTCCCTGCAGACCCTCCACCCAGGCCATGCTCAGGGCGGCCCGCTGGTGGGCCGTCTGGCGGCCGGGCCGCCGCCCCAACCAGCCGGCCGCCAGCGGCAGCCCCACCCCGACCGCCGCAAACAGGCCCAGCCAGGCCCAGGCCAGCCCCGGCGCATAGCGCCCCAGAAACCAGCCCGCCCCCAGGGCGGCAATCAGGGCCGAGCCGGGTGGAGCCACCGCCCGCACGTAGAAGTTTTCCAGGGCGGCAATATCGCCCAGGATGCGGGCCAGCAAGTCGCCGCTGCGCCGCCCGGCTAGGCGAGCCGGGGCTAGCGGTTCCAATGCCTGGTAGAAGCGCACCCGCAGCCCGGTCAACAGGCGCAGGGTGGCGTCGTGCGAGAGATAGCGTTCCAGGTAGCGGAATATTCCCCGGCTGAGGCCGAAGAAGCGCACCCCCACAATGGCGGTCTGAATCACCGCCACTGAGGGATGTCGCGCGGCAGCCGAGAGGATGTAGGCCGAGGCGGCCATCAGCCCCACCCCGCTCAGCACCGTGGCCGCCCCGGCCAGCAGCGAGAACAGGGCCAGCCCGGCGAATGGGCGCAGGAGGGAGAGCAGGCGCAGGGCCGCGCCCCTTTCCCCCCGGCCCCCTCCCCCCTTCGGGGGGAGGGGGAGAGGTTTTGTTTGGGGAGATGTTGGACGGCGCAGCCGTCCAACATCTCCCCAAACAGAATCCAGAAGGTCGGCGGCGGCCGCTTCGCCGGTTGAGGGGAGCGGCGCGCTCCTGGGCAGGGGTGGGGTTGAATGGCAGAGCCATTCAACCCCACCCCCCCCTCCTTCCCCCTCTCCCCTGCGGGGAGAGGGGGCCAGGGGGCGAGGGGAAGCAACCCGCCCGCCTTCCAGGGCAATGATCTGGTCGGCCCGGCGCAGGGTGGGGCGGCGGTGGGCGATCACCAGGGCGGTGCGGCCGGCCAGCAGGCGCTCAATGGCAGCCTGGACAGCCGCCTCGCTGGCCGGGTCCAGGTGGGCGGTGGGCTCGTCAAGGATGAGCAGCGGCGCGTCGCGCAAGAAGGCCCGCGCCAGGGTCAGGCGCTGAATCTGCCCGGCGCTCAGGCGCGCTCCGCGCTCGCCCAGGGGCGTATCGTAGCCCTGCGGCAGGGCGCGGATGAAATCGTCGGCTTCAGCCAGGCGGGCGGCCTGCTCCAGGTCGGCCTTAGAAGCCTGGGGACGGGCCAGGCGCAGGTTTTCGGCTACGCTGCCGGGAAACAGGTACGGGATTTGCGGAACCCAGGCCAGCCCGGCCCGCCAATTGGCCGGGTCGATCTGGCTCAGGTCTTGCCCATCTACCAAAATGCGCCCACCGCCAGGCCGGGCAAAGCCCAACAGCAGCGCCGCCAACGTACTTTTGCCGCTCCCACTCGGCCCCACCAGGGCGGTGGTCTTTCCGGCTGGCAGTTCCAGCGAAACATCCGCCAGCCCCGGTGTACCGTCAGAGTAGGTGAAACTGACCCCCGTGAAGGAAATAGCGGGGGCTGAAACCGGGCCGCTTTGCAACCCGGCTTTGGCGGCCGCCATTTCTGGATTGAGAACTGCAAACAGCCGCCGGGCGGCTTCTACCCCGGCCATCCCGGCGTGGAAGCGCGCCCCCAGCGCCCGCAGGGGTTGGTAAAACTCTGGGGCCAGCACCAGGATGAACAGGGCTGGTTGGAACTCGATTCGCCCGTACAGCAAGCGCAGGCCCACCTCCACCGCCACCACGGCCGTGCTGATCGTCGCCAGCATTTCCAGGCTGAGGGCCGACAGAAAGCTGACCCGCAGCACGCTCAACGTCACCCGCCGGAAGCGCTCGCTCACCCGGGCGATCTCGTCCGCCTGGGCCTGGCTGCGCCCCAGCAGCTTGAGGGTGGTCAGCCCTTGCAGCACGTCTAAGAAATAGGCGCTCATCCGGCTGAGGGTCGTCCACTGGCGTTGGGTTAGAGAGTTAGCCCAGCCGCCGATCAAAACCATGAACAGGGGGATCAAGGGAGCCGTGACCAGCAACACGACCCCGGAAAGCGGGTCGAGCGGGAAGACGAAGGCCAGGATGGTGAGTGGGATGAAGGCAGCCAGCGCCACGCCGGGCAAATACTGGCCGAAATAAGCCTCCAGGGCTTCGATGCCCTCCAGGGCCAGGCTGCTCAGTTCACCGGTCTGCTCGCCGCGCAGCGCCAGCGGGCCAAGGTCGAGCAGACGGCGGGCCAACCGGCGGCGCAGATCGTCTTTCACCCGCCGGGCCAGGGCGCCGCCGGCCGCTTCGCCGCCCCAGGCCAGGGCCTGGCGCAGCCCGGCCGCGGCCAGCAAGAGCGCCAGCATTCCGCTCACCGCGCTCAGGCTGGCCCGCCCCAAAAAGACCCGCGCTACGATCTGGCTGAGCAGGCTGGCCTGCCAGACCGTGACCGCCCCGGCCCCGGCTCCCAGCCCCACCGCCAGCAGCAGCCAGGCGATATGCGGGCGGGCTGCCCGCAGCAAGCGCCGGTCGAAATTCATCGCCTTCTTTCTCTTACCCAGGTGCGGGCGGCTGCGCCGCCCGCACCTGGGTCAAATCTGGCATTGAAAGATTGGGGGTGGCTGCCCCGCCCCAATCTCTCAATCCGGTTAATAATGCAGCGTCGATTGATCGGTGAGGCGTTTGCGGAAGACCCAATAGCTCCATCCCTGGTATGCCAGCACAATCGGCACAAACACCAGCGCCACGATAGTCATGACCTGCAAGGTGTACGGGCTGGAGGCGGCGTTGTAGATCGTCAGGCTGTAATTCGGGTCCAGGCTCGACACCATCACGCGCGGGAACAGGATCATGAAACACGTCACCAGGGCCAGAGCAATCGCCGCGGCGGTGGACGTAAAGGCCCAGCCCTCCCAGCGCCTGCGGATGAAATACCCGCCCGCCAACAGCGCAACCAGGCCGACAATCGGAGCGATGCCAGGGTTCACCCCCAGGCGGCTCTCCATATCGGTGGCGAAATAGGTGGCAATCAATAGGATGAACACCACCCCTACCGTCATGGGCCACAGCCGCCAGGCCGCGGCGTGAGCTTTCTGGCGCAGGTCGCCATCGATCTTGAGGGCCAGGAACAGCGCGCCATACAGGGTGAACGAGGTCAGCGTACCCAGCCCGGCCAGCAGGGCGTAGGGGTTGAGCAGATTAAAGAACCCGCCAACGTAATTCATCTGGGCGTCAATCGGCACGCCGCGCGCCAGGTTGCCGAAGGCCACGCCTAACAGCAAAGCTGGAACCAGGCTGCCGCCAAAGATGACCCAATCCCAGGCCGCCCGCCAGCGCGGGC
>CAYQDU010000136.1:0-11824 GCA_964416275.1 uncultured Anaerolinea sp. | reverse complement strand
CCAGCTCGATGCGCAGCCCGGTGGCCCAGAACGGCCAGCCGCCGGCCAGCAGGGCGAAAGCCCCCAGGCCGATCCAGGCGGCGGCGACCGCCGCCGGAGGCTGCCCGGCGCGGCGCAGCCAGCCGAACCACAGCGCCGTCAGCGCCGCTGTTGCCAGCGTCACGCTCAGGTAGGGCAGGGCGATGGAGGGTTTGGCCGCCGCCAGCGGTAGGGCCGAGAAGACCTGTCCCCAGGCGGCCAGCCCGGCCTGGTAGACATCACCGGCGATGGTGCGGGTCAGGTCGAGCAGGGTTTGCCACGGGGCGGCAGCTAAGTGAGCAAAGAGGCTCACCTGGCCGCGCGGGGTGTAATGCGTCAGCCGCCAGGCCAGGAAGGCCGCGTCGAGAAGCAGATATGGCAGCCAGCTGCGGACGACGGGCGATAGACGCTGGATGAAGGTCGAACGGCTGCGCCCCGCCGTCTGCAGTCTGGCGTCTGCCAGCCACAGCAATACCGGACGCAGCAGTTCCAGCCCGAAGAAATATTCCAGCGAAAGCAGGCTGAGCAGGTCGATAAGCAGGGCGGCGAGGGGGAAGCCCCGCAGCATCAACCCCAGCGAGGCCAGGTAGGCGGCGTAGATGATAAACTGGTGACTGTAGGTGATGGGGATGTACTGCTGGCTGAAGCCAGGATAGATGAAAAACAGGATGGCCGCCCAGGGAGCCAGCGGCTTCCAGGATGGGCGCTCCAGGGTTAGCGTCCAATACAAGGCCAGGGCCGCCGCCCCACGTGCCAGGATGCCTAAAAGGTGCCAGCCGGGCATCCATTCGCCCAGCAGGCTGCTGGTCAGCACGAACAACCAGCCCTGCATGGGCCGGTCGATGGCGAACGCCTGCGGAAAGCTGGTCGGGCCGTAGAAATGCAAAAACCAGAGCGACGGCCAGTCGTCCCAATATACCCCCAGATGGGCGACGAACGGCGCAAAGCTCACCAATCCCAGGACAAACAGCACGGCAGGAAATTTGCTCTGTGCGAGAATTTGCCGCTGGCGCAGCCAGCGGCAAATTCTCGCACAGAGATCAGGTCCCGCCTTTGGCGGAAGGGCCATTTTTTATTTCAGCTTGCTCTCCACCCAACCGGTTACGGCGGCCAGGGCTTCGTCCAGGCGGGCAGCGTCTTTGCCGCCGGCCTGGGCCAGGGTGGGCTTGCCGCCGCCCCCGCCGCCCAGGAACCCGGCCACGAACTTGACCAATTCGCCGGCGTGCAGGCCGCGCTTCACCAGGTCGTCGGTTACAGCGGCGATCAGGGTGGGCTTGCCGTCGCTGACCGAGGCCAGCACCGCCGCGCCGCTGGGGAATTTCTGGCGGTAGCGGTCGGCCAGCAGGCGCAGGGTATCGGCGTCGGAGCCGGGGACGACAGCGGTGAGGACGGGGATGTCTTTGACGCGGGGCGGGTTATCCAGGCTGGTTTCGAAGGCCTGCATGGCCTGCTGGCGGCGCAGCTCGACGATCTGCTTGCGGGCCTGGTCGAGCGCCTCCAGCGTGGCTTCCAGCTTTTCGGGCAGCGCCTCCGGGCTGGTTTCGAGCAGGGCTTCGGCCCGCTTGAGGGTGGCGAAGCGGCTCTGCACCAGCTCGTAGGCGGCGCGCCCGGTGACGGCCTCGATGCGCCGGATGCCGGCCGCCGCGCTGCCCTCGCTGGTAATCAGGAACAGCCCAATGTCGCCGGTTTCCTCGACGTGCGTGCCGCCGCACAACTCATTGGAGAATATATCCTCGCCGCCGATGGTGATGTTGCGCACCACCTCGCCGTATTTTTCGCCAAACAGGGCGGTTGCGCCCTCGGCGATGGCCTGCTGCAGCGGCTTGACCGCGGTCTTGAGCGGGAAATCGCCCAACACCCGCCGGTTGACCCCAGCCTCGATCTCGGCCAGTTCGGCCGGGGGGATGGCCTGGGGGTGGTTGAAGTCGAAGCGCAGCCGGTCGGGGGCCACCAGCGATCCAGCCTGGCGGGCATGCTCGCCCAACACCCGGTGCAGTTCGGCGTGCAGCAGGTGAGTGGCGGTGTGATTGCGCATGATGTCGTGCCGCCGGTCGAGGTCTACCTGGGCCACGGCCCGGTCGCCCACTTTGGGCTGGCCGTTCGCCACCTGACCCACGTGAACGATGATCCCGGCCGCCGGTTTGCGCATGTCCTTGACCTGGATCGACCAACCGGGCCCGGTGATCTGGCCGGTGTCGGACACCTGGCCGCCCGATTCGATGTAGAAGCCGGTTTCGGGCAGAATGACTTCCACCATATCGCCGGGTTGGGCGCCTGGCGCAGCCTCTCCGGCCCGCACCAGGCCCAATACCTCACCTTCTACCGTCAGCCATTCGTAGGGGTTGTAGCGCACGCCGTCTGGCCCCAGCTTGCCCTGCTGCTGCAATTGCTGAAGCAGCGGACGGTATACGTCCACGTCTTCGCCGCCCAGCGGGCCGAAGGCTTCGCCTGCGCCGGAGGCCAGGCGGTGTTTGTCCATCGCGGCCCGGAAACCGGCCTCATCCACGTCCAGCGATTGCTCGCGGGCCACGTCGCGGGTCAGTTCCAGCGGCAGGCCGTAGGTGGCGTACAGGTCGAAGGCCTGCTCACCGGGCAGGGTCTTGCCGTCGGCGGCGCGCAGCTTCTCCAGCAGGGCTTCCAGCTTTGCCATACCGCTCTCAACCGTGCGGGCGAAGCGTTCTTCTTCGCTGGTCAGGTTTTGCAGGATGGCGGCCCGGTTGCGGCCCAGTTCGGGGTAGAAGGCGCTGTATTCGTTGATGACCTGCTCGGCTACTTTCGCCAGGAATGGCTCGTGCAGACCGATCTTGCTGCCAAAGCGGGCCGCCCGGCGGATAATCATCCGGCAGACGTAGTTGCGGCCCACATTGCCCGGTACGACCCCATCCGCGATCAGGAACGAGGCCGAGCGGGTATGATCGCAGATCACCCGGTAGGGGGTCAGGTTCTCGTTCACCTGGGCGTCGGTATGGCCGGTCATCGATTGGATGGCCCGCATCAGCGGCAGGAACAGGTCGGTGCGGTAGTTCGAGTCGGTGTCTTGCAGCACTGAGACGATCCGCTCCAGCCCCATGCCGGTATCGACGTGGCGGGCGGGCAGCGGCTCCAGGGTGGAAGGCCCCAGGCGGTTGTATTGAATGAACACCAGGTTCCACAGTTCAAGGAAGCGGGTGCAGTCGCCGTTCACACCGCACACATGGCCGGGGACGCCCTGCATATTGCAGTACTTCGGCCCGCGATCCATGTGAATCTCCGAGCAGGGGCCGCAGGGGCCGGTTTCGGCCATCTCCCAGAAGTTGTCTTTGCGCCCGAAATACAGCACATGGTCGGCGGCCATACCGGGCTGTTTGCGCCATTCGTTGGCGGCTTCTTCGTCGGTGGGGATTTCGCCCTTCTCGTCTTTGAAGCAGGTGGCGTAGAGCTTGTCTTTGGGCAGGCCCCACACCTGGGTGAGCAGCTGCCAGGCCCAGGCGATGGCTTCGGGCTTGTAGTAATCGCCAAACGACCAGTTGCCCAGCATCTCGAAGAAGGTGTGGTGGGTGTTGTCGCGGCCTACATCGTCCAGGTCGTTGTGCTTGCCGGCCACGCGCATGCACTTCTGCGAGTTGGCTGCCCGCACGTAGGGGCGTTTATCGGTGCCGAGGAACACGTCTTTGAACTGCACCATGCCGGCATTGGTAAACAGCAGGGTCTGGTCGCCGCCTGGAACAAGCGAAGACGACGGCACAAAGGTATGCTGGTGTTCGACAAAAAAGTCGATGAAATCCTGGCGGATTTGCGCTCCGGTCAATTTTTCGGGAGTCATATAGTCTCCAATTACGAGAGATTCAATCGGAGTATTATACCAAGAGAGGGGAAATTCGGATGACAACTACTGGCTTGTGGATGAGAATTGAGCGCTCGTCACAGGCCGGCCAACGATAAAAGGTTTGGGGTGTTTGCGTGGCGCAGCCGCGCAACCACCCCAAAATATAGGGAATTTGCCGCCTCCACAGGGAAGAGCCAGACTTTTTCGCTTCGCCCACGAAAAAATAACCTATCAGGCGAAAAGGCGGATATAATGCCTGGCAGTATCATCCTATGCGACGCATTCTCTACTTCACCGTTTTCGCCTCCGGTCTGACCAGCCTGGCGCTGGAAATGTCGGCCTACCGGCTGATCGACCCGGCCTTCGGCAACAGCAACCTGGTGTGGGCCAGCATCATCGGCCTGATTTTGATCTACCTGGCGGCTGGCTATTTTCTGGGCGGGCGCTGGGCCGACCGCAGCCCGCATTACCCGACTCTGTTTGGGGTGCTGGCCTGGGGGGCCTTTACCGCCGGGTTGATCCCGCTGTTCGCCCGGCCTATTCTGCGCCTGGCGGCGGCCTCCTTCGATCAGCTCATGATCGGCCCGCTGTTTGGGACGTTCACCGCGGTGCTGCTCCTGTTCCTCGTCCCGGTGACGCTGTTGGGCATGGTTTCGCCCTTCGCCATCCGCCTGGCAATCGACGACCCGCAGCACGCCGGGGTGATTTCGGGCCGCATCTACGCCCTGTCTACCCTGGGATCGTTCCTGGGGGCCTTCCTGCCCGACCTGCTGCTGATCCCGCTGCTTGGCACGACCTGGACGTTTATCCTGCTGGGCGTGTTCCTGGGCCTTGCGGCCCTGCTGGGCCTGGGGCGCAGCGCCGGGTGGCGCCGGGCGGCGCGCTATGCCTGGATGCCGTTGGTCTTGCTGTTGGTGGGAGCCTGGTTGGCTGGTCAGCCGATCAAGACCACCGCCGGGCAGATCTATGAAACCGAGTCGGCTTACAACTACATCGAAGTGCTCGACCTGGACGGCTACCGGGTTCTGCGCCTGAACGAAGGCCAGGGCCAGCATTCGATGTGGCATCCCAGCGAGATGGATTTCCACGGCCCGTGGGAGCAGTTTCTGGCGGCCCCGTTCTTTAACCCGCCGCCCTACCAACCGGGGCAGGTGCAGCGTATGGCAATCGTGGGCCTGGCGGCAGGAACCGCCGCCCGCCAGGCCAGCGCCGTATTTGGCCCTATCCCTATCGACGGTTTCGAACTGGACCCGGCCATTCTGCGGGTGGGGCGTGAGTATTTCGATATGAATGAGCCAAACCTCAACGCCGTCGCCCAGGATGGGCGCTGGGGGTTGGTTCACAGCCCGCAGCGGTACGACCTGATCGCCCTGGACGCCTACCGCCCTCCCTACATCCCCTGGCACCTGACAACCCAGGAGTTTTTTCAGATCGTGTATGACCGGCTGGACGACGATGGAGCGATGGCGCTCAATGTGGGCCGTTCGCCCATCGACCGCAGCCTGATCGACAACCTGGTCGCCACCATTCATACGATTTTCCCCACCGTGTACGTGATGGATGTACCTGGCTCGTTCAATTCAATTATCTACGCCACCCGCCAGCCGACTCGGATCGAGAATTTGTATACGAACCTGGCTGCCTTTTATACCGACCCGGCGATTCACCCGCTGCTGATTCGCTCGCTTGAACGGGTGGTGACTAACCTCCAGCCTACGCCCGCCAGCGCCGTCATCTACACCGACGACTGGGCGCCCATCGAATGGGTGACCAACCGGATGGTGCTGAACTACGTTTTGTTTGGCGGGATCGCCGAACTGCAAGGAGAACCCTAAGCTCATGAGCGCCGCTGTTCCTTCATCTTCTTCTGGTTTGGATCGCCTGTTGGGTTGGGTCGTCAGCATTTTGCTGCTGGTGGCCCTGGTGCTTTCGGCGGTGCGCCTGATGCTCACCCCGGCCTTCCCGCCGTTCGAATATGCCATGCCCGGCTTCCCGCCCGACCTGTACGGTTTTACGAAGGCTGACCGGCTGCACTGGGCTGGCCTGGCGGTGGAGTACCTCATCAACGATGCCGGGATCGAGTTCCTGGGCGATCTGCGTTTCGATGATGGTTCGCCGGTGTATAACCAGCGCGAGTTGAAGCACATGCTGGACGTGAAGATCGCCATCCAGAACACCCTGCGGGTGTGGCTGGGGTCGCTAGCGGGGCTGGTGCTGCTGGCCTTGTGGGCCTGGCGCGGCGGCTGGCTGGACGAATACCAACGCGGGCTGGGCCGGGGCGGGCTGCTGACGGCGGGTTTCGTCCTGTTCATCATTGCTTTTGTAGCGCTGAGCTTCAACGTGCTGTTTGTGGCGTTCCACAACATCTTTTTCCAGCCCGGCACGTGGATGTTCGAGTGGAGCGATACCCTCATCCGCCTGTTTCCAGAGCGCTTCTGGCGCGATATTTTCCTGTACGTGGGCGGCCTGTCGGGCCTGAGCGGGCTGTTGATCTGGTATCTGCTGCGCAAACGGTAATTTCTATTTGGGGGCCTGGCGCCAGCGAAGGTACCACCCCATTAAACCGTAGAGCAGGCATGGCGCTCTGCGGGCGCCTTTGAAAAGAGGTTTCTTCCGGCTTTGCCGGAAAAATTTCTATATTTTGGGGTTTGCGGATGACGTAGTCACCCGCAAACCCCAAAATCTAAATCAAATCCGCGCCTCTACCACGGTTGAGGGGGAACTGCTCCAGCGGAAGCCCCAGGTTGTTCCAGGGGATAATGCCGCACGGGGGCCAGGCGCTCATCCAGTTCGTACACCAGCGGTACCCCGGTGGGGATGACAATTCCGGGAACGTCGGTTTCGGGGACCTGGTCCAGATAAGCCGCCAGGGCGCGCAAGCTGTTGCCGTGGGCCACGATCAACACCTGCTGCCCGCTGCGAATGGCGGGGGCGATGTGCTCTTGCCAGCAGGGCAGCAGGCGCTGTACCGTATCGGCCAGCGACTCGCCGGCCGGCAGGACCTGGGGCGGCAGGGCGGCGTAGCGCCGGTCGAAGCGCGGGTGGCGGGCGTCATCCCATTCCAGCCGCGGCGGCCGCCCGGCATAGCTGCGCCGCCACTCGAACACCCGCCGCTGCCCCAGGCGCACGGCGGTTTCGGCCTTGTTCAGCCCTTGCAGCGCGCCATAATGGCGCTCGTTCAGCCGCCAGTCTTTGATTACCGGCAGCCATTCCAACTGCATGGCCTCCAACACCAGCCACAACGAAGAGATCGCCCGGCGCAGCACTGACGTGTAAGCCAGGTCGAAGGTGTACCCGGCTGCGGTCAGGGCCGCTCCGGCCTGGCGGGCCTCCTGGCAGCCCTGTTCGCTCAGGCCCACATCGGTCCAGCCGGTGAAACAGTTCTGAGCGTTCCACGGGCTTTCTCCGTGCCGCAGCAGCACGACTTTAAAAGCAATCTTCTGAACCGGCTGGGCCGGTTCAGAAGATTGCGCTACATCCGGGTGGGGCAAGCCCATACGGCGCTTAGCGGATAGCTTGCTCGGTGTCGCGGTCGAAGATGTGCATGGCGCTCATGTTGAACACCATCTGCACCTTCTGGTTGATCTGGTAGCGGGTGCGCGGATCGACGCGGGCCACGAAGCTGTTTTCGCCCGTCTTGAGATAGACGAAGATTTCGTTGCCCATCAGCTCGGTCACGTCCACTACACATTCCACCGGCTCGGCCTGGATGCCGGGAGGCGCAAATTCGGGGTTGTGGATGTTTTCAGGCCGGATGCCGAAAATTACCTGGTGATCGACCGCTTTCATATAGGCATCGCGCCGGTCGGCCGGCACCTTGAGTCGGAAGGAGCCGCCATCGACGAACAGGTCGCTGCCGTCTTTGCGCAGCGTGGCCGGGAAGAAGTTCATCGCCGGAGAGCCAATGAACCCGGCCACGAACAGATTGTTGGGGTAGTCGTACAGGGTTTGCGGGGTGTCGATCTGTTGTAGAATGCCCTTGTTGATGACCGCAATCCGGGTCGCCATGGTCATGGCTTCAGTCTGATCGTGGGTGACGTAGATGAACGTCGTCTGAAGCTGCTGGTGCAGCTTACTGATGTTGGCCCGGGTTTCGACCCGCAGCTTGGCATCCAGGTTTGAGAGCGGTTCGTCAAAGAGGAAAACCTTTGGCTCGCGCACGATGGCCCGACCGACTGCCACACGCTGACGCTGGCCGCCCGAAAGCTGGCGGGGTTTGCGATCCAGCAGGTGACCAATGCCCAGGATGTCGGCGGCGTTCTTCACCCGCCGGTCGATCTCCGACTTGGGGGTCTTGCGCAGTTTCAGGCCGAAGGCCATGTTATCGTACACCGACATGTGCGGGTACAGGGCGTAGGACTGGAACACCATGGCGATGTCGCGGTCCTTGGGGGCCACATCGTTGACGACCTGGTCGGCAATCAAGATTTGTCCCTCGCTGATGTCTTCCAAACCGGCCAGGCAGCGCAGGGCGGTGGTCTTTCCACAGCCCGACGGCCCTACCAGCACCAGGAATTCCCGGTCGGCGATCTGGATGTTCAGATCGTTGACCGCGATCACGTCACCAAACCGCTTGAATACGTGATCAAACGTAACGCTTGCCATAAGATTTTCTCCTTTCTCACCTTGGGGGTATGGTGATGTGATTATAAACCGGAGATGAGAAAAGAGCAATCTCTATTTTGGCTTTTCAGGCGTTGGCGGAAAAGAATTATTTTGGCTCTCCCGGTGAAGCCAGGAGAGCTGCTACTTTAAGGTGTTTGCAGATGGGACTCCACCCCATTAAGCCGTGGGGCAGGCTTTGAGCGCCTTCAAAAAAGAGAAGGTGGATTTTGTCGCCCGGTAGCTCTCCATTAGCCCGTGGTGGAGGCGACAGGCGAGCTTCACTTGGCGAGCGAAGCTCGCCTGTCGTCCCACCGCGGTTTCGTGGAGCGCTGCCCCAGATGGCGCAGCCATCTGCAAACGCTTTATTGGGAAGCTATGGGGCGGCGCAGCGGTCGAAGCCGGTCTGGCTTTCGGGGAAGGTTACGCCCCAGGTTTCGTAAGGCGAACCCGCCAGCGATCCCTGGTAGACGATTTCGCCATTGTTGGCTTCCAAGATGGTCACTTTCATCTGGCCGTTCTCGTCCATCGCTTGGATGGCAATCTGGCTGCCATCGGGTTTCCACAGGGGCGGGATCGGGCTGACCAGATCGGGAGCCAGGCGATAAGTCGTGCCGGAGGGCAGCTCCAGGATATACAGGCCGGGGGTGTCGGCGGCGTCGCGGGCCATGAACGCCAGGCGGCTGGCCTGGGGGGCAAAGCTGGGCGGCCCAAACGGCTGCAGTTCGGGAGCGGGCTGGTAGACCTGGCTCACATCGCGCAGATCCAGCCAGCGCAGCGAGGCCTGGCTAACGGTGTTATTTGCGATCGTTTCGTGGTTGAAGGCGATCCGCCTCCCATCCGCCGAGCGGTCGCACCAGCCGCCGGGGGCGGCCCCGAAGTCGACCCGGCCCAACAGGTACCCGCCCACGGCCTGCGGGCTTTCGTTCAGAATTCCTCCACTGGCGTTGGGCCTATACAGGGCATACAGGTCGCCGTAGAAGAAGGTGGGGGCGGTGATGCTGTCGCCCGATACGATGAGCATCCCCAGTGGGCTGTGGGCGGGGTCGAACCCCGACGGGGTCGGCTCGCCCACAGGCGGCATGGGCTGAAACGGCCCAACCTCCTGATCCAGCAGGGCCAGGATCTCGCTGGGCGGGCTATCCACCCGTTCGACGCTGAGGGTGATGATCTGGTTGTCAAGCCGAAGCTCCTGGCCCGGCCCCGGCGAGAGGTACTGGCGCAGGGCCAAGACCTGCCCGGTCTGCGGGTCGTAGACCGCCTCGTTGCGCATCCCGGCCTGGGCGCCCTCGGCGGTGGCGCTGCTCAAGTCGACCACGTAGCGCACGGCCTCGATCGGGCCGCTGGCGGTGGAGTAAGTTTCAGTCTCTTTGCGCAGCGGCGCGCCGATCCTCACCCCCCAGGCGGCGATGCGATAGAAACCGGAATCCAGGCTGGGCCGGCCGGGCGGGTCGCCGACTCGTCCGGTCTGGCTCAGGGTCAGGTTGGTCCACGCGCCGTCTTTCATGTAGCTGATCTGGGTCGGTTGTCCGGATTCGTCCAGCAGGCGGGTGATCCAGGTCACGATCCGGCCCTGTTCGTCGAGCTGATACCAGCTATCGTCGATGTTGATCGCCGCGATCGGCTGACCGTTGGGCAAGACTCCTTCGGCCGAGGCGTTTTCCTGGCGCGAAACGATGTGCATCCACCCGGCCCCAGTCAGCAGGCGTTCCTGCCAGCGGGCGTTGAGGCCAGCGATTTCGCCGAGCAGCGGGTGCACCGAGGCCGGGTCGCGGGTGCCCAGCGGGAAGGGGGTTGGCGTGGACGCGCTGGGGGCCGGTTCGTCGCTGGGCAGCGGTTCAATCGTCACATCCAGCGGCGCGTAGCCGTCGGCTTGCGGGCGCAGGCGGAAATTCAGGGCCGCGCCGCGCGGGTCGCCGGAGGGCGGTTGGAGCTTCAAGACGTAGCGCAGGGCCACCTCGCCAGAGCCGAAATCGGGGAATACACCGGTCGGGAACTGGATTCCCCCCCAATTGCTGCTGACCGAGCCGGCCGAAAGTTCCGGCCCGCTGGAGTTGGTCTGGCTCACATATGGCTCGAAGCCGCTGTACTCGTAAATCTCACCCGGTTGGGTAGGGCCGTCATAACGCCATTGATAGTAGACCCCCAGGCCCTCGAATTCGGTATACCGCCCAAAATCGGGGCTGTCGGCCCGGAAGCTGGGGTCGCAGGCCAGGCGCAGCTCGAGGCTGAAATCGCCCAGGGCGACTTCGCCGCCGCCCAGGAAGCCCTGCGGCCGGCCGCCCAGGCGAGGCTCGCTTTCCGGGGTGGGTGTGGCGGGCGGGCACAGGCCCGGCCGCAGGCGGCGGGCCGGGAGCGGGCCGCCGGGCGTGGCTGCACCCGGCGCGGCGATGAATGCGGCCGGGGTAGCCGCCTCGACCGGCGAGCGGGTCGAGGCCTCTGGCCGGGTTGGGGTGGGGGCCGGCGCGGTCTGGGAGGGGCTGGCGCCGGGGGTGGGCGAAGTTCCCGCCCCACCCTGGCGCGGGAGCAGGCGCATGGCAAAGATCAGCAGCAGGGCCAGCCCGCCCAGGGCGGCCAACCCACCCAGGGCGGGCCACCAGCCCCGCACAGCGCCAGCGGCGCGCCCGATAGGACGCCGCACGGCCTGGGCGGCAAGCTGCTGTTCCAGCCGGGCGGCGAAGGCTGGAGAGGGTTCGGCGGCGTAGAGACGGGCCAGGCGTTCTTCCATCGCTTGCAGGTTGGGGGATGACTTATGATCGCTCATCTTCGGCCTCCATCTGGCGTTCCAGGCGATCCAGCAGGCGATACACGGCCATCTTGACCGCCTGCGGCGTGCGGCCCAGCAGGGCGGCGATTTCGTCGAAGGGCAGCCCGGCGGCAAAGCGCAGGCGCAGCAGTTCGCGCTGATCGTCATCCAGGCCGGCCAGGGCCTCGGCCAGGCGGCGGCGCTCGTCGGCGGCCTGGGCCAGGTGCGCCGGGCCGGGGTGAGGGTCGGCCAGCAGCGGCAGCCCTTCCAGCGAGACTGCGCCGACTTTGCGGTGATGGTCGATGGCCTTGCGCCGGGCGATGGCGAACAGCCAGGCCGCAAAGCAGCCCTGCTCGCGGTAGCGCGGCAGAGCTTCCAGGGCGGCCAGGAAGGTCTGCGAAGTCAGGTCTTCGGCCTCGGCCGGGCTGCCGCAGCGAGCGTAGTGGTAGCGATAGACCGGGCGCAGGTATTTATGGTATAGCCCGCTGAAGGCGGCCGGGTCGCGGCGGCAGGCTTCGACCAGGCGGCGATCCTCCACTTGGAGCGCCGCCTCGGCCTCCGCCGGTTGTGTCCAGGAAAGTTCGATAGGCATGAAACCCTAGCTCCTGCTTTTTGTTGGTCGATCACATCGCGCCCGGTGCGGCGGCGCGTTC
>CAYQDU010000135.1:0-11829 GCA_964416275.1 uncultured Anaerolinea sp. | reverse complement strand
TCACCGCTTCGATGGCTTTGCGCTGCGGGATCGTCCAGCCCTGGTGCGGCGTGTTCATCTTTCCGATGGCTTCGTACTGCTGTTTCAATTGCAGGGCCGCTTCCCACAATTCCTGCATCGTCGCCGGTTTGAGCGTCGCTAAAGCGTGCATATAGAATCTCCTGCATGTTTTTATGGATCAAAAGGACGGAGCTATCCAGAGGCGCTCCGAAGGGGTGCAGGACGAGGGCGGTGATGCCGTCCGGCAGTTGGCCCTTGCGCCAGCGATCCATGCGTTGGAACCATCCCGTGACCAGCAGAGAGGCGCAGCGGGCCTGGGGGGCCTGCGTGGTCAGGAGGGGGATGAAGTCGTCCAACCTGGCTCCGATCAGGGGGCCGAACTGGACGACCTGGCCCTTTTCCAAGCGGTAGGCTTTGGGGATTTGCCGGCCGTGTTTGACGTTGACCACCAGCCCGATCTGGTTGACGGAAATATCCGGGCCTTCCCGCCCATTGACCGGGATGCGAGTGAGCGGTTCCAGCCCGTCGAAGGAAAGCCGCTGGGCCACTTTGGCCTCGATCACTTTCCAGCGCGTTGATGGTTTCATGTTGCCTCCAATAATGGACGTTTGTATGACGATTGTAGCACTCGGTCTGGCCGCAGTCAACTTTCGAATGTCATATGTCCACTATCTAAATCGGTGCGCTTTTTCCTATTGACAAATAGCAAATAAGTGGAACAATTAAAGACGGAGGCGCTATCAGGCGATCTGACATGTCGATTTTGAGTGAGCTTGTACGGGAGAAGTTATCCGCCGGTCGGCTTTCAGATCGGGCGGCGGCCAGGGAAATCGGTGTGTCTCCGACGACCATCGGACGCCTTTTGAAGGGCGAAGACATTGATGTAGAAACCCTGATAAAGGTATGCCGATGGCTGAAAGTTGCCCCGGCCAGCATGTTGAACTCCTATGAGCCGGACCACCTGGCCGACAGTATCGCCGCCATCATCGAGGTCAACCCCCGCTTGACCGGCGTCCTGGCCGAGTTGACCGACAAAATCCGGGCTGGAGAACTGTCTCCGGCGCTGCTCAGGGATGTAATCGCCTATGCGGCCTACAAACTTGACCTGGAGGTTCTAGATGCCACAGAAGCAGGAGCTAGACGAACAGACATTGGAGATCCTGCGTGAGATTGATCGAGTTCTGGATCACCCCTGTTCGCGGCTGTATATCCGCACGTATCGGTTTAGAAAGACAGTCCGGTTACTATTGAGTGAGGTCGAAAAACGGATCGCAGAAACATTTCACTGTAATTGACGCCAAAATTGCCGCCCAGGTTGGGCGGCAATTTTGGTGTCAGCGAGATATAGAGCGATTATGAAGCGGGCCGCCCAAACAGGTAAGCGCCCATGCGGTTCAAGTCGATCCGCTCCCAGGAGTGCGGAAGCGGGGCCGGGGGTACGGCCTTGCGCTTGCGCTTGCGCCGATTGTGAGTATCCGTGTCCTTGTGGCTATTATGGCGACCCCGTGCGCCCCTGCACCTGCTCAAACACGGTCGTCACCCGCTATCAGAAGCGCATCTCTGGCCCGCTGCTCGACCGGATCGATATTCACATCGAAGTGCCGCGCCTGGAATATGAGAAGCTGTCTGACCGGCGGCTGGGCGAGCCTTCGGCAATCATCCAGGTCCGGGTGGAGCATGCCCGCCAGGTGCAGCGCCAGCGATTCCTGCCTTCCGCCGCCCGCGGCGAGGAGAACGCCCTGCTGCCCCAGGTGGATGTGCTGTGCAACGCCGATATGCGCCCCGGCGAGGTGCGCCAGTTCTGCGCCCTGGACGACACGGGCCGGACGCTGATGAAGACCGCCATGAACCAGCTCAACCTGTCGGCCCGGGCCTACCACCGGGTGCTGAAGCTGGCCCGCACAATTGCCGACCTGGCCGGCAGCGAAGCCATCCTCCCCCCCCACCTGGCCGAGGCGCTGCAGTATCGACCGCGGCTCATGGATGCCTGATTATCTTCTCACGTTCCTGTTCCCATAGTTTCGTAAACCGTTCAAAGACATCCGAAATGATTTCCAGTTCTTTTTCCGAGTAGCTGGAGATCAATTCGTCTTGCGCCTTTCTGGCCGATTCAAACCAGGAAGCGTTTTTTTCGGCGCCTGCCTGCGAGGGAACGATCAGCGTTCCACGGCGGTCATCAGGGTTCGGTTGGCGCTCAATAAAGCCCGCTTTTTCGAGCCGATCCAACATGGCGGTTGTCGCGCCCGACGTAAGCCCCGTAAGCCGGGCAAGTTCCGAAGGCCTGGATACCCCCCGGAGGAATAGAAGCCGAAGACATTCCATATCGGTCGGGTTGAGTCCGTGCTGCTCGCTCACCGCGTTCCGAAACTGCGTCAGGTGAATGCCATAATCCCTGACTGCCTCCAGAGCCCTTTTCTTCAAATCAATTTTTGTAGATTCTGTCATATGGATGCCCTTGACAATATCTTTATTTTCAAGTATCTTTATTATATAGCTAAATTCTTATAGCGGCAAGGTTCTGAAGCCGGGTGTTAATCATCAGGTTTGCATCGACAAGGATTTAGCTCTTGTGCTGGTAAGATTTATAATTTGGATCAGTTTTAGGAGGTATCGATGAGCCCCAAGAATGACCTGCAAGTAACCGCCAGGAACACCGCAGCAAATAGCAAGGAATCGCAAGGCTTCACGGCGGATGAAAAAGCCGCGATGAAGGCGCGCGCCCAAGAGCTAAAGGCCGAAGCGCGGGCGAGCAAGAACAAGGCCGAAGGGGAGAATGCTGCTCTGGCAGCCATTGCCGCCATGCCGGAACCAGATCGCAGCATGGCGGCGCGGCTGCATGAGATCATCAAAGCCAACGCCCCAACCCTATCAGCGAAAACCTGGTATGGAATGCCGGCTTATGCCAACCATGACGGCAAGGTGGTGTGCTTCTTCCAGGCCGCCCAAAAGTTCAACGCCCGCTATGCCACCTTCGGCTTCAACGACCCGGCCAACCTCGACGATGGCGCGATGTGGCCGACTTCCTTTGCGCTGAAGGCATTGACTGCCGCCGAAGAGGCCCGGATCGCCGAGCTGGTGAAAAGAGCAGCCAGCTGAAGATTAATCGCGCCAGGCGAGGAGAGGTACCCAAGCTCCATCCTTAAATTCGGGATGGGGCTTGGGCGCCTGCCCTTGGGTGCGGAGCACCCAGTCAAACCCATCTCGCCAGGGGGTAATTCATCGAATAAATATGCTACAATTCGGCTATGGATAACCCGAACGCTACAGATTATGAGCAGCGCTCTGTGCAAGAGTCAGGCACCCAGTTGATATTTCCCCATTTACAGCCTCCGCTGCCACACCCTGGCGGAGGAGACGGATATGATTTCTACGATCAGATCATTTGCGGGGACTGCGAGCAAGTACTTGCCACTCTGCCCGATAACTGCATCGATTTAATAATCACCTCTCCCCCCTATGCCGATCAACGCAGGGCCACTTACGGAGGCATTCCCCCGGATGATTATGTGCGTTGGTGGATGCCAAAAGCCAATCAATTTCTGAGGGTGCTAAAACCGAGCGGCTCGTTTATCCTCAATATCAAAGAGCGCGTGGTGGATGGAGAACGTCATACTTACGTGATGGAACTGGTGATTGAGATGCGTAAGAATGGCTGGCTTTGGACCGAAGAATATATGTGGCATAAAAAGAATTCTCACCCGGGGAAGTGGCCCAACCGGCTGCGAGACAATTGGGAGCATCTTTTTCAATTCACCAAGTCGAAACAATTCAAGATGTTTCAAGAGACCGTTATGATTCCGGTTGGAGATTGGGCCAAAGATCGCTTGAAGAATCTCAGCGAAACCGATAAGCGCAGAGATAATTCTCGCGTTAAGTCTGGTTTTGGAAAGAAAGTCAGCAATTGGGTTGGCCGGGATATGGTTTATCCGTCCAACGTTTTACATATGGCAACAGAGTGTTATAACCGCCAACATTCGGCCACATTTCCAGTGGCTCTGCCGGAATGGTTTATCAAGCTATTTACCGAGGAAGGCGACCTGGTCCTGGACCCTTTTAATGGCAGCGGAACCACCTGTGTTGCCGCCAAGCGATTGAACCGCCATTGGCTGGGTATTGACAGCAACAGTGAGTTTGTTCAAATTGCACTGGATCGGGTGCTTAACGACAAAATTAAAAACGGTAAATAGAGGAACCCCAATGAACGCCCTGGACATCGAAGAAGTTTGCGACTATGTGAATGTAAGCATCGACGCGTTCCACCTCCATAGAATTAAAATCATTTCCACGCTGACCCTGGGCCAGCTCATAGCCAAAAATCCGTATCTGTTTCGAGCCAAGAATATTTCGCGCGCTTCAGAGTTAATCGAAGGCACACTGGAAGCCTTCTTATCTTCATCCGAAGAAAAACTGTTTGGCGACTTTTTAGAGGATTTAGCCATCTTTATCGCCTCCAAGACCACCGGCGGAAGAAAATCCACTGCCCCCGGAATCGATTTAGAGTTTGAAAATGATGGGGTTTATCATATCATTTCTGTAAAGAGCGGGCCAAACTGGGGAAACTCCAGCCAACATGCCCGATTATCGACTGATTTCTCAAATGCCGAACGTAGGCTAAGACAATCTACCCATGTACACATTGTTCAAAAAGTTTTGGGCATCTATTACGGAAAAACGAAAACATCAGTAACGCGCGCTGGTTATATAAAAATCGTCGGCCAAAACTTCTGGACGTATATCAGCGATAATCCAAACCTATACATTGAGATCATTGAACCAATCGGTTATCGCGCTGGAGAACACAACGATGTATACTTGCACGAACGGGATCGTATTACCAACTTGCTCACCCACTCGTTTATCGAAGGGTATTGTACGGCCGACGGTCTTATCGACTGGCCCAAATTGCTTAAAGCCAACTCGGGCAATTATGATCTGCATAGTTTTTTCGGTAAATAAGCCCTAGACCCGGCCGGCCGTATATCTCTATCCGTTGCGAATCGGATTAAGATAGTCTATAATACCCCTACCGGGCAGGGTACGGCCATCTGACCGCAAACCCGGCAGGAGCAGTGCATGAAACGATGGAACAAAGTTAGCCTGACGCGCTTGGGTCTGCTGGTCTTCGGGCTGGCGGCGCTGGCCGGGGGATTCCGGCCCGGCCTGGCCCAGCAATCCGGCCAGCGAGTCTATCTGCCGGTGGTTGCCAACGCCAGCAGCCCGGCGCCGGGGAACGATTGGCTCTCGTACTACAACTTCTATCGCGCTAGCGCCAACGTTCCGGCGGTGGTCGAAAATGCCGAATGGAGCGCCGGGAACGTAAAGCACGCCATTTACATCGTCAAAAACGGCGCGCTGATGCACGACGAAACCCCCAGCAATGCCTGGTACACCCCCGAAGGCCGCAACGCGGCCAAGAACAGCAACCTCTACGCCAGTTCCACCACCCGCGCCAGCAACAAAGACGCCATCGACGCCTGGATGCAAGGCCCCTTCCACGCCGCGGGGATGATCGACCCGCGCATCACCCAGGTAGGCTTTGGCAGCTACCGCGAGGCCGGCGGCGCGTACCAGATGGCAGCCGGGATCAACATCCTGGGCGACCTGGCCGACCACTATTTCTCGCCCGCCGCCTATCCGGTGATCTGGCCGGCCGACGGCAAGAACGTGCCGGTGGGCGTCTACGACGGCAGCGAATACCCCGATCCACTGACAAGCTGCCCCGGCTACAGTGTTCCTTCCGGCCTGCCGGTCTTGATGCTGATGGGCAACGGCAGCACCATCCCCAACGTCACCGCCATTGCATTTGCCAAAGACGGGCAGGCAGTTCCGGCCTGCGTCTTCGATGAGACCAGCTACACCAACCCCGATTCGGGCGCTCAAAGCCTGGCCCGCCAGGTGCTGCACATGCGCAACGCTGTGGTGCTGATTCCGCGCGACCCGCTCACCAGCGGGCATACCTATACGGCTTCGATCACCGCCAACGGGCAGATTCATACCTGGTCGTTCAGCGTCAGCCCCTAAGACGCTCCGGCCCCCACCGGCTTCGCCAGAAAAGATACGCTGTGGAACAGGTATAGCGCTCTTCGAGCGCCTTCAAAAAGCGATGTTCCGTGGATTTTGGCGCACTTCGTGCGCCAAAATCCACGATTAATTATCTCTCCTGGCGAGCAAAGCTTGCCAGTCACCTCCACCACGGTTGAGTGGGATGGCGCCATTTCCTATTAGACAGCGAGGAGAAATCAATGAATATCGCGGTTTTAGGTGCAGGGCATATTGGCGGTACGATCGGTAAGAAGTGGATCCAGGCCGGGCATGGGGTAACGTTCGGCGTGCGCGACCCACGCGACCCCCAGTTGCCGACCCGGCTGAGCCAGGCCGCCCGGTTCGCCAGCCTGGGCGCAGCCATCGAGAGCGGCGAGGTGGTTCTGTTCGCCATTCCTGGCCCGGCTATGGACGCCGCCATCCAGGAAAACGCCCAGGCCCTGGGCGGCAAGATCATCATCGACGCAGCCAACCGGATGGGCGGAGCGTCGATGAACAGCCTGGAGACCTTCGCCCGCTACGCTCCCTCGGCCCAGGTCTTTCGAGCCTTCAACAGCCTCGGCTGGGAGAATTTTGAGAACCCGCAGTTTGGCGATACCCAGGCCGACCTGTTGTACTGCGGGCCGGACGGCCCGGCCCGCGCCAGCGTCGAGCAGTTGATCGGAGCGGTGGGCCTGCGCCCGATTCGGGTAGGCGGGGCCGACCAGGCGGCGCTGGTCGATAACCTCACCCGGTTGTGGTTCAGCCTGGCAAGCGGCCAGGGTCTGGGCCGCCGTTTGGCCTTCAAAGTGCTGTTTTAGGCCCGTGCGGCTCGTCCAGGCGGCGCAGGCTGGGGATGAACTGGAGCAGCGCCAGGGTCAGCAGCAGGGCCATCAGCGCGCCAAAGACGATAGCCGGGGCCAGGCCCCACTGCTCGGCCAACCAGCCGGTGAGCAGGTTGCCAAAGGGGGCGAAGCCGGAAAAGGTGATCGTATACAACGCCATCACCCGCCCGCGCATAGCGTCGGTGACCCGCAACTGCAGCAGGGTGTTAACCAGGGTGAACTGGAGCATAAAGCCCACCCCTAATCCATACGACAATAACAGCGCCAGCCCATAGCGGGTGTTAATGGCAAACAGCATCAGGGTCACCGGGAACAACAGGGTGGCGGCCAGCAGCCAGCGCCCGCGCCGGATGCGATGGCTGAAGCCCGCCAGGATAATCGCCCCGGTGACGGCCCCCATGCCCGTCAGAGCGTTGATCCAGCCATAGGCCGAAGCGTCCTGGTGCAGCGCCCGGTCGACAAAGGCCGGCAAGATCGAGCTGTACGACATGCTGAAAAAGCTGAAGACTAAGGCGATCAAAATCAGCCCGCTCAGTTCCGAGCGCTGGGTGACGTATTCCCACCCCTGGCGCAGCTGCGACCAGGGCGAGATCGGCCCTTCATGGCGGGGATGCGGCGGCAGGCGCATCAGCAGCAGCCCGGCGATCACGAAGAAGAACGAAATTCCGTTAATCAGAAAGCACCAGGCCGCGCCCAGCAGCGCCAGCAGAACCCCGGCCAGGGCCGGGCCGATGACACGCGCCGCGTTGAACATCATCGAGTTCAGAGCAATGGCATTGGTCAGGTCTTCTCGCCCCACCATCTCGACCACAAACGCCTGGCGGGCGGGGGCGTCGAAGGCATTGAAGATGCCCGTGCAGGCCGCCAGCACGATTATGTGCCACTCCTGCACCCGGTCCGAAAAAGCCAGCCAGGCCAGGGTGAAGGCCAGCAGCATGGCGAACGCCTGGGTTGCCACCAGCAGGCTGCGCTTGGACACCCGGTCGACCACCACCCCGCCAAAGGGCGAGAGGATCAGGGCCGGGATGGCCGAGGCAAACCCCACCACCCCCAGGATCAGTTCGGAATGGCTGATCTGATACACCAGCCAGCCCTGGGCGATGACCTGCATCCACGTTCCGGCCACCGAGATCAACTGACCGCTGAAATACAACTGGAAATTGCGGTGGCGCAGGGCCGAAAACGCGCCGGGGCGCTGCACTGGCGGTTGAGATTCTCCGGCCGGCGGAACACCTGAGGAGCGGGTTTCTGCGCTCATTTGCCGCCCCGTCCCAGGCGCAGCGCTTTGCGCCAAAACAGGCGTAAGACAAAACGGGCCAGGCCCACCGGGGTGTCCAACCGGCGGGTCTTGACAAAGGTCGCTTCCAGATCCAGGTAGTTGGTCAGGTAAGGCAAGCGGCTGCGCAGGGCAAGCTGCGCTCTGGCCGGGTTGGGCGCCGCTGGGTCGAGCGGCTTGCGGAAGATCAGGTTCAGCACATGGCGCGCAAAGCCGATGGGAATATCCAGCGATTGGTTGATGAAGTAGGTTTGCAGCAGCTTTTCCTCCAGGTCGCCGGGCATCCAGCGCAAAATCTCCGGCTCATACCCGTCGCTCACCAGCAGATTGCCCAGGTCTACCTCATGCAGGCCCAGTTGAAATTCGTGATAGCTGATGCCCTTCCCCTGGCGGGTCAGTTCCATCTGCAGGGCGGCGGGGGAAACCGTTGCCGCCTGCTGCATGGTCTGGACGAACTCGGCCCGCGGGCTGTAAGGGTAATACCGCAGCGCGATCTCCGGCGGCAGCAGGTGAAAGAACGGCAGCAGCGTAGTATGCTCGTCGCGGTAAGTCAGGCGGTTGGGGGTCTCGATCACCACCAGCAGCCCGCCGGGGCGCAGCAGGCTCCAGGCGGTTTCGAGCAGGTCCAGGCATTCAAGCGGGGTGCAGTGTTCCAGCACAGCGAACAGCAGCACCACATCGACTCCTTGGGAGTGGTTTTCGCGCAGGGCGGCGGTCAGGCGGTCGGGCGAGATGCAGAAGAAGCGAACGTTCGTCTGGCCCAGGGCGGCGGCCCTGGCCCGCGCCCCCCGCAAGACGACCTCGTTGATGTCGTACCCGATCACCTGCCCGGCAAAATGGGCAAAGGCCGAGGTGCTGGACCCCGACCCACAGCCGATGTCCAGGATCGTCTTGCCGCGCAGATCGATCTGGCGGGCCACCCAGGGAACGGCATGCTCCAGCGATTGATGATAGCGGCGGAAGATTTCGTTCTCGAAGAACAGGCGCGCTTCCTGGCTCTGCGGCGGTTCATGGCCCAGGTAAGCGTTGCCCAGGGCCTGGGTCATGACTTCAATTTGGGCAGGCGTTAATCGATGCACTTGCGGATCTAGCATGAACAATCACCCCAATAAATCAAGTTGTGGGCGTAACCGCTGGAATTATAGACCATTCTCATCAATAAAAAAAGTACTGGAACGTTTCCGACTGCGCCGGTAGACCCTGACTAGAAGAGGGAGTTTGCAGATGACGGCGCCATCTGTAAACTCCCTCTTCATAATTTTTCCCGCCAAAACTTCACAGCCTTATTACGGGCGCCCCCCACCTTCAAGCGAAGCTTGCCAGTCACCCGTACTCCGGTTGGGTGGCGGGCTACCTATTTACGCACCACCGGGAAGTAGATCGATTTATAGCGCGCTGACGAGCCAGTAAACTCAATCGCCCCGATGTCACAGGTCTGATTATAGGGACGCTTGGCCCCGATCTCGTCCGTAGCCGGGCATTGGGTGTTCGATCCGGCGTTGATGGCCGGGCTGCCCACCTGCAGCGGAAAGTAGGCCAGCGCAGCCTGGATACCCAGGGCGGTGGAGTTCAGCACCGTATGGCTTAACAACAGAGGCGTCACGGCGTTGGTCACGTTGGCCTTGTCGCCAGCCTTGAGCGCCAGCGAGCAAGTCTTAGCCCGGCTGCCGTCGGTGTCGCCCAGCAGATTGTTGCCCAGCGAGGTGATCGTTCCAGAGCAGTCGGGGGCTTTGCCTTCGTCGCTGTTCCCAGCCAGAATGGTATTAATCAGGCTGACCGCGCCGGCGCGGTCGTAGTTCGTGATGCCGCCGGTAAACTGGGCCGAGTTTTGGGTGATGGTCGAGTTGACCACTGCCACCACCCCAGCCTGGACGTTGAAGATCGCCCCGCCCTCGGCGGTGGTTCCGCCGGGCAGCAGGGTGGCTGTATTGCCGCTGATGGTCACGTTGGTCAGGCTCAACTGATTGGCCTTGCCCAGGTAGTTGCCGTTGTGGATCGCCGCTCCCAGGGCGGCCGAGTTGCCCGTCAGCGACACGTTGACCAGGGTCATGCGCTCGGAATTGTAGATTCCACCGCCGTAGCCGCGCGGGTGGGTGGCCTTGTTGTTGGCGATCTGCACGTTGGTCAGGGTAATCACGCCTTCGTTCGAGTAGATGCCGCCGCCGCCGGTGGCCTGGTTGGCATACGGGGCCGGGCGGCAGCAGTTCGATGTGTTGCCGCTGATCTTGCCGTTGGTGAACGTCACCGTACCCAGGTCTACGTCCACCCCGCCGCCGTCCACCGAGGTATTGTTGCTGATCTCAAAATTCTTGATCTGCACGGTCAGGTTGTACTGCGGATCGGTATTGTTCAGGAACCCACCGCCCTGGGTAGGGGCAGAGTTGCCGCTGATCTTCAATCCATCGGCGTACAGGTTGCTGCCGTTGAACAGGCCGCCAGCCCCGAAGTACGACACAGTGGCGGTGGCCTGGTTGTTGAGCAGGCTCACGTTGGTCAGCCACAGGGTGTGCGGGCCAGAAGGCTCATCGCCAGGGAAGTAATAGCGGTTGTAGATGCCGCCGCCCTCGAAGGCTTTGCAGTTCTTCACCGTCACATTCGTGACGTGCAGGCTGGCCTGCGAGAAGATGCCCCCGCCGTAGCGCTCCACCTGGTCGGTGGAATTGTTGACCGCATTCTGGATGGTCAGATCAGACACGCTGTGCGTGCCAGAGCGGGCCGCGAAGCGCAGCACGCGTGTAGCGCTGCGCCCATCCAGGATGGTGGCCGCCTGGCCGGCGCCCTTGATCGTCACCGGCTGGATCACTGAAAGTTCCGAGCCGAGGAGAATGGTCATCGCCGGAACGTTGATCGTATCGGCGTCGCTTTTGGCGTTCGCCTCCATCACAGCCGCGCGCAGGGTGCATTTACCGTTGCTGGCGGCGCAGCTTCCATTGCCAGGGGCGGCATCCGGCAGGTCTTCGGCGCTGTTGACGGTAAAGGCGCCGGCCGGTTCCTGCAGCCCGGCGAACGGAACCGTTTCCGTCACAGGCAGCGTCGCCGTTATCGACAGGGAAGCGTCCACGCCGGGCGTTTCGAGCGCCGGCGCAGCGACTGGCTCCAGCGCCGGGGTTGGGGTGGGCGGCTCAGCGGCAGCCTGGATGGGCTACTGAAGGCCCAGGGGGGCGAACAGTAAAGCCAGCAAGACAACAAAACGTACCATTCTAACAGACATACAATCCACCTTTCGTAAAGTATCTGTAAGTCGCACAAAAGTTCGATCTTTCGTGCGTGGCGGATTATGTCACAGAAAGATGATAACAGCCTGACAAACTTGTTAGAATTCGCCCCAATAGAACCAAAGTACGGCAAAGCCGGGGGCAGCCATCCACTCAACCGGGGTGGGTGTGACTGGCAAGCTTCGCCGTTCCTTGAAGGCGCTTGTTGAGCGCCTAGCGCACAATTACCGGTAAGAAAATAATCACTGCCGGCGCTACCGACGAATCGGCGGTGGTGGTCAGCGTCGCCGTAGCCTGGGCGTTCGGGCTGCCCTGCGAGGCGAGCGTTACCGAGGCCTGGCTGACAGCCCCATCTTGGGCCCCGGCCGGCACCTGAATGCTCACATGCACCACCTGGCTGGCGCCCGGCTGCAGCGGGCCAATCGTGGTTGGGTAGCTGGCGGCCCACTGGCTGGCAACGCTCAAGTCGAAG
>CAYQDU010000134.1:0-11946 GCA_964416275.1 uncultured Anaerolinea sp. | reverse complement strand
ACCGCTATCCTGGCCCTGATCCTGTTCCTGGCAATCGACACCGCCACGGCCCGCATCCGGGTTCAGTCGATCAGCATGCAGCCTACCTTGTACGAGCGCGATTTCGTGCTGGTGAACAAGCTGGCCTACCGCATGGGAGAAATGCACCGCAAAGACGTGGTGGTGTTCCATCCGCCCCTGAACCAGGTAGAAGAGCCTTACATCAAGCGCGTGATCGGCCTACCCGGCGATACGGTGCGCATCGCTGGCGGCAACGTCTACGTCAACGACCAGCTGCTGCAAGAAGGCTACCTGAAAGCCGCCCCAAACTACAACGGAATCTGGACCGTGCCGGAAGGCCAGGTGTTCGTGTTAGGCGATAACCGCAACAATTCGTCCGACTCGCACCAATGGGGCATGGTCCCGGTCAGCAACATCATGGGCAAAGCGCTGGTTGTGTATTGGCCGTTCGATCACTGGAAGCTGCTCGACCAGGCCACCGCCTCCGCCGCCGCCCCATGATTGACCCTGACCGAGAGCGGGGGCCGAGCCTGAACCTGTCGTTCGAGACGCCCGGCCTGGCTTCCGACCTGGAATGGGCGCTGCAAAGCAGCCAGGTCGAGGCGCCGGTCGTCCTCGAGGCCCTGCTCCACACCTTCTATCCGCCGATCTTCCAGATTACGCAGGCTTTGGAGCCTGATCCCATCGCCAGAGAGCGCCTGGCGCGCCAGGCGTTCGTAGCCGGAACGCAAAACCGCTATCGATTCCGCAGCGGCATGGACGTTACCGCCTGGTTCTACCAGGCCGCCCTGCTGGCCTTTCCCCGTCCCGCTCGCCGGGAGGCCTGGCCGCCGCTGGCGATTACCCTGCACGCCTTCGGCCGCCTCTCGACCAAGACTATCGCCAGTGTGCTGGACGTTCCGCCAGAAGTCATCGCCGCCCTGCTGGAGCAGGCCGATCAACAGCCGACCGAAACCCTGCGCCAGGCCGGTTGGGAAATAGACGAAGCCTTTGCCGCCGACCTGGAGCGCGACTGGCGGGCTGCGCTCTCGGCCCGCTATCCGCCTCCGGCCGCCGGGCAGGTCGATCTGGAAGCCCTGGCCGACGCGCTGGCCGTCCAGGCCGAGCGCCAGGGTTTTCGGTTGGGCCGCTGGCTCACCCTGCGCGAAGTCGTGTGGGTGGGGCTGCTGATTCTGGCGGTTGCCGGGCTGATCCTGATCGCCAACCGGCTGTTCCCGGCCTCCGAGCCGGAAGACAGCCCGCCGGGCCTGGTCACGCAGATTGTTACTCGCATCGTCGAGGCGGCCCCGGCTACGCCCGGCGCGGCTGGCGGGGTGCAGGCGGTAGTCTTACCCTACGCCACGCCCACCCCCTGGCCTACTCCCACCCCGGTGCGCACCGTCGAGCCGCTGCCCACCCTGCCGGCCGGCGCTACCCCACTGTCGTTGAGCGAGCGATTGTCTTATTCGACCTGGCTGTGGAACACCGCCTGGGGCGAGGCCGTGCTAACCTTCCACGGCGGCCCCGGCTACCTGGGCGCAGATCGCCACCAACGGGTGCAGTTCTGGATCAGCGGCAACCAGTTGCGCCTGGTCAGCGGGCCGCTGGGCGGAGCGCCGCAGCGAGTCTGGATTGGCCAGGATGGGCGGGTGAACGGCTTTATCTTTGCCCCCGGCCAGGCTGCCCCCACCCGCGTGTCGCTCTCCTATTCCGGTTCCTTCAAAAATTCCACCACTGAAGCAAACCTGCCTGAGCTGAGACAGTTGTTTCCCTTTGCCCCAGCGCCCGGCAAAGAAACGCGTTTGCCGTCCAATCTGGAACTGCGCCCGGTAGGGACCGATGTAGTGGCCCGCCGCCCGGCGCTGATTGTGGATGTGCGCTTAGGCGACGGGCGCAGCCTGGCCCGCCTGTGGCTCGACCGGACCAACCTGGCCGTACTGCGCGGCCAGTATTTCTCGCCCACCGTCCCCGATCAGGTGATCGTGGAAATGCAGATGGATCATATCTCGTTCGACGTCGGCTTCACCGATCAGCGCCTGTTCGACCTGGAAGACCCCCAGCAGATCAGCGAGTTCCAGGGCCGGTTACGCGACCCGGCCCTGGCCGCTATGAATCCACCGCAAGCCGCCGGGGTCGGGTCGCCTGGCCAGGCCAGCCTGCCCGACCCTGGCGAGGCGGCCCAGCGCCCACCCGCCGGGTTCGACCCTGGCCGCCTGGCGCTGTCGTTTCTCTACCCGCCCGATTTCGACCTGTACCAAAATGAAGTGCGGGTGCAGATTTTTGCCGAAGACCCAACCCTGGGCAGCCTGCGCCTGGGACGGACGCTGTTCGGCAACCCCTGGATGCTCACCTGCGCCCGCTCGCCGGATGGTCGGCGCATTGCCTACACCAGCCAATCGCTGCTCTCCGGCCAGGTCATGCCGGCTGTGCGCTGGATCGACCTGACTGACCTGCGCCCGCTCAGCCAGCGCAACCTGCCGATCCAAATGGCGCAGCAGATCGCCTTCGCGCCCGATGGGCAGACGTTGGCGATCGTTGGCGCCGGGGATAAGGGCTTTGGGGTCTATCTCTTTGACCTGGAAACCGGCGACCCAACCCGCTTCTTCTCGACCCCCAATTGGCCGGACGGGCTGGTCTGGTCGCCAGATGGCGAATACCTGGCCTGGACAAGCCAAACGCCCGCCACCGGCCGCCAGTTGACGGTGGTAGGGCGGAACGGCCCGCAGCCGATCTACCAGGGCGAATATAGCGACAAGCCGGTTCCTCTGACCAATTCCCCGCTGGGAGAGTGGCAGGTTCCACCGCCCGCTTCGACTGGCGGGTTGGAAAGCTGCGCCGCGCCCCCGAAGGCGGGGATTTTCTATTTTGGGGGAAATGGGTGGCTACGCCACCCATTTCCCCCAAAATAGTACCTCTGCCTCATTTTCGAAGTTTGTGAAACCCACCCCTACTGATGTTAAGGATAAGATCTTTCGGGGATTTGGTCGTCCTTCGGGCGACCAAATCCCCGAAAGATTATGATTTCAGCGCCTCGCGGGCGATGACCAGGCGCAGGATTTCACTGGTACCTTCACCAATCGTCATCAGGCGGGCGTCGCGGTAGATACGCTCTACCGGGTATTCGCGGCTGTAGCCGTAGCCGCCATGCACCTGGATGGCGTTGCGGCACACCCGCTCGGCCATCTCGGTGGCAAACAGCTTGGCGCGGGCCGCGGCCTGGGTGAAGAGCCGCCCCTCAGCTTTGAGCCAGGCGGCCTGGTAGACCATCAGCCGGGCGGCGTCGATCTCCACCGCCGCGTCCGCCAGCATCCACTGGATGGCCTGATAGCTGGCAATCGGCTGGCCGAAGGCTTCGCGCTGTCTGGCATACGCCAGGGCGGCCTCGTAGGCGGCCTGGGCCAGCCCCACCGCCAGCGCTCCAATGCTCACCCGCCCGCCGTCCAGCGCCTGCAGGGCCTGGCGCAGCCCGGCCCCTTCCGGCCCCAACAGATTGTCAGCCGGCACGCGCACATCCTGGTAAGTTACGGCGTGGGTAGGCGAGCCTTTCAGGCCCATCTTCTTCTCGGCCGGGCCGATGCTCAGCCCCGGCGTAGCGGTCGGTACGATTAACATGCTCAACGAATGCGACCCGCCGTCTGGATCGGTGCGCGCCAGGGTGATAATGTAATCGGCCAGGCTGGCGTTGGTGCACCACATCTTAGCCCCGTTGATGACCCACTGGTCACCCTGGCGCACAGCCCGCGTCCGCACCCCGCCGCGCAGGTCCGACCCGGCCCCCGGCTCGGTCAGAGCCAGGGCGGCCAGCCCATTCCGCCCGCTGACCACGCCGGGCAGAAAGCGAGCCTTCTGCTCTGGCGCGCCGAATAGATTGATCGGCGCGCAGCCCAAGCCGTTATGGGCGGCAATCGCCAGGGCGGTGCTGCCGCAGCCCCACCCCAGTTCTTCGATAGCGATGGCCGCGCTGAGCGGATCGACCCCTGCCCCGCCCCATTCCTCAGCCACATTCAGCCCCAGCAGGCCCAGCGGCCCCATCTTGCGGGTCGCCTCCCAATTGAAGCGGGCTTCTTCGTCTACCTCATGCGCCAGGGGTCTCACCTCCCGCGCCACGAAGTCATGCACCGCTTCCCGCCACATCCGCTGCTCGTCGTTCAGATCGAAATTCACGCCACCCTCCTTGGTAGACCACAGACCCTAAACGATAGACCACCATCGACCAGCCATCATCAATCGTCCCTCAAAAAATTCTCTCCCACCCAGCCGGTTTGGGTCTCAATTTCCACCTGCCACCAATGGTAGCCCTTCGCCAGCACGCCGTTGAGAGCATGCTCCTGCACCACGGCCAGGCTGCCGCTGGGGAAAGCATGAATGACGGCATAGTTTGTCCCCGGCCCCAGGCGCAGGTTCACCGGGCCATCCGCCAGGCGCAGGGTTTGACCCGCCCGGAAGCGATGCGAGAATTCGGCCGGCTGGACGACCACCATCAGCATCCCGTTCGCCACCGCCCGCTCGATCACCGGCGGGTCGCTCACGGGGCCGGCGGTTGGCCGAGCGCCGTCCGCCGGGGCCCGGTCGAGCAGGTTGGCGTTGGGGCGGTTCATCACCCGCCCGTTGACCACCAGCGTAGACGATCCGCCGCCATCCTGGGCGATGCCCCATTCGGCCCCCAGGCGCATCTGGGCAAACGTCGCCAGCTCGACCATGCTCATGCCCAGGCTGCGCAGCCGGTCGCGCCCATCCACCACCACGAAGAAAACGTAGCGCTCGTTCAGGGCAATGGCCGTGCGCGGGTTTTGCAGAATAGCTCCCAGGTCGCCCTGCGGTTGGATGACGCCATCCATCAAGAAAATATACCCACCAGAAACGCTGGCGTAAGCCTTGGTCCAGCCTTCGGGGCGGGGCCGCTGGCAATCGCTGGTCAGGTGGCGCAGTTCTTGCGAGATGCTCACCGGATCGCCCACCTTGAGCTTGCCCTTGAGCGCCTGGTATGCCTGACCGCGCGCCGCCAGCACGATATGATCGAACGGCAGCGGCGCGCCGCCATCCTCATACACCGCCCGCACCACGCCGCGCACCGCGTCCGGCTCAGGCATAATCCACAGCGGAGTGGGCAGAGCCACCAGCACATCCATACCCGGCGCGCCTTTCTCCAGCAGGGGCGCCGCGGCGGCGTACTGAGGCGTAAAGATCACCAGATCGTCTTTGCCGGGCGGGGTGTTGATCCCATCGAAGCGGATTGCCCCCTGGCCCGGCAGGGTGAGAGTCTGTTTTGCCGCCCGCTGCTGCACACAGGTGCCAATGAAGGCTCGTCGGTCCAGGGTCCACACAAAGCCGCTGCTGTTCTGGCGATCGTTAAAGCGCTGAACGTACCAGCCCGATTGGACCTGCCCGCTCCACGGCGCGCCGGTGAGGGTATCGAAGTAAGCGCCATTGATGGCGGCAATCACCTGGTTGCGCGCCCCCCATTGGCCGCCCCAGGCGTTCAGGGCCTGATCGTAGCGTTCGGCCTGCTGGCGCACCGTTTCGGCCCCGCCGCTGAGGCGGCCCTGGCCCAGGCTGCTCTCCAGAATGGCCCGCGGCTCGCGCCGGTCGAGGCGGGTAACGTAAACGTGGTTCGGCCCCGGCAGGAAGAACTCGCGATAGTCAATGCCGGGTGCCAGGTTTTGCCACAGCGCCGGGGCCGCCGTTGGCCGGACGGAAACGCCCGCCAGCAGCAGGGCCAGCCCCGCCAGGGCGGAAAACAGGCGCAGCTTCATTGCTGCGCGCCGGCAGTCAAGCCAAAGTTTACCTGCATAGACCAAATCATAACATAGTTAAACATCTTCGGCTCTTCCGGCTTCGCCGTGAAAGAAGTTCTATGTAGGGGTTGTGGCGTGGTCACGCCACAACCCCTACATAGAAAATTCCCGTCTTCGACGGAAGAGCCAGAAATTTTCCCTGCGAAGTCTGAAGGGCTTCGCTGGGGGAGCTTCCCAATCAACCGGGGTGAAGGTGACTGGCAAGTTTCGCCGAAAGAGGGTTCAGCGTGGGTTTTGGCGTCCGAAGCGCGCCAAAATCCACGTAACATCTGTTTTGGAAGGCGCTCGGAGAGCGTCATACCTGTTCCACGGTTTAATACGGTGGTACCTTCGCAGGGCGACCTCTAAATATGGTAAACTTTCTGGGCGATTTATTGGTTTCATAGGATGAAAAAACGATGACTTCCGGTTACTATCGACATCCAACCATCCATCAGGACACGGTCCTGTTTGTCAGCGAAGACGACCTGTGGGCGGTTCCGGCCGCAGGCGGCCTGGCGCGTCGCCTGACGGCCAACCTGGGCGAGGTCAGTCGCCCGTGGCTTTCGCCGGACGGCAAGCTGGTGGCCTTCGTAGGCCGCGAGGAGGGCCAGGCCGAGATTTACGTCATGCCGGCCGAGGGCGGCGTAGCCCGCCGCCTGACGTTCCTGGGCGGCAGCGTGTGCCTTACCGCCGGTTGGACCCCCGAAGGAGCGATCCTGTTCGCCAACAACGCCGGGCAATGGTACCAGCGCAGTACCCAACTCTATACGATCCACCCAGACGGCGGGACGCTGGAACGCCTGGCCCTCGGCCCGGCCCGCGCCCTCGTCCTGGGGCCGCACGGCGGCACACTGCTGGGCCGCAACACCGAAGACCCGGCCCGCTGGAAACGCTACCGGGGCGGCACGGTGGGCCAGTTCTGGATCGACCTGGCTGGCGATGGCGACTTCCAGCATATTCTGCTCGACCTGGGCAACCTGGCCTCGCCTATGTGGATCAGCCTGGACGATGGCCCCGGACGCATCTATTTCATCTCTGACCACGAAGGCGTGGGGAACCTGTATTCCTGCACCCCGGCCGGCGAGGATGTGCGCTGCCACACCCAACACAGCCGCTACTACGCCCGCAACGCGTCCACCGATGGGCGGCGCATCGTCTACCACGCCGGAGCCGACCTGTACCTGTACAACCCGCTGACCGAGGAGACCGGTATCATCCCGGTCGAATATCGCTCGCCGCGCGTCCAGCGCAACCGCAAATTCGTCGATAGCTTCGGCTACCTGGAAAGCTGGGCGCTGCACCCGCACGGCCAGGCCGCCGCCATCACCGTCCGCGGCAAGCTGTTCACCTTCCCCAACTGGGAAGGCGCGGTGGTGCAGCACAAAGTTCAAGAGACCGACCCCACTGATGAGGCCAGCTACCCCGGCATCCGGGTGCGCATGCCGCACTGGTTATCCGACGGGAAGCGCCTGGTGGCCGTCACCGACGCATCAGGCGAAGAAACGTTTGTGATCTTCCCGGCCAACCCGCTGGATGGCAAGCCGACCCTGTACCCCGGCCTGGACATTGGCCGCCCGCTGGACCTGGCGGTCAACCCGCGCAAAGACCAGATTGCCTTCAGCAACCACCGCTACGAGCTGATGGTGCTGGACCTCAAAACCAGCGAGCTGCGCCCGATTGACCGGGGCCAGGCGTTTGCCATTGGCGGCTTCAACTGGTCGCCGGATGGCGAATGGCTGGCCTACAGCGTCTCGCTGTCGCTGGAGATCGCCGGGCTGCGCCTGTGGCGGGCCGCCGACGGCTCGGTCACCCCGCTCACCCGCCCGGTGCTGCGCGACGTGGCCCCCGCCTTTGATCCGCAGGGGCGTTTCATCTACTTTATTTCCTACCGCACCTTCAACCCGGTCTACGACGCCCTGCACTTCGAGTTGAGCTTTCCCCGCGCGGCCCGCCCGTACCTGATTACCCTGCGCAAAGACCAGGAGTCGCCTTTCATCCCCCGGCCGCGCCTCAACGATGAAGACGAAGAAGCGGCCAAAGACGCCCCGCCCGCCGAAGACCCCGACGCCGCTCCCCAAGATGCCCAGGCCCGCCCGGCCCCGCCTGGGCAGGCTGAAGTCTTCCCGCCCGCCGGGCCGGCGGCCGATTCAGGCGCCGCGCCGGCCGCTCAACCTGCCCCCGCGCCCGAAGCGCCCGCCCCCCCATCCGAAGACACGCTGGTGATCGACCTGGACGGCATTCAGGATCGCATCATCGCCTTCCCGGTGCACGAGGGCCTGTTTGGGCGCATCCTGGGCGACAAGGACGGCGACGTATTGTACACCCGCTACCCGCTCGAAGGCGCCCTGGATCAATCCACCGGCCCCGGCGAACCGTTCGTGGATGGGGCGATTTTCCTATACAACATGGCCGACCGCCGCGAGGAGATGCTCACCACCGGCGTGACCGATTTCCGCCTCTCGCTCGACGGGCGCATGCTGATCTACCGCTCTGGCAACCGCCTGCGGGTGATCAAAGCCGGGGCCAAGCCCGCCAATGATGCGGCCCCCTTCTCGCGCCGCAGCGGCTGGCTCGACCTGCGGCGGGTGAAAGTGCCGGTTATGCCCATCGCGGAATGGCGGCAGATGTACCGCGAGGCCTGGCGCATGCAGCGCGATCAGTTCTGGACCGCCGACATGGCCCACATCGACTGGCTGGAGGTCTACGAACGCTACTGCCCGCTGGTCGACCGGGTGGGCAGCCGGGCTGAGTTCTCGGATCTGATGTGGGAAATGCAGGGCGAGTTAGGCACCTCTCACGCCTATGAATACGGCGGCGATTACCGCCCCGAGCCGCGCTACCTCCAGGGCCACCTGGGAGCCGATTTCAGCTATGACTCCGCCTCGGCCAGTTGGCGGATTACCGCCATCCACCAGGGTGACGCGTGGGATCTAACCAGCGATTCGCCTCTGTGCCAGCCGGGCGTGCAGGCCCAGGTGGGCGACCTGCTGCTGGCGATCAACGGCCAACGCCTGACCCAACCCATCTCGCCCGGCATGGCCCTGGTGAACCTGGCCGGCGAGGAAGTGACCCTGACCCTGCTTTCCGGGGCCAGGCCCGTCTCGGAGCTGTCGCTGGAGGAGTTTCAGCAGGCCACCCGCACGGTGATCGTGCGCACCCTGGTGAGCGAGGCCCCGGCCCGCTACCGCGAATGGGTGGAGGCCAACCGGCGCGCCGTCCACGATGGCAGCGGCGGGCGCATCGGCTACGTGCATATTCCCGATATGGGGCCGGAGGGCTACGCCGAATTCCACCGCGGCTTCCTGGGCGAGGTAGAACGCAGCGGGCTGATTATCGACGTGCGCTTCAACCGCGGCGGGCATGTTTCGTCACTGATCCTGGAAAAGCTGGCCCGCCGCCGCCTGGCCTACGTCACCTCGCGCTGGATGCAGATACCCGAACCGTACCCCCTGTACGCCATCGCCGGGCCGATCGTGGCCCTGACCAACGAATACGCCGGGTCGGATGGCGATATTTTCTCGCACGCCTTTAAGCTGATGAAGCTCGGCCCGCTGGTAGGCAAACGCACCTGGGGCGGGGTGGTGGGCATCAGCCCCAGCCTGCGCCTGGTAGATGGAACTGTGACCACCCAGCCGGAACACGCCTTCTGGTTCCCCGATGTGGGCTGGGCGGTGGAAAACTATGGCGCCGAACCTGACATCGAAGTAGATAACCGCCCGCAAGACTACGCCCAGGGCCGCGACCCGCAGCTTGAGCGAGCCATCCAGGAGGCCCTGCGCCTGCTGGAACAAAACCCGCCCATCCTGCCCGATTTCAGCCGCCGCCCTGGCGGAGCGGCCCCGCAGCTTCCGGGCGATTGAACTGCAAGATTTTCTCTGAGATCAAACGCCGCCGGCGCCCACAAAAATTTGGCTCTCCCGGCTTCGTCGGATCAGAGGCGCCATTTTTGGGGAAATGTGTGGCTACGCCACACATTTCCCCAAAAGTACAGAAAAATTCCCGCCTTCGGCGGAAAAGCCGATTTTGTCTGTAGGTGATGGCGGCTGTGCAGCCATCACCTACAAAAATGAAACGCTTATAGAAGGAGCATCCAAAAACGCTATGAAAATCTTGATTGCAGCCGATATGGAGGGGATTTCGGGCGTGGTGTGTTGGGATCACGTCAACCCCAACCACCCCGAATACGCCCGCTTCCGCCGCCTGATGACCGGCGACGTCAATGCCGCCATCCGGGGGGCCTTCGAGGGCGGGGCCGACGAAGTGATCGTCAGCGACGGGCATAACAATGGGCGCAATATCCTGATCGAAGACCTCGACCCACGCGCCCGCCTGAACAGCGGCTCCCCGGCCCCCTTCTCGATGGTGCAGGGCATCGACCAGGGTGTAGACGCAGTGATGTACGTGGGCTACCACGCCCAGATCGGGGCCGAAAACGCCATTCTCGAGCATACCTGGTCGGACGAGCGGGTATTTCACCTATGGCTCAACGGCGAGCTGTGCGGCGAGATCGGCCTGAACGGGGCGGTATGCGGGCATTTTGACGCCCCGGTGATTTTCATCTCTGGCGATCAGACCGCCTGCGCCGAGGCGGCCGCCCTGTGGCCCGGCATGGAAACGGCGGTAGTCAAGGCCGCCAGCGGGCGCATGGCAGCCGAACTGCTGCCGCCTGGCGTTGCGCAGGCCAACATTCAGGCCGGGGCCAAACGGGCGGTCGAGGGTTTCAAGCAGGGCCGCGCCCCCGCCCCGCTGAAGCTAAACGCGCCGCTTACCCTGACCATCGAGTTCGTCCAGACCGAGATGGCCGAAAAAGCGGCCGTGCTGCCCGGCGCCGCCCGCCAGGAACGGCGGGTGGAATATACCGCCCCCGATATGCCCACCGCCTACCGGGCTTTCCGGGCCATGCTCGGATTGGCGCGTTAATCTTGATCATTGTGGATAGGGTGCGAAACGCCCCCACCCACAACGATAAAAAGCTCCAATAAATCAGGAAAAACCAATGCCTACTATCGAAATTAATGGCGCAAACATTTATTATCAGGCCTACGGCGAGGAGCGCCCCGGCCAGGCCCCGATCCTGCTCATCCACGGCTCGACCCTGACCGGGCAGGATGATTGGGGCCTGGTTGCTCCCCTGCTGGCCCGCCGCTGGCGGGTGATCGTCCCTGACTGCCGCGGCCACGGCCAGAGCAGCAACCCCGGCCATTCCTACAGTTTCAAAGAACTGGCCGCCGACGCCGCCGCCCTGATCCGGGCTTTGGGGTATGAACGCGCCCACGTGATCGGTCACAGTAACGGCGGCAACGTGGCCCTGGTGACGCTGCTGGAACACCCCGCCGTGATCCAGACCTGCATCCCCCAGGCCGCCAACGCCTATGTCAGCCCCGATTTGATCGAGAAAGAACCGGCCATCTTCGACCCAGACCGGGTGGCGCGCGAAGCCCCGGATTGGATGAACGATATGATCCGCCGTCACGCGCCCACCCACGGCCCGAATTACTGGCGCGACCTGCTGCGCCTGACGGTAGACGAGATCATCCGCGAACCAAACTACACCCCCGAACAGTTGGCCCAGGTAAACAAGCCCGTGTTGGTGATCCAGGGAGCGCAGGATCGGGTCAACGCCCCTTCCCGGCACGCTCAGTTCATCGCCCAGCACATCCCCTATGCCGAAGCCTGGATTCCCGAAGGCGCGGGGCATACTGTCCACGCCGAGAAGCTGCTGGAATGGATCACAAAAGTCGAAGACTTCCTGACCCGGCGGGGCAGCCCGGCCGGCGAGGCGCTCCACCGCCTGAAACGCGACCGCTACGCCGACGAGCGCGAAGGCCTGTTCGAGGTCCAGGCGGCGCAGACCAGCGGACAGACCCGCCTGAGTGGGCGGGTGCTGACCGAGGCGCAGCACCGGGCGGCGGCCGAGGCCGTCCAGTCGGCCGGGGCCAGCATAACCACAGACGAGCTGACCGTGCTGCTCAAACGCGAGACACCCTGGGCGCTGATCAACCGGGCTGTCACCGATCTGCGCCGCCAGCCGCGCAGCCTGGCCGAACGGGTCAGCCAGGGGCTGCTGGGCGAGACCGCCCGCATCCTGGACGAAGCGGGCGACTGGAGCCTGGTACGCCTGGAGCATGACGGCTATGTCGGCTGGGTGCATACCGTGGCCCTGCATCGCTGCACCCTGCAAGAGGCCCAG
>CAYQDU010000133.1:0-12216 GCA_964416275.1 uncultured Anaerolinea sp. | reverse complement strand
GCCTCGGGGAACTGCCCGGCCAGGGCGGCGTGCAGCGGCTCGGGTACGGCCAGCGTCACCAGCCCGGCCCCGCTGCGATAGGCGGCCTGGCCGGCAAGCCAGGCCGCCCCGGTGTAATTGACTGAACCGGCCACGGCCAGCACGGTTCCAAACGTGCCTTTATGAGCGTCGGGCGGGCGCGGCGGCAGGGCCGCCCGCACCCAATCCAGGTCGGGGACGAAGGCGTTGGCCGCCTGCCAGGCCGGCAGGGTCTCGCCAAACCTTTCTTCTACTCCAATTCCTACCACCTGAATTTCCCCGGCCAGCGAATAGGCTGGGAACTTAAACAGCCCCTGTTTGATGGCCGCCATCGTAACGGTCAATTCGGCCGGCAGGCATTCCGGGGCGGCCGCGCCGCTGTCACAGTCCACGCCGGAGGGGCAATCGACAGCTACCACTACCGGCGGCGCCTCCAGGGCCGCCAATTGGCGGCGCACGAAGCCCAGGGTCTCGGCCAGGTCGGGCTTGAGCGGCAGGCGCGCCCCCGTGCCTAGCACCCCATCTAGCAGCAGGCCGTGCCTGGCGAGCAGGCCGGCCAGTTGGTCGGCTTCGAGGCGGGCGGGCAGCCAAAACACCTGCCCCCCGGCCTCTATCAGCCGCGCCGCCAGCGGATCGTCGGCCGGGCGGGGGCGCAGGATAACTGCGTTGGCTTTCCAGCCTTCTTGCGCCAGGGCCGCCAGGGCCACCAGGGTATCGCCGCCGTTGTTGCCCGCTCCCACCAGGCCCAGCGCGCCATCCTCGGCCAGGTAGCCGTAGCGTTCCTGGATTGTTTCGGCCAGCCCGCGGCCGGCCGCTTCCATCATCTGGGCGTAGCCCCAGCCCTGCTGGTCGGCTTCACGCTCGATGGCCTGCATTTCGGATACACTCACATATTTCATAGCCGCCTCAATAAATCATTGCTGGAATGGTCTTTCGGCTTTGCCGGTATTACCCCACTCGCCCCTGGAGCAGCCTAATACCGGCGAAGCCGAAAAACACAGTTTTAAGGATAAGCCACAAAACCCAGGATGGTGGCCGGGTATTTGTCGGTTGCCAGCAGAAAGCCCTGGTCGGGTAGAACCGCCAACCCCTCCCAGTTGTTCGCCAGACCGTCGGGGCGTAGTTGCAGCGGCACGGGCGGGGTGTCGGTGCGGATGATGCCCTGCGGGGTGATTTGATATGCTACCAGCCGCTCTACGATGTCGAAACGGGCCTGCGTAGGGCCTTTGCCGTACTGCTCGGCCAGCGGGTCGCTCTTGGGGCGCAGGTTATCGTCGCCAGAGTAGAAGTAATTGATGACCCAAAAGCGCCCCTGGCTGTCCGGTGGGCTGGCGTCGGTTAGGCGATATTCCAGGGGTGGAAAAGGCAGCGGGTCGAGGCGGGTAAGCTGGAGATCGAACACCGAAGCGTGGGCGTGCGGGTTTAGCTCAGCCCCGTTCGATTCATAGAAGGTCAGGATGCGCTCGCCATCGACCAGGATAGCCTCATCGCTGTGGTTCATCTGCTGCACCTGGGATGGGTTCTCGGCCAGGCTGTTCGGGTCGAGGCGGATGGCTTTCAGGGCCGGGTCGATCTGGCCGCGCACCAGGTAGCCGCCCCAGGTCAGCGCCTTGCGGGCTTCGATGGTCAGAAAAATCTGTTGGTTGTGAAAAGCAACCGCTTCGAAGCCCTCGAAGCCGGGGATGCGTTTTTCGATCCCTGCGCTATCGAATGGAATAGGAATCGGCTGCAGCGGCAGGGGGGATTGCCCCTGGGCCGCCTGGCTCAGATAGGCCTCGATCTGGCTGCGCTCCAGGCCGAAGAGCGCCCCGCCGCCCGCCTCGGCCATACGCTGTGGGTACTGCGGCAGCAAGATCAGGGTATCGCTGTACCAGCCCAGGCCAGAGATTTCGGCCTCGGCCTTTGCCAGCGGCCCAGCCAGCGCAATCGCCTGCACCGGCCGCTCGACCGGGATACTTCCGTCCTTGCCCGGCTGGCCGGGGCTGGATGGGGGTATCCCGGTCGGGCGCTGGCGAAGGAACAGCAGCCCGGCGCCGGCCAGCAAGACCAGCAGCAGAAGGTAGATCACCAGACGAGGCCGCCGGAGCGGTTGCATACCGCGCGCCTTGCGCTATTTCCTGACCAGCGGCAGCCACAGCCCAGGCTGCTGACCCAGGCCGTACAGGCAGACGTACGGTTGATAGGTGATGCTCAGATCGTCCAGATAGATGCCATCCATGTTCACGCCGCCATCCGAAACCAGGCGGAAGCGCAGGCGCGCCTGGCTTTGCTGGTTCAACTGCGGTGCGTCGATCACAATCTCTTGCCAATCGTTTTGCACCCCATTGATCAGGGCCAGCCCATCGCCGCCGGTCTTCCAATTTGCGCCGCCATCGGTGGAATATTCCAGGTATACGTAATCGTAGCCGGGTTCCAGGGCATAGCGGGCCCAGAAGCGCACCTGCACACCCTCACGCCCGCTCAGGTTGAACAACGGCGAGGTGATCCACTGGTTGCTGTTATCGGCGTAATTGCCGGCGGGGCTATCGGCCCAGGCGTGGCTGGGCGAATGAGACAGGGCGTCGCTGAGGCCCCAGGTGGGCGAAGCTCCGCCGGGGGTCCAGTCGGCCGGGCCTTCAAAGGCGCTGCTGTAGCTGGCCGCCCGGGCCGTGGGGATGCCCGCCCGCAGGCTGAAGTCTTGGGTGACCGTCTTCAGGCTGTTGGTGATGGTCTTGCGAAACTGGATTTCCTGCCCGCAGGTCAGGTTGGAGGCCAGCGAGATGCGGAACGGAGTCAGATTGGCGCTGGTTTGCCCGGCCGAGATGTCGGAGTAGGCCGCGAGCGCGTCGGTCACAACTACGCCAGGGGTCAGGCTTTCCAGGCTGGCGCTCACCAGGGTGGCGGTGATCGCTCCATTGTTACGCAGGCCGTTGAACAGGTACAGGTTTTGCTCTCCCGGCTCGGCGTAGCTGTTGTTGAACCAGCCCGGCAGCGGATCGACCACGTTCTGGCTGTCTTCGACCAGGTTGGGCGTAGGTTCGAGCAGGATGTCGCGCAAGGTCACGTTCCCAGCGCTCAACGGTACATTGTCCAGGCTCACCTGAGTGGGATAGCCGGGCGTAAGCGGCCCGGCCTTGAGGCTGAACATATCAGGCGCCAGGCTGATGGAGTAAACCCCAAGCTCGTTGGTCAGCACAGTCATCTGCTGGCTGTTGGAGATGGCGCTCACCAGCGCCCCGGCTACCGGCTGGTTGGTGACGGCGTTGCGCACCACGCCCTGGATCTGGCCCTTGGCCTGTCCGCAGGACGGGTATTTGAATGATCCAACCCGGGTGCGCCAGTTGGCCCCGGTGACGGAGTAGTATTCGGTGGTATACCAGAAAGTGCAGTCGTCGCCTGGGTCGACGCTCATGGCTGAATAGTCGCCCCAGCGGTTGGAGGCCGAAACGCCGGTCTGGCTGCCGCTGCCGTTGATCAGCACATTCTCGCCCTGGGGAAGCTGGCCGGGGATCTCGCCAGCCAGCCGCCCGGTGTAGCGGATGCCGGGGTAGATTGTCTCGCTGCTAATGCTGTAGCCCACGGCCAGGTTGCCATCCTGGTCTACTGCCAGCGATCCCATCCAACGGTGGTTGCTGTCTGGCTGATACGTCCCCTGTTGGTACAGGGTTGGGGAACCGCTCAGCGAGCGCACTTCATACCAGCGGATGGCTCCCACGCCCCGGTTGGTGACGGTATGATTCAGCCACAGCGACTCGACCCCGTTGGCGCGGCGGAAGATAAGCTGCATCATCGGGCGCGGGCTGAGGCTGTCGAGCAGATCGGATACGCCTGGCTGGGGGACCGAGTCGGCCAGGGCGTAGTTTGCAATCGACACGACGTAGGGCGTGGTGGAGAAGGTTGAAGAAGCCGGGCTGCTCCAGTTGGGTTGAAGCTTCCAGATCAACAGTTGGTTGGGGGCGTTCACAGTGGCTACATACGATGGCGAGCCGGCCGCCGGAGCCGAGAGGGCATGGCTGGGCAGCAGCCCGCCATAGCCGCTTTCGGCGCTGATGGCAAACGATACAGCCTGGATCTTCTGCCCGTTCAGCATGCGGGCTTTCTCGAACGCCCACACCTGCGCCCCGCCCCACACGTCGCCGGGCTGCCCGAACATGTTAAAGGTAATGACGTAGGCGTCGTTCCATACGCCCACCTTGGGATAGTCGTTGATGGCGTTTGTGCTGATCTTGACCGCGTAGAAATACCAGCCGCCGCTAACCGGGTCGTTGGTCTTGGACACGGCGATACATTCGTAATACGGGCTGTTAATCGAGAAATCGGAGATCAGCCAGCGTTGGGCCAGCCGGTCGTAGACTACCACCGGGTCGCCGTGGTTGTTGTAATCGCAGGGGGTGTTGGTTCCGGCGAAGAAATCGTTGAAAGTGAAGGCCGCGATGAGATTCCCGGCCGCCTTGTCAAAGATAGCAATGGAAGTGTTGACAGCCTGGATGTAATGGGCGTAGCCAGCGTCGCCCACGGTATCGGGCGGCCAGCCGCTGCCGCCGCTAGCCATCGAGATGCCGTCGAAGCTGCGAATCAGGCCGGGCATGGTCTGCCCCACCGGCGTATCTTGCAAGATCGGGTCGATCCAATGATCCAGCGAGGGAGCCGAGCCTTTAGGCCGGGTTCCAGGGGTGTATTTGAGCGGCCGCGGCGGTTGCGCGGCTTGCAGGGCCTGGGTCTGCTGGGGCAGGTCGAGCAGGCTGCCGTTGAATTCGGACGGGGTGATCTCTTCAGACAGGGTCGGCCCCTGGACTGCCGGCCCCTGCACGACGGGTGCAGCCGGGGCGGCCAGGGTCGCCGGGAGCGCTTGGGCCATGGGGCCAACGAACAGCGCCAAAAACAGCGCCAGGCGCAGAGAGATGAGCGGCAGGTTGGGTTTATGAGCGTACATGCAAACGCCTCCTGTTCTTTCTGTTGACCCGGCGCTCACGTTCCCCCCGACCCGGTCAATTTGGTTATATTGAAGCACCTTACCTCTAGTGTACCAGAGAACGTCAGCCAGGGGTGCGTGGAATCCTGGTTCAGAAGTACTCTTTGGGGGCATTGTGCGGCGCAGCCGCGCTGCGCCCGCTTGAGAAGAAGTGGCTCTGCCAGCTTTGCCCGGAAAGAAATACGAGGTGAGGGTTGCTGCGTGGCGCAGCCACGCAGCAACCCTCACCTATGGAGAAAAGAAGGCCGGAATCTTTACACCCAGCCGGGCAGCGAAGCCGCCAGGCGCTGCATGATGCCCAGGCTGGCCTGCTCGAACAGGGCCAGGTTACCGTAGGCTTCGCCGCCGGCGCTGCTCACCAGGTCGGTTACGCCGCGCAGGATCAGCAGGCGGATCTGGTTACGGGCCGCCACCCAGGCGATGGCCCCCGATTCCCAATCTCCCGCCACAGCCTGATAGCGCTGCTGCAGGGTGGGAACTTCCTCGGCCAACAGGTCGCGGTCGCCAGAAACCAGCAGGCTGCGCCGCACCGGCAGCGGGTAGGGTTCCGCCAGCCAGGACAGGTCGATGCTGGTGGTGTAGTGAGCGATAGGCTCATCGAAATCGCCCATCTGTTCGATGATGTCGTAGACGATGGTCTTTTCGACCAGCACGATCTGGCCGCGCTCAATCTGCCCGGCAAAGCCGCCGCACGTTCCCAGGTTGATAAGCAGGTCGGGCTGGTAATGATCGATGGCGTACTGGGTGGAAGCGGCGGCGGCGATCTTACCCCAGCCGCCGTGCAGGAAGCGAAACGGCCGGCCTTCCAGGGCGACGGTGAACGTTTCGCCGAAGGGGGTGCGGTCGCACCCGGCTTGCGGGAATATCTGGCGCATACAGCGCCATTCGGCGTTGGCCGAGATCAAGACGAGCGGGTTCAGGGCGCGGCGCGCAGTTGGGTGAACCATTGTTTGAGCAGCTCCTGGGCAGGGTTGCCATATACGTTAGGGCCAGGGTCGGCCAGGCGAACGAAGGGGTTGTAGCCGCTGGCGATCACCCCGGCGATCCACTCGCGCCCGGCGGCGGCCTGCAGGGCTTCCTGGTAGCGGTCGGCCTGGGCTTGTGGGGCGTCGCCGGCCGGGATTTCCAGGGCCAGGAGGAACGGTTTTTGCAGCGTGAGCTGCACCGGCCAGGCCACCCCCTCCAGCCAGGCCTCCAGGCCCAGGCCCAGGCGGTCTTCGTAGGTCTGCCCGGCCTCCAGCGAAAGGGCCAGGTATACCTGGTCCAGGTCGTCGAGGAAAGGCGGCGGATTCAAGATCGACGTATCGCTCAAGGCCCACAGCAGTTGACCAGAGTAGCGGCTGCGGATTTCGGCAATCAGGCCGCGCCAGCGGGTTTCGGCGTCGGTCGGCGCGCCGGAGGGCTGCCCGTCAGGCAAAACGCCGTCGGGCAGGGCTGGGGCCAGCCAGTCACCGCCCAAAACCAGGCCCGCCGCGCCATTCTGGGCTGCCAGGTCGGCATGGTGCAGGATGAAGAGGCGATACTGGTCGAACCAGACCGGCCACCAGCCAGGGTCAGCCCGGTTGGCGCTCAGCCACCATTGATCCTGGGGAATAGCAAAGCGCGGGCCGGGGAAGAGGGCCGTTTTCAGCCCGGCAGCTTTGGCCTGCTGCAAGGCGCTGGTCAGGTCGGGCCACAGGGGGTCCTGTCCGGCCAGAGGGGCCAGGATGGGCGGGTCGTTGCCGGGGGCGGTCCGGCCATAGCTCCAGGTGGGAGTGAAGATGAGCCAGTTGGCGCCCATTGCCTGGGCCTGGGCCAGCCCGGCGGGCAGCAGGCCGCTCCACGATGGCCGGTAGGCCGGGGTTAGCGCCATCCCTGCGGCGAAACCGTCGCCGCGCCCGGCAGCCTCGATAACCGGCGCGCTGGCCAGGGCCGCCGGCGTCGATCCATGCTGCCAGCTTTTGACCGTATCGTGAATGGTCTGGGCCTGCCCGCTGATGGTCAGGCTGCGCCCGGCCCCGTACAGGCCGGGGGTCTGGGCGTCGTCGGCCAGGCCGCACTGGTTATTACGGCAGTAGCGATAGCTGAAGTTGCCCGGCAGGTTGAGCGGGCTGAACAGCACATAGGCCCAACGTCCATTGCCCAGCGGCCACATCGGCAGCGGCTGCGTCCAGCCGATCAGCGGGTTGAACTGGATCGAGACAAACTCCCCTGCCGGGGTGTCGGGTGGAACCTGGACGTCGAAGGTCAGCGAAGGCTGAGCCTCGGCCGACCCCGGCCCGGCATACCAGGCGGCGATGCTGTCCTCGATCAGCGCGTTGTGATCTGGCACGATGAGCTGGCGCAGGCGGAAACTGCCGTCGGCGGCGTGTTCGGCGTTCCAGAAGCCGTCGCCCAGGGTGTACTTGTAACGCAGGTCGGTCCCTACGGGCAGGTTCAGGGTCAGGCTATAGCGGCCATCGGGCAGGCTTTTCATCACTGGCAGGTTGCCCACCACGCCGCTCATCCCGCCGGATAGATCGCCAAAGCTGTTGCCTAGATCGAACAGGTTGCCGGCCATGCGCAGCGGCACCACCGGAGGCGTGCCGGGCGGGACGCGGGCCACGAACACCACGCTCACCAGCGGGGCAGGCTGGAGCGTGATCTGGGCCGGGGTGGTTGAATCCGGGGCGACCCGCGCCCCTTGCTGAAAGGTCTGGTAGCCGCCATCGAGGGCAAGGGCCACCAGGTTATGCGTGCCGGGGGGCAGTCCTTCCAGGCGAAAGGAGCCATCCGAAGCGCTGAAGGTCTGCATACCAGCGGCGCTAATCAGCAGGCCCGGCAGCGGAGCGCCGCTGCCGGCTTCCACCGCCTGGCCCACGATGCGCCCTCGAGCATAGGGGTAGGGCGTGTCGGTCCACCGGCTGATGACATCCTCGACCAGGCTCTGCCCGGTCACATGCAGCATACGGTAGCGCACCGGCGAACCGTCGGCCAGGTGTTCAGCCACCCGCACCCCGCCCAGGTCGCGCTCGTAGCGGTAGGTCAGGGTGGCGCCAATGGCGGCGGGCAGGGTCAGGATGTAGGCGAACGGGTCGGTAGGGGCCTTTTGGGGCAGCGGCTCCATCGGGATGGGTTGTGGGTTGAGGGCCAGCCCGGTCACTTCATCCACCAGGGTCAGGTACAGCAGCCCACCCACCGGCGTATTGGCTGGGGCCAAAACGCGGAAGCTGACCAGGGTTTGCGGCGGGGGCGGCAGCGGGGTAGAGAGCGGTTGCACGGTCGCGCCTGGAGCGGCCTGCGGCGCGGCGGGGTGCAAACCAATCGGCAGGCCGGTTGGCAGGCTGCACCCGCCCAGGGTCGAAAGCAAAGCCAGGAGGGTCAGAATGTGAAGGAGGCGGATGCGCAGCATAAGAGGGTTCCCCAGCCTGGGGATGCAATAACTGTGCCGCGGGCGGCGCTCAGTCTAATTTTCCGGCCGCCTGGGCCAGCCCCAGCACTTTTTCGGCGGCTTTGAGGATGGGGGCGTCGATCATCTTGCCGTCCAGGGCGAAAGCGCCTTTGCCAATCGCCTGATTTTCTTCGAAAGCCTGGCGCACCCGCAGGGCGTAGGCGATGGCCTCGTCGCTGGGGGTGAAGGCTTCCTGAACCGGGGCGATCTGGTTGGGATGGATGATCTGCTTGCCGCTGAAGGCCATCCTGGCCCCTTCCAGGGCCTCCTGGCGCAGCCCGGCTGTGTCGTGGAAGTCGATATGCACCATGTCGATGGCCTGCAGCCCAAAGGCGGCGGCGTGCGTCACCAGAGCGCTGCGGGCGTAAAAGACTTCCCAGCCTTCGGGGGTGCGGGTGGCGCCCATGTCGCCGGCGAAATCCTCGGCGCCGAAGATCATGCCCTGCAGGCGTGGGTCGGCTGCGGCGATTTGGGGCAGGTTCAGGATGCCGCGCGCCGATTCGACCACCACCAGGATTGGCATTTCCCCGACCGGCCAGCCATACAGGTCTTCGTATCCGGCGATCTGCGCGCTGACCCATTGGATTTGCTCGGCGTATTCCACTTTGGGGATCACGATCCCGTCCGGGTGGGCGGGGAGGACGGTCGAGAGGTCTTCGGTCTCGAACCCGCTGCCCACCGCGTTGATCCGGGCCAGGCGCTCGGTGCGTCCGAAGTCGATGGTTTGCAGCGCCTCTACAATGGTCTGGCGCGCCTCAGCCTTGCGGTTGAGGGCTACGCCGTCTTCCATGTCCAGGCAGGCGCAGTCCACCCCGCTGGCGGCGGCTTTGTTGATTTTCCGTAGATCATCCCCTGGCATGTAGAGCAGAGCGCGGCGGGCGCGCATAGTTGGCCTCCTTGAACAGACGACGGACGACTGACTACCGACAACGGACAGTAGGATAACCGGGATCGGTTGTCTATTGTTGTAGTCTATAGGCGTCTTAAGAACAACACCGTGCGTTCCAATTCTACCACGACCACGCCATCCGGTTTGCGGCCCCAGTGTTTCAGGCGCACGATGCCGCATTCGGGCCGGGAGCGGGAGGGGCGCTTCTCCAGCACTTCGGTCTCGGCGTAAATCGTATCACCGTGAAAGACCGGGTTGGGATGGGTCACGCGTTCGTAGCCCAGGTTGGCGAGAATGGTGCCTTCGGTCAGGTCGCTCACCGTCAATCCCACCACCAGGCCCAGGGTAAAGATGCCGTTGACGATCCGCTGTCCGAACTGGGTTTGGGCGGCGAAGTCTTCGTTGATGTGCAGGGGTTGGGTGTTCATCGTCAGGGCGCAGAACAGCACGTTATCCGCTTCACTGATGGTGCGCCCCAACGGATGGCGAAATTTCTGCCCCACTTCCAGATCGTCGTAATATTTGCCGCTCATAGCAATGATTCATCATCCATTTCTAGTTCCACCAGTGCGGCGTCCTTGCCTACCGTCTCGCCGGCCTGGGCCAGCAGGCGCGTGACCCGGCCGGCGTGAGGGGCGGTCAGGCGGATTTCCATTTTCATGGCTTCAAGAATGAGCAGGGTCTGGCCTTGCGCCACTCGCTCGCCTGCGCTCACCTGGACGGCCCGCACCTGGGCGGGCATGGGGGCGCGCAGGCTGTTGGCCGCGCCGGTTGCGCCGCTCCGGCTGCTCTGCCTGGAGGGCCGGTCGAGGCGGAAGGCGCAGCCGTCCAGGGCGATCCAGCGCTGGTTGCCATCCACGGCCCAATACAGGCGCAGCGGACGACCATCTACCCGCAGGGTTAGCTCGCCGGGCTGGGCGTTCAGCACTTCGACCTGGAAGGGCGTCCCGTCGATCAGCGCCCGGTACCGTTGGCCCTCCCGTTCCAGCCCGATTTCATTCACCACGCCGTTGGATTCGTATCGGTAGCGCATAGCCGTGCTGTCCTTTGTTATTCTTCGGCCAACCGAAAAGCGTTGCCCGCCCGCCACGGGCTGTAGGGGTCGCCGGCGGGAATGCCAGAGGCGGCCTCTGGGAGCGCCCCGGCGGCCTGCAACTGGGTCAGGGCGGCTGCAATCAGCACTTCGGGCGGCAACTCGCATTGGGGGGGCAGCCAGCCTTCAAAGCGCTCCTCAATCCAGGTGGTATAAACCTGCCCGGCCTGGAATTCGGGGTGGCGCAGCACGTCTTGCAGGAAACGGGCGTTGCTGGTCAACCCCAGCAGCACGGTTTCGTTGAGGGCCGAAAGCGCTCGCTGGATGGCGGCCGGACGGTCGGCGGCCGAGACGATCAGCTTCGCGATCATCGGATCGTAGTGGATGGTAATCTCGTCGCCGCTGGTCACGCCGCTGTCCACCCGCACGCCGGGGCCGTGCGGCTGCACAAAACGCAGCAGGCGGCCGGTGGCGGGCAGAAAGCCCTGGGCCGGGTCTTCGGCGTACAGGCGGCACTCGATGGCGTGGCCGCGCTGGCTCAGGTCGGCCTGGGTGAAGGACAGGCGCTCGCCGGCTGCGATGCGGATCTGCCACTGTACCAGGTCCAGCCCGGCGACCAGTTCGGTGATGGGATGCTCTACCTGCAAGCGGGTGTTCATCTCGAGGAAATAGAACTGGCGAGTGGTCGGATCGACAATGAACTCGACCGTCCCGGCGTTGGTGTACCCGGCCGCGCTGGCTGCGGCTATAGCGGCTGCCCCCATGGCCTGGCGCAGGGCTGGGTCGAGCAGCGGAGAGGGGCTTTCCTCAATGATCTTCTGGTGGCGGCGCTGAACGGAGCATTCACGTTCGAACAGGTGCAGCAGGGTCCCGTGCTGGTCGCCCAAGACCTGGAATTCGACGTGGTGGGCGTTGGGTACGTAGCGTTCGATGATGAGGCGCTGGTCGCCGAAGGCATGCTGGGCCTCCCGGCGAGCGGCGACGATGGCTTCGCCCAGGTCTTCCATTTGCCGCACCACCCGCATGCCCTTACCGCCGCCCCCGGCCGCGGCTTTGACCAGCAGCGGGTAGCCGCGCCGCGCTCCAATCTGCCGGGCAGCCCGGGCCAGGGCCTGGTCGTCGTCTTGCCCCTGGTAGCCCGGCACCACCGGCGTCCCGGCCTGTTGGGCCAGGGCGCGGGCGGCGGCCTTATCGCCCATCGCCCGGATGGCCTGCGGGCCGGGGCCAATGAAGGTCAGCCCGGCAGCCTGTACCGCCTCGGCAAAGGCCGCGTTTTCCGACAGGAAGCCATAGCCGGGATGGATCGCCTCGGCCCGGCTGGCCTGGGCGGCCTGCAAAATGCGCGAGATGTTCAAATAGGATTCAAGGGCCGGGGCCGGGCCGATGGGCAGGGCCTCGTCGGCCAGGCGCACGTGCAGGGCCTGGGCGTCGGCCTCGGAATAGACCGCCACGCTGCGGATACCCATCTCGCGGCAGGCCCGGATGATCCGCACGGCAATCTCGCCCCGGTTGGCGACTAAAATTTTGTGGAACACAATCTTACTCCCGTTTTTCCCTGGGGATAATTTTATGGGTGTGCTTATGAGCGGCTATGCCGCTCATAAGCACACCCATAAAATAAATCACATGCGGAATACGCCAAACCCACCCGCCGGGCGGGGGGCGTTGAGGGTCACGCTCAGGGCCAGGGCCAGCACAGAGCGGGTCTCGGCCGGGTCGAGGATGCCGTCATCCCACAGGCGAGCGGTGGAATAGTAGGGGCTGCCCTCGGTTTCATATTTTTCCAGGATAGGCTGGCGGAACTTGTCTACATCCTCCGGGCTGAGCGGCGGGCGGCCCTCGCGCTGAAGCTGATCTTGCTTGATGGTCAGCAGCACGTTGGCAGCCTGTTCGCCGCCCATCACGCTGATGCGGGC
>CAYQDU010000132.1:0-12218 GCA_964416275.1 uncultured Anaerolinea sp. | reverse complement strand
CGCGCAGCGCCATGCCGATGGCCTGGCCCAGGATGGTGGCCTCGCGGATGCCGGTATCGGCCACCCGCAGCAGGCCGTACTTGTCTTGCAAGCCGCGGAAGCCCTGGTTCACGTCGCCCAGACGGCCCACATCCTCGCCAAAGGCGATCAGGCGCGGCTCACGCTGCAGGGCGGCGTCGAAGGCCGCGTTGAGCACCTCAAAGCCATACAGAGTGGGCGCAGCCTCGGAATAGACCGGCTTGACTTCGGCCACCTGGAGGGCCGAACCGGGGCCGGGGTCGTACAGGTGCGAGGCGTAGCGATCCTGGGCGGCTTCTTCCAGCTTCGCCCGCCAATCGACCAGGGCCTTGCGAGCTGGCGCTTCCTGACCGCGGGTCATTACCAAAGCCTGATGCACCGCCTGGCTCACATCCCGGCGCAGCGGGGCGGGCAGGGCCAGCAGCTTATCTTTGATGGCCGTCAGATCACCGGCCTGGGGCGAGGCGGCCGCCAGCCGGTCGAGCAGGTCGGCCGCCTGACGGCGGTCGCGCAGGATGGGGTTCAGGTAGGCCTCCCAGGCTTGTTGGCGGGCGTCTTCCACCGCCTGGCGATCCTGGGCTTCCAGGGCATCCAGTTCGGCTTCGCTGGCCAGGCCCTGGGCGACAATCCACTGGCGGAACTTCTTGACGCAGTCCCACTCGGCTTCCCAGGCCAGGCGCTCTTTGGTCTTGTAGCGTTCGTGGCTGCCAGAGGTAGAGTGGCCCTGGGGCTGGGTCAATTCGCTGACGTGGATGATGGAGGGCATGTGTTCTTCGCGCGCCACCCCGGCGGCCTTGCGATAGGCGTCGATCAGGGCCGGGTAATCCCAGCCTTTGACGGCGTAAATATCGAAGCCATCGCAGCAGGCCCCGGCCGGGCGCTGAAAGCCCATCAGTAGTTCGGAGATGTTTTCTTTGGCAATCTGGTTTTCGTTGGCCACTGAAATGCCATAGCCGTCGTCGTAGACGGTGACGATGGCCGGGCAGCGCAGCACGCCAATGGCGTTGATCGACTCCCAGAACAGCCCTTCGGCGGCCGAGGCGTTGCCGATGGTGGCAAAGGCCACCTCATTACCGTCTTTTGAGAATCGGGTGAAGGCGTGCAGTTCGTCCAACTGGCGGTAGAGCTTGGAAGCGTAGGCCAGGCCCACGACGCGCGGCATCTGCGAACCGGTGGGCGAAACGTCGGCCGATGAATTGGGCTGGGCGGTCAGGTCTTTCCAGCTTCCATCCGGGTTGAGGCTGCGGGTGGCAAAGTGGCCGTTCATAGCCCGCCCGGCGGTGGCCGGCTCGGCTTCCAGGTCGGCGTGAGCGTAGAGTTGGGCGAAGAATTCTTGGATCGTGCCGATGCCGCTGGCGAAGATAAAGGTCTGGTCGCGGTAGTAACCCGAGCGCCAGTCGCCGGGCTGGAAAGCGCGGGCCATCGCCAGTTGGGGCAGCTCTTTGCCATCCCCAAAGATGCCAAACTTGGCCTTACCGCTCAAGACCTCGCGCCGGCCAATCAGGCTGGCCTGGCGGCTCTGATAGGCCAGGCGATAATCGTGCAGAATGTCCTCACGGCTGAGGGAAAGATCAGGCGCAGGGCTGGAAACAGTCGATTCGGTCATAGTCCTTCCTTGCGATACCCCTGAAATGGACAGATTATGGATGAACTCGACTGATTATATCGCCCTTTTTAGGGGATGGGCAAGGCGACGGCTGAATATTCGATTAATCAGGATGGTTTAGACTGGCTGGCAGCTCCCCACGGAACAACTCTTTTTGAAGGCGCTCGAAGGGCGGCGCTTGAAGAGCGCCATGCCTGTTCCACGGTTTAATGGGGTAGCACCGACTGGATGCGCTCCGGCAGCTGGTACGCCAGCCAGTAAGCCACCGCGAGCATTGCCAGGCTATAGAGCTCGCGCCCCGCCCAGGCCAGGTCACGCACATTGGCTCGATCATAGGGAATGAAAATTCCAGGGTCGACCGGGCTTAACAGCAGTCCCAGCAAGGCCCCAAACAGAAAGTGCTGCCAGAAACGCCGGGGGGCAAAGATCGACAGGGGCCGGCGGTTCTGGTCGATGAAACCACCGGCAAACAAGCACAGGCCCACCAGAAGTACGATAAAGACCAGCCATAGGCCGGGGGTCATCGGGTTGGAAAGCAATCTCAGTTGCGACAGGGAGAAGCGCCGCCATAACAGCGCTATCAAGCTCATACCGGCCAGGTAGGCGGACAGAATCACAACCCCGACCACGAGCCAATCGACCAAGCGCAGGGCCAGGGAAGGGCAAGAAGAGGAATTCTTATTCATCTAACTCCTCATAACGCGGCAAGCGGCGTTGATCCATCCGCCGGGCCAATGCGGCGCCTCAGGCCCGGCTGCGCCGCAGGCTTTGGATGCGCTCCGGCACTTTGTAGATCAGCCAATACAGGTAGACGCTGATCCCCAGGTTATACACATCGCGCAGGTACCAGCTCAGGTCGTGAGCGTCGGTTTCGTAGGAGCGGCGGAAAATTCCATAAATGCCCAGGCCCAGCGCGGCCCCCCACACCAGCCCGAAGAGGATATGCTGAACAAAGCGCCCGGGGGCAAAAATCGACAGGGGAGGGCGGGATGGCTCGATCAGTACACCAACCAACACGCTCATGATCCCCAGGAGCGCCAGCAGGACAGCGCCTGCAAGCGGCGTCAAGTGCGTGATTGGCTCCTGCAGGGTTGAAAACGGCAAGCCCCTGAGCAGCAGTTCCGACAGAGCCAGGCTGATGATACTGCTGGACAGGACCACCATCCCCACGATCAGCCAATCGAGCAGGCGCAGGGCCAGGGAGGAAGAGCGTTTTTTATCCATGGGCATCCTCATAAGGCTCTGGCCAGGCGGGCAGGCGGCGCACCGTGCGCCACACGAACAGGCCGTAGCCCAGCCCATAGGCTGCCAGCAAGCCCAGGGCCAGCAGCAGCCCGGCGGCGCTGCCAGCCGCCTCGGCCAGCGGCCACAGGATGGGGAGCAATAACAGCAGGGCGATGAGATACACAGCCCGGAAGCGCTGGATGCGCTCGGCTGCCTGCGGGCCAGGCAGCACGTACCCCCGGCCGCGCCGCCCCCAGGGGAAGAAAATCAGCTCGCCGCGCCGGTTTTGGACGATGGGTGAGCGCCGCCGGGGAGCCGCCCGGCCATGCAGGGCCGCCCACACCAGGCCCGCCCCGCCCGTGATCAGCATCAGCCCGGCCAGCAGGGTCAGCTCGGCGCTCATACTTTGCCCAGGATTTCGACGTAAGATTCGGCCGCCTGCGGCTTACCCCGGACGGTGATCCAGGCAAACAGGCTATAGAAGGCCAGATACAGCCCAAAAAAGATAAGCCCTACGGCCATGCCGGTTGGCAGACCGCGCCAGTACGAGGCCAGGACTACCGAGAGCATGGCCGTCCACAGCCAGATCGATGGAAACGCCGATAAGATGCGGCGGGCGCGTTCGCCGGCCACCCGGTTGGGCAAATAATAGCCCGGCTTGCCCGGCCCCCAGGGGAAGAAGACATAACGCCCCAGGCTGTCTTGCAGCACCAGGCGCTCGCCAAGCTTGTGAGGAGAGGATTCAGAAATAGGCATGCGCCGCTGAATGAATTATATCCTTCTTCTCCGAGGATCGAACAGGGGCATTCTCATATGCCCTTCTCTTCAGGCGCCGGCGGCTTGCTCGCGCATCCATACTTCGTACAGATCGCAGTCGTCGCCCATCACCGAGCGATACAGGGCGTTGGCTCGCTCGCTCAGGCCGCCCACAAAGGCCAGGGTGGCGCCCATGCGCTGCAAGCGGCGCAGCCCTTCAGTCATCACCGCCCTGGCCAGGCCGCGCCGCTGGTGCGCTGGAACCGTCGCCACCGGCTCGAAGCAGGCGCTGCGGGTCACATCGTCGAACCAGATAGTACAAAACGAAGCAATGGCCCCGTTTGGATCGACCGCCACCAGGTCGAGATCGCGCCGGTAGAGCGGGGCGGTCTGGATATTGCGATACCAGGTTGGGTCGGCCCGGTTATCCAGGGCATACTGGATATCGTCAGGGTGAAAGCCCAGGCCGGAGGCATAGCAGCGCTCCAGCAGTTCCAGGCCATCGCCCAGAGGGCGGATCGTATAACCGGGGGCCAGGGGCGCGTCCGGGATGGGGGCGGTCAGGTCGCGCCGCCATTGGGTCTCGGGCCAGGTATCCCGCCGGTAACCGCGCCGGGTCAGGATCTCCTGGCGCAGGGTTTCCTGATGGTCGGCCCATACGTACAGGCGCCGGCCGCCCTCCGGTAAATCGACCATCAGGCGCGCCTCGGCCAGGTCGATCATCTCGTTTTCCAATTCAGGCGAACGGAAATCGGGATGCACGCACAGGTGGGCTTCGCCGGGGCCGCCGTCGGGCAGCATAATGGCTGCAATCTGATCGCCGGCCTCCCACAGGAAAGTCACATCTTCCAGGCGCACGTGGGCGCAGTTCGTACAGGTATGCCAGCGGGCATAATCCAGCCGGGCCACGTGCCAGGCGCGCTCGCGCCGCCCGTTCAGCTCGAACACCTGGCGCAAAAACGCCCGCATGCGCCAGAAATCATCTTCGGTTTGATAGGGTCGCATAGAAGGTCGGAGCATAGCGTTTGCCTGATTTCTATTTTTAGAGCGGCATATTTGTGGGTATCACCCCGTGATACTGTAGAGCAGGTATGGCGCTCTTCGAGCGCCCGAAAAAGAGAGCCTCAAGGGATTTTGTCGCACAAAGTGCGACAAAATCCCTTGCTGAACATCTTTCCAGGCGAGCTTCGCTCGCCAGTCACATCCACCACGGTTGGGTGATGAACTATCCCGGCAGGGCGTCTGCAATGGAATAGCGAAAATCGCAAAACGGCGCGCCTTCCAGGATGGTCTGGGTGCGTTCCAATTGGATTGCAGGGCTAAAGCCCTCGACCAGGGCGAAATCGCGGCTGCAAGACAGGATGCGCCCCAATTCGGGGACGCCCAACGCCTGGTACATCTGGGCGTAGCCGCAGCGCGTGACATTGAAGCTGAAGCGAGTTTCGCTCTGCTCCAACACGTCCATGTCCATAGCGTCGCCTTTCTTCCAGGCTTCCAGAGCCTGGGCGAAATGGGCCAACGAACAGCCGCCCATCTGGCCCGCCAGTTCGGCGCCCTGCTGGCGGGCCACCTGCTCGATCACCTGGCGGGCAATCTCCAACACCCGCTCCCGGTCGAACTCGGCTGCCAGCGCTTCTAGCAATGGAGCCACAATCCGGGCTTCGACTTCCCGGCGAGTCAGCACACCGATCTGGCTGTTCAGAGTATCTTCCATGGCGACTAATTCCCCGTTCCGAACTGCACTTCAACGCTCATTCCGGCTCGCAGCCCTTCCGGCAGACTGTCCAGTTCGATGGTGGCGGTATAGACCACATCTCCGCCCAGGGTCTCGGCCAGAGGGGCAATGCGCGCCACCCGCCCGGCGACGTTCTGGTTGAGCGCCTTGACGTACACCGTCACCGGCTGGCCCACATGCACCTGCGGCACATCGCGCTCGCTCAGGTCGTTGGTTTCCACCTGCAGGTGGGCCAGGTCGGCCAGGGTCAGGATCGGCTGGCCGGCGATGACCCACTCGCCCGGATGGATTTGAACCTGGCTGACCGTACCGGCGAAGGGGGCGGTCAAGGTCAGGCGTTCGAGGGCGGCCTGGGCGGCCTGCAGCTGGGTCTGGGCGTTGGCAACGCGGGCCTCGGCCAGGCGAGCCTGGGCCGGGTCTGGCCCGGCTTGCAGCACGGCATAGTCGTGCTGAGCCTTTGCCAGCCGGGTTTGGGCCACCTGCAAATCGTACTCATATTGCAGGCGTTTGACGGCCGTATTATAGGCCGCCTGGGCCTCGTCCAGGGCGTCTTTGAGGTCTTCGCGGGTATCGTCGCCAGATGGGCGATACTTGTACGGCTCAAAAGCCGCCCTGGCCTGGTTCAGGCGCTGTTCCATCTGGGTGAGGGCCGACACAGCATCCATCCCGGCCTGCCCGGTGGGGATGGTGAAGTTGTCCAGGGCATATTGGGCGTTTTTGACCGCCTGTTGGTAGGTCACAATGTCCTGCATAGCCTGGACGCGGGCCGTCTCGGCGCTGGTCTTGAGGTCTTCCAGGGCCTGTTGGGCCTGGGCCAGCTCAAAGCCGGCCGCGCTGATCTTGGCCTGCAGATCTTCCTGGCCTTCCAACTGCACCAGGGTCTGCCCGGCCTGGACCGCGTCGCCCACCATCACCGAGACGCTTTTCACCCGGCCGGCCGAGGCAAACACCATCTGGGCCTGCTCAGCCGGGGCAGCCACGCCAGAGGCGGCAACCACGCCGGCGGCAGGTCGCCCGCCGGGAGCGGCGCTTTGAGCCGCCGCAGGCTGATCCAGCGCCACGGTCGGCAGGGCGGTGGGTGCGGCCGGGCTGAAAGCGCTGCATCCGCTCAGGCTAATGAGCAGCAGAAAAATCCAAAACGTCCTGAGGTTCATGTTTGGCTCCCGGCTGCGCGCCGTTGTTTTCGACAATCAGGCCGTCCCGCAGGGTCACCACCCGGCGCGCGTACTGGATCACGCGCGGATCGTGGGTGGCAAACACAAACGTCACGCCGGTCTCCTGGTTCAGGCGGGTCATGATCTCCATCACCTGCTTGCCGTTGGGCGTGTCCAGGTTGGCGGTAGGTTCGTCGGCCAGGATCAGGGACGGTTGGGTGGACAGAGCGCGGGCAATCGCTACCCGCTGCTGCTGCCCGCCGCTGAGCTGATCCGGGCGATGATGGGCGCGATCGCTCAGATCGACCGCCTTGAGAAGCTGCTCCACCCGCTGGCGGCGTTCGGCCGCGTTCTGCTTGATGAGCAGCAGGGGCATCTCGACGTTCTCGTAGGCCGTCAGAGTGGGGATGAGGGCGAAGAACTGGAAGATAAAGCCCAGCCGCTCGCGGCGGATGTCGGCCCGCTGATTGCGGCTGAGGCGGGTCACATCTTTGCCGTCTACCAGTACCCGTCCGGTGGTGGGCTGGTCGAGGCAGCCAAGCAACTGTAAAAGGGTGGTCTTGCCCGACCCAGACGGCCCCACCAGGGCGGTAAACTCGCCGTTCTCAATCGATAGGTTCACCCCGCGCAAAGCCTGGGTTTCGACCGCGCCCACTTTGAAGACGCGGGTTACATTTTCTACTTTTGCTACTTCCATGGGAGTCTCCTTGCCTTACTTTTCGTCGCGCAGCGCTTGCACCGGTTCCATACGGGCCGCCAGAATGGCCGGGTATAACCCGGCCAGCAGGGCAATCACCAGGGCCGCCACGGTCAGCGACCACACGTCCCGGCTAGACAGTTTGGCGTAGATTATATTGCCCATCATCATGCCAGTCATCTTCATGTATTCGATGTTAAAGCCGTAGCGGGCAAAATAGCCCACCCCTAACAGCCCCAGGGCCAGACCAATCACAATCCCGCCCAGGGCTAATAAAGTCGATTCGGCCAGGAACATGCCCAGGATGCTGCGGCTTTTCATGCCGAGGGCTGCCAGGATGCCAATCTCGCGCGTGCGCTCAAACACCGCCATAATCAACGTATTGACGATCACCGTAGCGGTGATGCCTAAAACGATCAGGTAAAACATCGCCATGTAGCTGTTCGCCATAGTCTCGGTCTGGATCACGACATCGTTCATCTCGGTCCAGGTCAGCACTTTATAGCGCTCGGTTTGCAGGGCGTCGACCACGGCCTGGGTCTGCTCTTTGGCGTTGAGCAGGACGAAGATCGTGCTGGCGTGACCGTCGGTGCGGGTCATGGCCTGGGCTTTGACCAACGGCAGCAGCACGGTGCTGCTGTCGAAGGCGTAGGTACGGGTAGAAAATACCCCGCGCACGGTGAAAGGCTGCTCGACCACATTCCCATCCGAAGTATTGACCGACAGGCTGACGGTATCGCCGGCCTGCACGCCCAGCTTTTGGGCCAACGATTTGCCCAACACCAGGCCCTCCCGGTCATCGGCGGCGATAAACTGGCCGCTAAGCATCTCCTCATGGTAGGGAGCATTGGCCTCCGAGTTCGGGTCGATGCCCCACACCCGCACCCCGGTGGATTGGCTGCGCACCGAAATGATGCCGGTGGCGAACAGGAGCGGCGTAGCGACCTTCACCGGGGGCAGGGCGGCAATTTGCTGCGCCATCGCCTCCGGGTTTTCCACCAGGTCTTCCCATTTCAGGCTGGTCTTACGCTCCTCGTACGATTTGGCCCGGATCTGCAGATGGCCGCTTTGCAGGCGGATGCTCGAATCCATTGCGCCGCCCATCTCGCCGCGGATAAAAGAAGCCATTAACAGCAGCAGCGCCAGGCCCATGCCCACCGCCAGCGAAGAAAAGAACGAGCGGCGGCGGTTGCGTCCTAAATCGCGAACAGCTAGTTTCAAGAGTTGGATCATCGGATACCTCACACGGCATGCAGGGCTTCAGCCGGCTCCTGCTGGGCGGCGTCGCGGGCGGGGATGAAGGCGGCCAGGATGGCGACAATCGCCACCGTCAGCGTGCGCAGGGGCAGTTTTTCCAGGCCCCAACTGGGGTAGACCCGCCCGCTAATCAGGGCCATGTAGTCGGTCACGCCTGTGTAGGCGCTGAAGTCCAGGCCCACCTGGCGAAACAAGCCATTGATGAGCAGTCCAAAGGCCACCCCGGCCAGCGCGCCGATCAGCCCCATAAACAGCCCTTCCAGAATGAACAGCAGCGAAATCTGGCCCGGCTTGAGGCCCAAGGCGCCCAACAGGCCAATCTCGCGCCGCCGCTCATAGACCGCCATCAGCAGCATGTTCAGAATGCCGATCCCAGCGATCATCAGGATGATGACGCTAAAGATGTTCATCACCCCGTTCTTGGTGCCCAGGGCTTCCTGCAGTTCGGGAAAGTTGGTTTCCCACGATTCGATCTCATAACCGGGCAGGGCCGGGCGCATGGCGGCCAGCACCGTTGGCTCTTCGCCCAGTTGTTTCAGCACAATCGCCACTTCGGTCACCTGGCCGGTCAGGCCGTACAGGTCTTGCGCCTCCGTCAGCGACATATAGATGGTATTCTTTTCGATCTCTGGCATGCCCAGATCGTAGACGCCCACGATAGTCATCGTACGGCGGCGCATCTGATCGTGGATGGCCTGCCCTAACAGGGTGATGCGATCGTTCACCTGCACGCCCATGGCGTCGGCCAGGCCCTTGCCAATGAAGATCGCGTCGCCATCCGAGGCGGTCAGGTAGCGCCCGGCGCTGACATGCTGGGCGGCCAGGTTGACTTCGGCCTCGGCTTCCGGCTCGATGCCCACAATGGCCGCTCCAAAGGCTCCTTCGGGGCTGGTCGCCATGCCGCCGGTGCTGATGCGCCGGGTAGCGGCCAGCACTTCGGGCTGGGCCAGGGCCGTCTGCACCACCGCGTCCGGGTCGGCCAGGGGTAAGAGCGGGTTGGCCTCGGCTTTGGCGCGGTACCCCTCGGCGTGGGCCTGGATATTGCCGCCCAATACCTTGATAGCATTGCCATAGATGGCCTGATCGAAACCCGCCATCAGCCCGTCATACCAGATCATCATCCCCAACCCCAGGGCCATAGCGGTAATCACAATCAACGTGCGCCGCCGGTGACGCCAGACGTTGCGCCAGGCCAGGCGTAGATATAAGCTCATGCGGAATACTCCTGTTCTACCGGTGCGGTAACAAACCATTCAGACAGCAGGCCCGGATCCATCAGTTGCAGCGATCCGGGGTCTGCCCCCAGTAATCGTTCAGTTGCGTCGTTATAAGCCTTCAGGACCTGCACGACGCTCTCCAGCGCTACCCCGCCCGGCGGCGGGCGCAGGAGCAGGTCAACAAACTCGTTGCCCAGGCCTTGCAGCGACAGCAGCATGATGGCCCCGGCCTGCTGCGGAAAGGGCGTGTTTAATGTCCCTTCCTGGATTCCCTGCTCGATGACGCCCGACATCAACGGACCAAATTCCCGCATCATTTTGTTATATGATTTCTGGCGCACAATGGCGTTATTGTCGTCGTACCAGACGCGCACGATTTCCAGCATATAGTCTTTTTTATCCGTCTTCCAGCGCACCGAGACGCTGAAGAAGCGGTTGAGCTTTTCCAGAGCCGACAGGCGCGGGTCTTGCAGGATTGGCAATACCAGCGTCTCAGCCTCCTCCTGCATCTGGGCGATCAGAGCTTCCAGCAGGGCGGGCTTCGAGTCGAAATAGTGATAGAACGCGCCCTTGGAAATCTTTAGTTCATCCAGAATATCCTGGATAGACATCTCCTCAAAGCCTTTGGTGTACATGAAGCGCTGGGCGACGCTGATGATCTCCTTACGGCGCTGAGCGTATTCGTATTCTTTCACGGCGCGGGCCATACGCTTATCCTTTAATAAACCGACCGTCGGTTTATTTTTCTTAGTATATTCTGCTCGGTGAAGAATGTCAAGAGAGAGTCACGGATGATTTGGATGACCGTGGAGGCCACTGAAAAAGACGCCGTTCGAAACGCTATCTTTTCTCCATCGAATCTTCACAATTCCCTAACAGCAGTTTGCTATCCTGAAGGCACATTTCAAAATTTGGGTAGCTCTCCACTCAACCGTGGTAGCGGCGACTGGCGAGCTTCGCCGAAAGAGGGGCAAGCGTGGATTTTGTCGCACTTCGGGCGACAAAATCCACGTAATATCTCTTTCTGAAAGCGATCGAAGAGCGCCATGCCTGCTCCACGGTTTAATGGGGTGGCGCCAAAACTTGGGTTCCTGGTGAGAAGTCTATTTAGGGGAATTGTCGGGCTGCGCCCGACAATTCCCCTAAATAGGCAAAGGCGAAAGCAGCGCCAGGGTTTCTCAGAGGTCAAATATGGGCTGCGCGGATCTTCACATTCACTCTCGTTACAGTTGGGATGGCGTTGCTCCAGTTGCCAGCATCCTGGCCTATGCGGCGCAGGTCGCTCAATTGAATGTCATCGCCATCACCGATCACAACCAGATCGACGGAGCGCTAGAGGCGATGCAGCTTGCTCCAGCGTATGGGATCGAGGTCATCCCCGGCTGTGAGGTGTCTACTGCCGAAGGGCATTTGCTGGCTTTGTTCGTCACCCGGCGCATCCCGGCCGGGTTGAGCCTGATGGACACGGTGCGCGCGGTAGGCGATTTGGGCGGTTATTGCGTCGCGCCGCATCCGATGGCTGGCCGGGCCAGCGACAGCCTGAGCGCCCAGGCGATTCGGGCTGCCCTGCAGCAGCCCGACCTCCGGCGCATCCTGATCGGGATCGAGGCGTATAACGCCGGCAACGTGGGCTGGCTGTTCAAAGATGGCAACCCGCAAGCCGCGCAGTTGGGGCGCGAACTGGGCCTGGCCGCGCTTGGCGCCAGCGACGCCCACATGCTCGCCGCGATAGGGCAGGGCAAGGCCTCCTTCCCCGGCCAGAGTGCAGCCGATCTGCGCCAGGCGCTCATCCAACGCCAGACGGCCGCGCTGCAAGGCGCGGCCCTGAAGACCGCCCAGGTCTTGGGCGGCTGGGCGGCGGGGGTGCTGATCCATTCCATTGGCTGGACCCGGCTGGCCGGGCTGTTTGGCTTACTGTAAGGCAAAGCGTGTATAATCGGAGGTCATGGGAACCTCTCCCCTCACTCCCCTGGGAACCGTTGAGGTGCGCGCCGCCATTCCAGACGATGCAGCGCGGCTGCGCGCCCTGCGCCTGGAGGCACTGGCAAGCGCCCCGCAAGCCTTTTCGTCTGATTACGCCAGCACCGCCGCCCAGGGGGTGGAGTTTTGGGAGGCCCGGATCAACAATTTCATCCACCATGCGAACGGGCTGCAAGGTGTGGCCGCCCACCAGGGACGGTTGGTGGGCATGGCTGGCATTACGTACGGCGACCGGCCCAAGACCCGCCACAGCGGCACGATCTGGGGCGTATATGTCACCCCGGCCTGGCGCGGGCAGCACCTGGCCGAAGCCATGCTCGACCTGTGCCTGGAATGGGCCGCCGGGCATGAACTGGTCATCGTCAAGTTGGCGGTGGTCGCTGTCAACGCCGCCGCTATCCGCTGCTATACCCGCTGCGGCTTCAGCGTCTATGGGGTCGAGCCAAAAGCCATCTGCTACGAAGGGGTATATTACGACGAACTGCTGATGGCAAAGCCGCTCTTACCCGACCCGGCCCGCTAGGCCACCATTCACAACTTCTTCACATCTTCCCCACACAATCCACAAACTTGG
>CAYQDU010000131.1:0-12265 GCA_964416275.1 uncultured Anaerolinea sp. | reverse complement strand
CTGGCGAGCTTCGCTCGCCTGGAAAGAGGGTTAATCGTGGATTTTGTCGCACAAAGGGCGAAAAAATCCACGCAATATCTCTTTTTGAGGGCGCTTGAAGAGCGTCATGCCTGTTCCACAGTTTAATGGGGTGGCACCGGCGCAGCCGCACATTTTCAAAAATGGCTCTTCCGCCGAAGGCGGGGGTGACCTGTAGTTTGGGGGTTGCGGGTGGTTAGGCCGGGGGCTACCCATTATGGGGCGTAGTCTCACAATGGGTAGCCCCCACTCAACCGTGGTGGGTTTGACTGGCGAGCTTCGCTCGCCTGGAACGAAGGGTAATCGCGTATTTCGTCGCACGAAGTGCGACAAAATACGCGCAATGTCTCTTTTTTATGGCGCTCGAAGAGCGCCGTACCTGCTCCACGGTTTACTGGGGTGGTACCCCACCATTTCCCTGATATAGAGAAGTTCCCGCCTGCGGCGGAAGAGCCGGAATTTATTCCGGGTGTTCTTCACCGGCCCCGATGCCCAGGGGCTGCCATTTCTTCTCGTCTTTCAGGCGGTGTTGGGTTCCGTGGCGGTCGTGCAGTTCGTCGAAGCCCTGGGGCTTGATGAACATCTGGTCGCCCTGCAGCAGGCCATGCACGCCTTCCTGGCCCGGTTCGGGGCGCTTGACGCCCTTGAACCTGGCCGCATCCGATGGCAGGTAGTCGGTGGGTTCCTCGTAGGTGGTGACGTAGCCCTCGTAGTTGCGTAGAATGATCTTGTGATCCGACATGCTGAGCAGGTAGTTGGGCGAAACCGGGATTTTGCCGCCGCCGCCGGGGGCGTCGACGATGAACTGCGGCACGGCGTAGCCGGAGGTGTGACCGCGCAGCCCTTCCATGATCTCGATGCCTTTCGCCACCGGGGTGCGGAAGTGGCCGGCCCCTTCTACCAGGTCGCATTGATACAGGTAATATGGGCGCACCCGAATGCGCACCAACTGCTGCACCAGCTCGCGCTGGATGTGGACGTTGTCGTTCACCCCGGCCAGCAGCACGGCCTGGTTGCCTAACGGAATGCCGGCCCGGGTCAGCCGGTCGGTAGCCTGCGAAAGCTCCAGGCTGATCTCGTTGGGATGATTGACATGGATGTTCAACCACAGCGGATGGTACTTCTGGAGCATTTCGCACAGCTCATCGGTGACGCGCATGGGCAGGAAGACCGGCACGCGCGAGCCGATGCGCACGATTTCGATATGCGGAATCTCGCGCAGGCGGCGCAGAATCTCCTCCAGAATCTTGGGAGCCAGCACCAGCGGGTCGCCGCCGGAGAGCAGCACATCCCGGATCTGGGGCGTGTTGCGGATGTATTCGAGCTGGGCCTCGAACTCGATGCGCGAGAAGGTGGCGCTGGGGTCGCCGACGATGCGCGAGCGGGTGCAGTAGCGGCAGTAGGTGGCGCATTGGGTGGTGACCAGCATCAGCACCCGGTCGGGGTAGCGATGCACCAGCCCCGGCACGGGCGAGTGGCGATCTTCAGCCAGCGAGTCTTCCATCATGGCCGTAAAGGGGACCATCTCTTTGCTGGTCGGCACGACCTGGCGGCGGATCGGGTCATCCGGGTCGTTGGGATCGATCAGCGAGATAAAATAGGGGGTAATATCCACCCGGAACAGGTTGGCGGCCGAGAGGGCTTCGCGCTCGCTGGCGGTGAGCGGGATGACCTTCTCGAATTCTTCCACCGTGTTGATGCGGTTGCTGAGCTGCCAGCGCCAGTTGTTCCACTGCTCGTCGGGAACATCTTTATAGATGGCAGCGCGCTTGGACACAAAGGGGGTGTTCGACATGGGTGAGGCTCCTTCAGGGGTCAATTGTCCAATAAAAGATGGGGCAGCCGCGGCAGGCTCCAAAACCGGCCAGGTCAGATGGCCGGAAAGTGCAGGGTTCAGGGCGGAAATGCGCCGGGGGGTCGTGGTCGGTGCGGAAAAAGCCGCTGAAAAGACCAGAAACGCTAAACTGCATGCCGGAATTTTAAACGATTTTGAAAAAATATGCGCGGGTTCATAGACTTTCCAGCTTGCCTGCTGTTTTGAAAGCCCTTTTTCGACCTTTAAGGGTGTAGAATAAGACAACGCTTACTGAATAGATTAGGATACTGACATGTCTGCATATCTTGACGGGATCACTACTTTCTTCGAGACTTCCCCCATCTCGCGCGTCCAGCGCAATCATGGGCTTGAGCATGCCACCCTGCACGTCCTGGCTGACCGTTTCCCCGGCAAGCCGATTGGCGGCCATTCTGACTTTGGCGGTTTCTGGATCATTGGCGACATCGACACGGAAGACTTGGCTGCCGCGGTTCACGACGCCCTGGAGCGCCTGCGAAACGGCGAGCGCAACCTGGCGGTCCACCCCAACTGCGGCACGAACTTCGTTACCTCCGGTGTGCTGGCAGGTTCGGCCGCCCTGCTGGGCATGTTGGGAGCCGGCAAGCGCAACCGCGATAAGCTGGAGCGTCTGCCCCTGGCGATCAGCCTGGCGACGATGGCCCTGGTGGTTGCCCAACCCCTGGGACTGCGGGTGCAGGCCGAGTTGACTACCTCTGGCGACCCAGGCAACCTGCGTGTGACCCAGATCATGCTGCGCGGCCAGCGCGGCGGGGTCAGCGCCCACCGTATTTCTACCCAGGGCTGAGATGACTGACGCGCCAGTTCGCCCCATCCTGCTGCTGCACGGCGAGGATGAATTTGCTATGGCCCGCTTTCTGACCCAGTTCGAAGCCGGGTTGGGCGACCCGGCGACGTTAGAAATGAATACCGCCCGCCTGGATGGGGCCACAGCCAGCCTGGAACAGGTTTTTTCGACCGCCGGCGCGCTGCCGTTTCTGGCCTCGCGTCGGCTGGTGATCCTGACCCACCCGCTGGCGCGGGCCCGAGACAAGGCCGGCCAGAAAAAGCTCACCGACCTGCTGGAGAAAACCCCCCCGACCACCGCTCTGGTGTTAATCCATTCCGAGCTGTTGGAGGCAGGCAAAAACAAGTCTCACTGGCTGCTGAGTTGGGCCGAAGCCCATGAAGCGCTGATTCAGGTGCGGGCCTTCCCGCTGCCCAAGGGGGCCGAGCTGGGTAAGCGGGTTCAGATTTTGGCCAAGGAACAGGGCGGCCAGATCAGCGGCGAGGCGGCTGATCTGCTGGCGACCCTGGTGGATGGCGATCTGCGCCTGGCGGCCCAGGAAATCCCCAAATTGTTGGCGTATGTCAATTACAAACGCCCTATTGAGGCCGACGACGTGCAAGCGCTGACCGCCGACGTGAGCGAAGGCGACATCTTTGCCCTGGTGGACGCCCTGAGCGCCAAAGATAATCGCCGCTCATTGGAACTGCTCGAACGGCTGCTTGAATACCAGGAATATTACGGCATCTTTGGGATGATTGTGCGCCAGTTTCGCCTGCTGATTCTGGCGCGTGAGGCCCTGGAACGCAACAGCAGCCTGCCTGAAACGATGGCCGCCCTGCAAACCGGCAGCCGGTTCGTGGCCGAAAAAATGCTCGGGCAGGCCCGTCGCTTCAGCCTGCCCGATCTGGAATTATCTTACCGGCGTTTGCTCGCCATTGATGAGGCGGTCAAGACCAGCCAGACCCCCGACCGCCTGGCCCTGGAAACGTTTGTGGCCGGGTTCACCGCCCGGCCACGCTGACCCCCGTTTAAGCCGCGTTGATGCCGATCCAGAAGTGATTGGGCATTACCGAGCGGTTCGAGCGCACTTCCACGCCGTTAGCAACCAGGCGCGGCGTTTCCGATCCCGCTTGGGGGACGGTTTCGGCCGGGGCGGAGGTTGCGGGCAGCATACTGGGATGCACAAAGCACAGGGTGGGCGGGCGGCCATACTTGGCGCGGTAATAATCAGCAGCGCGGGCCACCTTGCCTTCCAGGGCCGTGCGCGGGTCGTTATCAAACCACAACATTCCAACGTTCATTCATCATCCTCCTGCGAATCCCATGAGGAAATTTCTGGGTCGGGGCTGGGTTGGCCGGCTGTACAGGCCCACAGCCTCAGCCATTCGGCGCCATCGGGCGCGCCGTACGGCATCAGGAACAGGCCGTCGCCCAGGGCGCGCGTGTCCACCGGGGCGCCTGGCGCAGCCAGGGCCTCGGCGCTGCGCCGGTTGCGGATGCGCCCCATCAGGCGGGTGCGGAAGGCCGCCAGGAAGCGCCCATCAATGGCTTGAAGCTGACGTGTGTCCAGGCTGGCAATCGTCCACACCCTGGCTCGCGGCCCGTGGCGGGCCAGACGATACAGGCGCTCGAAGGCGTCTTGATCGAGAGATCGGAGACATTCAGCCAGGCCGTCGATAAACAGCACGATGGCCGGGTCGTCGGGCAAGACGCGCCGCCGGGATTCTACGAGCCGGCTCAGCTCGGTGATCAGGTCGGCCACAACCGGTTCGTCAACCGGGAAAATTTCCTGGCAGTGATCGGCGGCAGCCAGGTCCAGATAGGCTGCGGGGTCGAGGGCCAGGATGCTGATCTGCACCTGTTCCGGCCCATTCTGAAGGGCGGCTGAGGCGGCCAGGGCATGCAGCAGGTGGGTCTTGCCGCAGCCAGAGTCGCCGCAGACCAGCAGTGCGCCGGGGGCCGGGTAGGTCAGGTCGAGCAAGAACGGCAGACCGTCGTCGCACGCTCCCAGGGTCAGCGAATAGGGCGGCAGATCATCCGCCTGGGCCAGCAGGTCTTCCAGGCTGAGCGGCCAGGGCTGGTCGTCCAGCGGCTGGGGCGCGCCAGAGGCGGCCGGGCCTGGGAACGCCGGCCGCCTGGTCGGAACGCTCAGCGCCGGTCGCCAGCGTTCCAGGGCTTTCCTTCCTGCCAGAAGATAATCATTCAGAGTCGTCATCCCACACCTGCCTGTGAGCTTGCCATTGCCTTATCCGGGGTATATTGAACATCTGTTCTAATTATAGCGAAAACCGGGGCGGAGTCAAGTCCTGAATTGACGCATCGGTTATAATAGACTTTTGCAGCGCAAAATCGTCTTACCCGGAGCTTCGTGCATGATTTATATTCAGGATTTTCTGGCCGACCAGCAAATTCTTATCTCGCCATCCGCAAACCCACACCCCAAAGTCTCGATTGTCTTACCCACCTACCGGCGTTTCAAAGAAGGTTTTCTCGAACGTTCCATCAAAAGCGTATTGGCCCAAAAATATGAGGATTTCGAGCTGTTGGTCATCGACGACGGCTCGACCGACGGCTCATCCGATCTGATCGAGCAGTTCCGGGGGCGCGACCCGCGCGTGATCCACGTGCGCCACGAGCAGAACAGCGGCATCCACACCGTGCGCCTGAACGAAGGCATTGAACTGGCCCGCGGCCAGTACATCGCCTTCCAGTTCGACGACGACGCCTGGCGCCCCAATCACCTGTCCGATCTGGTGAGCGAGATTGAGCGCCACAGCGACCCGGTGTTTGTGCATGGGCGGGCTATGTTTCATTCGCACCTGGGTCAGGGCGTGCTGCCCAAAGATAAGATCAACATTGTCAACCTGCTCCACCGCAACGCCATCCCCAACAACGGGGTGCTGTTCCCGCGCCGCCTGGTCGAAATCTACGGCATGTACGACCCGCATATCGGAATGCGCCGCCTGTGCGATTGGGACCTGTGGCTGCGCCTGATCCAGCACGTGCCGTTCATCACCCTGGACGCGGTGGTGTCCGACGTGTACGAGGGGAATACGGGGGCCATCGGTGTGACGGTTCCGTGGGATATGGAGCTTTTCCGCTACCTGAACGCCATCCCGCGCAATCACCTGCTCACCCCCGACCGCTGGCGGCAGTATCCGATTGATTCGCTCACCATTGGCGAAGTGGAACTGGCGGGCGAATTCCGCCGCCGGGTGTACGAAGAACAGATCGTCCCCTACTACTTCAAATTCCGGCACGCCTTCCCGCAGGCCAACCGCTTCTCGGCTACCTACCCCCAACGCCAGCGCAAGACCTTGCTCTACACCAAGCAATCCTACGACACCTGCAACGAGGTGACCATCACCCATTACGACCGGCAGGCGAACGAGCGCAGCAGCTACAAGAGCTACTTCCAGGTGTTGAGCGAGGTCGGCCCGGCCTGGACGGCGGAGGCCGATCTGCTGCTGCTGATGCGCACGGTCGAAGAAGAAGCCCTGACCCTGCTGGAACAAAGCTTGAGCCAGAACCGCCCGGTGGGTCTGTACCTGGATGATAACCTGTTCGCCTTCCACGAATATGGCCCCAAGTTCGATTACCTGGCCCCCGGCACACCCTACTACGAAAACCTGAGCGCCATTGCTCGCCAGGTTGATGGCGTGCTGACCACCACCGAATTCATCCGCCAGGCAGTGACGCCGCTCAACGCTCGCCAGATTCCGCACAACAATACCCTGCCCGACGCGGCCCTGCCGGCTGCGCCGCACCCGCGCAGCGCCCCGCGCCTGCGCATCGCCTATGCCGGCGGCGATTACCGCATCGACGAGTTCCGCCAGTTGTGGCCGGCTCTGGAGCGCATCGCCCAGGAATACCCCGACCGGGTAGAGTTCGAGTTCTGGGGCCTGGATGTGAGCAGCCTGCCGCCCCTGGCTGCGCCAGCGGCGCAGCGCCCCTTCACCTTCAGCTATCTGAATTACCTGAGCAACCTGACCCAGGCCAGTTTCGACATCCTGCTCACGCCGCTGCTGGATCAGCCCAGCCCACGCCTGGGCAAATCGCTGATCAAGTATTATGAGACCGCCGCCGCCGGGGCGCTGGGCATCTTCTCGGATGTGCCGCAGTACCAGGCCCTGCCCGCCGGGCTGACCTGCCTGAAGGCCGCCAACGACCCCGAAAGCTGGTACCAGGCCATCAAGACCGTCATCGAGATGCCCCTGGACGAATTCGACGGCATGCGCCGGCGCTGTCTGGAACACGTGCGCGAAGAATACACCGTTTCGGCCCAGATCGACCTGCACGAAGCCGCCCTGCGGGCGCTGGAATTCCACGCCCGCACCCGCGCCAAACGCTACGCCGACGGCCGGCCGCGCCTGCTGTATTTCCTGCACTCGGCCCATTTCGGCGGCGGCGAACTGCAGCTCTGGCGGCGGCTGCATTTGATGCAGCAGTACGGCATCCAGCCTATCCTGGTCATTCCGGCTTATTTCAAAGACAGCGATAACGCTCGCCGCCTGCGCAGCCTGCTGGCCCTGCAGGGCATTGAGCTGGAGAGCGCCGTCTACACCTGCTTCACCGAGCCGCGCAGCCCGCAGGAATATCGCAGCGACCTGGAGCGGGAGGACATCCGCCAGTTGTTCGAGCGCGTCAACCCGGCCCTGGTGCACAGCGTGATCTTCATCCCCTCGGTAGGCCAGGTCTGCGCCGAGATGGGTATTCCGCACGTCAGCACCCAATACGCCATCGAAGACGAGTTCGCCTGGAACGGCCTGCGCCCCGATTTCACCTACTGCCAGGTGGTGCAGTCGGATACGGTGCGCTACACCAACCGCTGGGCCGACCTGCTGGGCTGTGATAAATTCTGCTCGCGCGATATGGCCCCCATCGAATTATTCCAGATGGGCCAGCGGGCCTATCTTGAATCCATTGGGAAACCGATCCCAACGATGGCCGGCCGCCCGCTGCGCTTTGTGGTCACCGGCACGTTCCAGGAACGCAAGCAGCAGTTGGAGATCATCGAGGCCGTGGGACGCCTGAAAAAACAGGGCTTGAACTGCACCCTGACCTTCTACGGCTACACCCATTTCTTCCCCGATTACATGAAGAAGTGCCGCCAGGCCATCCAGGCCTGGGGGCTGGAGGCGGTGACCGAGATCCGCGACTTTACCCACGACCTGCCCCAGGTGCTGTCCGAGGCCGACATCCTGCTGAGCCTGTCCACCTTCGAGAGCTACCCCGGCTCGATCAAAGACGCCATGGCCGCCGGGGTGCTGGTGGTGGCGACGCCGGTGGGCGGCATTCGCGAGCTGATGATCGACGATGTATCGGGCATCGTGTGCAGCGGCACGGGCGTCAGCGAGCTGGTGGATGGCATCCAGCGCGCCGTGGCCCTGCCGCCTGAAAAGCGCTGGCGCATCATCCAGCAGGCGCGGCGGGTGGCGCGGGAAGAACTGCACCCCTACCGGGCGGCCAACGACGTGTTCCAGATGTACAACTTTGCGCTGGAAAAAATCGCCCGGCGCGGCGCCGGCGCGCCAGCCCCACAAGCGGCCCCGGCCGCGCTTTCAACCCGCCCGGAACAGGCGGCGCGGGCCAAAGCCCGCGCTCCGCTGCTGCCGCCTAACAGCCTGACCCCCATCGGGGCCGGGCTGCGCTACACCCTCACCGCCGAGGCCGGGGGCTGGAATGGGATCGACGTGCTGGTGGAGCCCAACGCCCGCAAGGCCTCCGGGCAGTTGGCCCTCAAGATCAGCAGCGCCCACGGCGAACTGCTGCGGGTGGCGACCGCCGATGTATCCCGCTTGCAGGGCGGCAACTGGGTCGATCTGCGCTTTGCGCCCATCCGCAATTCGGCCGGGCAGACCTTCCGGTTGGAGTTCACCCTGGCCGGGGCTTTGCCTGAAACACTCCTGAGCATTAACCAAAGCTCGCCGCCCCGCCCGCGCCCGGTGCGGATGCTGTTCCGCCTGCTGCGCCGGGCCAGGCTGAAGCTGCCTGGCGGCGTGCTGCACTGCCGCATGTGGTACGCCCAGGATCAGGAGTGAGCTGATGGCCCTGGAACAATCCTCCCATCTGCCTCGCCTGCTGCTGGTCATCCCGCAGAGCCTGCCGTCTTCGACGATCTACATCGTCAAGCCGCTCACCGAACTGGCCCGCCAGAATCGGGTGATCTTTAATGTAGCCCTGGAAGACGACGTGGCCGTGGCCCGCCTGCGGGCCAGCGACATTGTGCTTTTCTGCCGCAACATCGAGCCGTCTTCGGACTGGATTTTGCAGGAGTGCATCGCCCAGAACATTCCTACCGTCTACGACCTGGATGATAATTTCTGGGAAGTGCCGGAGGGGCTGAAATACACCGAATATCACCGCGCCCCGCACCGCCTGCGCCAGTTAGAGCGCTATCTGCGCCAGGTGGACCGGGTGCGGGTCTACAGCCAGCCGCTGGTCGAGCGGGCCTTGCAGTTCAACGCTCGCGTCAGCATGGTGACGCCCTGCATCGACATGAGCCTGGTTCCCAGCATCGCCCTGCCCCGCCGGGACGATCTGATCCGCATCACCTACGTCACCGGGCGGGGGGCCAGCGATGCCCTGATCTCGGTCTTTGCCGACGACCTGGAGCGCCTGCTGGAGAAATACAGTCACCTGCAGGTGTACTGGTGGGGCGAGGCCCCCGACCGCTTCAAGGCCCATGCCTCCACCCAGATCGTGGGGATTCAGCGCGACTACGACCAGTTCTTACAGTATCTTTCGCACGAAGGTTTCGACATCGGCCTGGCCCCGCTTACCCCGTCGTCGTTCAATTTATCCAAGACCAACACCAAGTTCCGCGATTATGGCGCCTCGCGCATTGTGGGCATCTATTCCGATGTAGACGTATACACGGCCTGTGTCGAGCATGATAAGACCGGCCTGCTGGTTCACAACCGGCCGGGAGCCTGGTTCGAGGCCATGGACACCCTGGTGACGGATATTGAACGCCGCCAGAACATCCGCGAGGCGGCCTACCGCTACGTATACGATCACTTCCGCCAGGAATTGGTCGAACGCCAATGGCTGGATTTGATCGACGAGATGTTGGAAAAGCGCCGGGCGCGGCGAACGACGCCAGGGTTCCGCCCGTCTGGGCCGGAGGTGCAGATCGCGCTGATGTCTAGCGAGCCGCCGCCGCCGGGGTTCATCGGCCTGGGCCGCCGCCGGGCGCCGGGGGTGCAGGTGATTGCCGACCCAACCGCCCCGCTGCCCCTGGCCGCCAACGTAGCCGCCGCCGTGCTGGTGGAAGGCGCGCTGGACGATCTGCCCGCCGCCCCCACCGCTTTATCAGACGAGCGCCCCGATCCGCTGGAAGCGCTGGCTGAGGTCTATCGCGTCTGCCGTCACGCGGCGCGGGTCAGCCTGCTGGCCGCCTACCGCCCGCCCGATTTCGACGACGAAGCCCCGCGCCGCTGGTCGCCGGTAGAGCCGTTCGTCTATCACACCAAAGCTTACGCCGCCTCGCTGGCGGTGCTGACCGAAACCGCCGCGGATGTACCCCCGGCGCAATCATCCCCAGCCGGGGCCGCCGTGCCAGTGGCGCCCGACTCTGGCCTGGACTTGCGCTGCCTGACGATGGAATTCTTCTATCGTCCGCAAGACCTGTCGCGCCCGGAGGCCGAAAAGCGCCAGCTGCGTCACGCGCAGGCCGGGGTGTGCGAGCAGGTCTTATATCACGCCGTAGCTGTCAAGCGTCCCATCGCCCAGAAAGAGCTGGCCCTGCTGGCCGAAGCCCCAGATTGGGTTGACCCACTTTCGGCGCCCATGCGCCGCCTGGAAGATACCGCTGAAGTGCTGAAAGACGACCTGAACCGGGCTTACGGGCGCATCGAAGAACTGCGCCAGGAGCTGAAAGAGCGCGAGCGCGATGTGATTCGCCGGGATGCAGCCCTGAGCTTACAGCAAGCCGAGCTGAACCTGCAAATGGGGCTGGCCCGCCAGCTGGCTCAGCAGATGGAAGCCTATCGCAACCGCCGGCTGATCCGGGTCATCGACCGGGCGCTGGATCGGGTGGATTACGCCCCGCGCATTGGCCCGGCCTACCAGCCCCTGCGCGATGACAGCCTGGTGTTCTTCGGCCCGCTGGCCGGTTTCCGCCTGCGGCCCAGCGCCAACCTCCAGGCCGTGCCATGCCTGGCCTACCCGGTGAGGCTGCAGCGGCCCTACCTGCGCCAGGTGAGCGTGGCTCCGCTGATCGTGCTGTACCCGCGCGCCGGGGCGGTGGGGCTGCAAATCTTTGCCCAGGGCCGCATGGTGGTTCAGGAGGAATTCCCGGCCGGCGAAATCCGGGCCGAAACGCCCATTGAGTTCAACTTCCGGCCCCTGCCCGAAAGCGCCGGGCCGCTGGAACTGCGCTTCTACGGGCGCGAGCTGGACACACCGCTGCGGATTTACGAGTGGCAGGCCCGCTGGGGGCAGACCGTTCGGCCCTTCTGCAGCTTCCAGTTTGAGGCCCTGAAATAGGCCTATGCCCGAAATCCACCCCCCACGGGTGACGGCCATCCTGGCCGGGCTGAACCCCTCCGGCCTCCTGGGCGTGCTTAAACCACTTATGGCGCTGGAGCGCCAGGGGGCCATCCGCTTCCGGCTGGCGCTGGAAGCCTATTTTGGCCGCTCCAGCCTGCGCCAGACCGACCTGGTGGTGTTCTGCCGCAACCTGGAACCGCGTTACGCCCACGTGCTGGCCGCGGTGCAGGCCCTGGGCCTGCCCTATATTTATGACCTGGACGACAACCTGTTCGAAGTGCCGCCCGGCACGGAAGATGGCGCATACTACAACGACCCGGCCCGCCAGGCCCTGCTGGAACGCTATCTGCGGGGGGCGGCCTGCGTGCGGGTCTACGCTCCGCCGCTGGAAGCCCGCATCCGGGCGCTCAACCCCAACGTTGAACGGCTGACCCCGCCCCTGGATTGGGCGTTGATTGCGCCGCCCCCGCCCGCATCCGCCGGGTCGCCCGGCCCGGTCAAGATCGTCTACGCTACCAGCCGGCGGGCCGATCACCTGTATCCCATCTTCGAGCCGGCCCTGTTAGAAACCCTGCGGCGCTATGCGGGGCAGATCGAAGTCACTTTCTGGGGCTTCCAGCCGCCGGCCTTCCAGGGCTTGCCTGGCGTGATTTACCGGCCCTTTACCTCGAACTACAACCGCTATCTACGCGAATTTTCCAGCCTGGGTTTCGAGATTGGCCTGGCCCCCCTGCTGGACGACGACTTCCACCGCTCTAAGACTAACCTTAAGTTTCGCGAATACGGGGCCTGCGGCATTGCTGGAATTTATTCCAACGTCTCGGTCTACTCGGAGAGCGTTGAGGATGGGCGCACTGGCCTGCTGGTGGAGAACACCCGCGCAGACTGGCTGACGGCTCTTTCCCGGCTGATCGAAGACCCGGCTCTGCGGCGGGCCATCGGCCAGGCGGCCCGCCAGACGGCCCTGGAGCGCTTTTCTCCGGCAGCTTTCAACACCGCCTGGCTGCACCAGATCGAGGCGGCCCTGGCTGCTCCCCCGTCAGGGGTTCATGGGCAGTCGTCTGTGAACGATGGAGGAGATTCCGGGCTGCGTAGCAGCCCGGAATCTCCTCCATCATCTTTCCTCCGCC
>CAYQDU010000130.1:0-12306 GCA_964416275.1 uncultured Anaerolinea sp. | reverse complement strand
CCCCGCCTCCGGCGGAAGAGCCAAATTTTCCCAACGAAGCCGGAAGAGCCCAATAGACTTTGGTATACTTGATCTATGGATGCAACGTTTGAGCCGGGCTACATCGAGTTGTTTCGCTCTGGGACCTTGAGCCAGCGCGTGGCCGAAGCCTACACGCATTTACGCCGCTGCGACCTGTGCGCCTGGGAGTGCCGCATCGACCGGCGGGCCGGGGCGCGCGGCGTATGCCAGACCGGCGAGCTGGCTCTGGTGAGCAGCTACGGCCCTCACCGGGGCGAGGAAGACCCCCTGCGCGGCTGGCGCGGCTCAGGAACGATCTTCTTCGCCCGCTGCAACCTGCGCTGCCAGTACTGCCAGAACCATGACATCAGCCAGGCTGAGGCTGGGGAACCGGTTACGCCCGAAGCCCTGGCGGCGATGATGCTCGACCTGCAGGAGCTGGGCTGCCATAATATAAACCTGGTCTCGCCCAGCCATGTGGTGGCCCAAATTCTGGCTGCGGTCGAGGTCGCCGCCCGGCAGGGGCTGCATCTGCCGCTGGTGTATAACACCGGCGGTTACGATTCGCTCACCGCCCTGGGATTGCTGGATGGGGTGATCGACATCTACCTGCCCGATATGAAATACGCCAGCCCGCAGCCCGCCCGCGCCTATTCCAAAGCCCAACGCTACCCGCAGGTGAACCAGGCGGCGGTGAAAGAGATGCATCGCCAGGTGGGCGATCTGCAGCTCGATGAGCGCGGGCTGGCCCAGCGCGGCCTGCTGGTGCGCCACCTGGTGCTGCCCAACAACCTGGCCGGGACGGAGAGCATCGTGCATTTCCTGGCCGAGCAGGTTTCGCCCAACACGTACCTGAACCTGATGGCGCAATACCGGCCCGAATTCAACGTGCGCCGCTACCCCAACCAATTCCCCAAGCTGGCCCGCTGCCTGCAAGCCCAGGAATACACGGCGGCGCAGGCCCTGGCCCGCCAGGCCGGGCTGACGCGCCTGGATGCGCCCTCGCCGCTCGATTAGCCATGCGCCCCGCATACCGCCGCATCTGCAATCTGCTGGCCTTTGGGCTGCTCACCGGCGCGGCGGGCTATCTGCTCGCCAGCCTGGCGATTGCCCACGCCTTTGTCTACGGGCTGGGACACCCGCCCTGTAGCCCCAATCCACCGCGGTTGACGGGCTTCCGCGCGCCGGATGAAATCCGCCTGCACGCTCCGACCGACGCGGTGAGCGTGCGGGCCTGGTACTATCCGCCCGCCAACGGAGCGGTCATCATCACCACCGGCGGGGCGGGGGGCGCATTGGGCCAGAACACCCCACCGGTCGGCTTTCTGTTGGAAGCCGGGTACGGGGCGCTGCAAATCGACAGCCGGGCCTGCGCTATCCCACCCGCCGTGGTGACCCTGGGTGCGAATGAAACTTACGATGTGGATGGCGCGGTGGACTGGCTGGAAACCCGCCCGGAAGTGAAGCGCATTGGCATCTACGGCTTTTCGATGGGCGGCGTGACCGCCATCCGCAGCGCGGCCAGAAACCCAAGCCTTCAGGCCGTAATCGCCGAAGGCGGCTACGCCAACCTGGAGCGCACCTTCCGCAACCAGGAACATCCCACCACGCCCCTGATCCAACCGTTTATGCGCTGGATGGGTACCGCCTTCCGGCTGGAATATGGCATCGACCCACGGCAGGTCAGCCCGTTAGACGACATCGCCGCCATCAGCCCCCGCCCGGTGCTGCTGATCTATGGTTCGGAGGAGCGCTCGCTGAGCGACGGTCGGCTGCAATACGAAGCGGCCGGTCAACCAAAAACGCTGTGGATCGCGCCAGGCGGCGGGCATGGCAGCAACTACGCCCTTCACCCCGAAGAATACCGCCAGCGCGTGCTGGCCTTCTTCGACCGTTATCTGAGATAAATGGCTCTTCCGGCTTCGCCGGGGAAATTGTAGGGCGGTACCACCCCAGGTAGCTGTGGGCCAGGTAGGGCGCTCTGCGAGCGGCTTCAAAACGAGATGTTACGTGGATCCGGTCGCACGAAGTGCGACCAGATCCACGTAACATCTCTTTCGGCTTATACCAATGGGATTACAGCTACAATGCGCTGCCTGGCCTGGGCCACCACTTCGGGCGGGAAGGCGCAGGGGGCGCGTGTGGCGGCATCCAGCAGCACGCCGCTGATCAGCGTAGCGGCGGCCACTTCGCCGGTCTCGTCGTTGAGCATCTCATGATAGAAACGGATCTGGCGGGGGCGCATTTCAACCACGCCGGAGCGCACCGTCAGCACATCCCCGGCGCGCAGCTCGCGCCGGTAGGCGATGTTCTGGCGCACCGCCGCCACCACCCGCTCTTCCCGGCGCAGGAACCCCGGCGTTACGCCAATGGCGGCAAATACCTGCCAGGTGGCCTCATCGAACTTACCCACGTACCACATTACGTTCATGTGGCCGTTTTGATCGCACTGAGCAGGGTAGACCGTCCCGCGGTAGGTAACGAACAGTTCGGTCAACGCTCAGGCCCGCCGGAATAACAGCAGCACCCCGGCCGCCACCGCCAGCAGAGCCAGGATCAGGTTAATGCCCTGGATATTGATCTTCAAAAAGGGCAAAATCCCCACCAAAATCAGGTAGATGCCCAGCAGCAAGAAGCCCAGGTTGCCGCTGTACCAATCGCGCCCCTTGCGCCCGCCCCAACCGGAGCGCGCATCGAACAGCAGGAAAACGCCCGCTGCCAGGGCCAGAATCGTTTGAACCAGCCCCGACTGGGGGAAGCTCAGCCCAAAAGCCATCAGCCCGGTCAAGATCAGCCACAGCGCCAGCAGAAGAATACCCAGGTTACGCATGAATGTCCTCCGTAGTCGTCGATAGCCTTGATTGTATCATTTATGGCTCTTTCGCCGAAGGCGGGCTTTGATCTATATTGGGAGAAGTTGGGCGATTCGCCGCCCAACTTCTCCCAATATAGAGATTTTGACTCTTCCGGCTTCGCCGGATGGATCCCCACCCAACCGTGGTGGGTGTGACTGGCGAGCTTCGCCGAAAGAGGGGCAATCGTGGATTTTGTCGCACTTCGTGCGACAAAATCCACGCTAACATCTCTTGCATCCAATATAGGAAAATACCCATCTTTGGCGGAAGAGCCAGAACTTTTCCGGCCTGGCCGAAAAAGTTAAAACGCCGAGCGGGTGGCTTCGCGCGGAATCTGCTGCACATCGTAGGGCGTGGATTGGTAGACGCAATAGTTCAGCCAATTCGAGAACAGCAGGTGAGCGTGGCCGCGCCAGCGCACTTCGGGCGGCCGGGTTGGGTCGTCGCCAGGGAAGTAGTGCCGCGGCGGCTCGATGGGCAGGCCCTTGTGGCGGTCACGTTCATATTCTTGCTGCAAGGTCAGCGGGTCATATTCGGCGTGCCCTGTGACGTACACCTGCCGCCGGTTTTTCGAGGCGGCCAGGTATACCCCGGCCTCGTCCGACACGGCCAGCAAGTCCAGTTCGGGGACGCCGTCCACGTCCTGGGGGCGGATTTCGGTATGCCGGGAGTGTGGGGCGTAGAAGGTATCGTCGAAGCCGCTCAACAGCCGCTCGTGACGGATCAGCGCCCGGTGCGGGAAGACTCCAAACATTTTCTCGGCCAGCGGATACTTGGGGATGCCATAACGGTGATATAGCCCGGCCTGGGCCGCCCAACAGATGTGCAGCGTCGAATAGACGCTCTGCTCGCTCCAATCCATGATCTGGCGCAGTTCGGCCCAGTAGTCCACCTGCTCGAAAGGCATTTGCTCCACCGGCGCACCGGTGATCACCAGGCCATCGAACTTTTGCGTTTGCACCTGTTCAAGGACAAAGTAATGCTTCAACAAATGCTCTCTGGGGGTATGACGCGCCTCGTGGGCGCAGGTGTGCAGCAAGATCACCTCCACCTGCAAGGGCGTATTGCCCAACAGGCGCAGAAGCTGCGTCTCGGTGGCAATCTTGGTGGGCATCAGGTTGAGGATCGCCAGGCGCAGCGGGCGAATGTCTTGATGATGGGCGCGCTGTTTGCCCATGACAAAGATGTTCTCACCTTCCAAAATCTGCCGGGCAGGCAGGGTTTCAGGAATAATGACCGGCATACGACCTCCTTCAGGACAGCGCCTGGTCTAAATCCCACACAATATCGTCCGAGTCTTCCAGGCCGATGCTCAGGCGCACAAAGTCGGGCGTGACCCCGGCGCTAAGCTGCTGATCGGGCGAAAGCTGGCTGTGGGTAGTGCTGGCAGGATGAATCGCCAGGCTCTTGGCGTCGCCCACGTTTGCCAGGTGGCTGAAAAGCTGCAGGCGGTCGATAAAGCGCCGCCCGGCCTCCAACCCGCCCCGCACGCCAAAGCCTAAAATAGCGCCCGGCCCCTGGGGCAGGTACTTTTGCGCCGCCCGGTAATCGGGGTGGCTTTTCAGGCCGGGGTAACTGACCCAGGCCACCTTCGGATGACCTTCCAGGAATTCAGCCACGGCCTGGGCGTTCTGCACATGCCGCTCCATGCGCAGGCTGAGGGTCTCCAGCCCCTGAACAAACAGCCAGGAATTGAACGGCGCGGCGCAGCCGCCCACATCGCGCAGGGTTTGCACGCGAGCTTTGGTGATAAAAGCCGCCGCGCCCAGCCCAGCATACACCAGTCCGTGGTAGCTGGGGTCGGGTTCGGTGAAGTTGGGGAAACGTCCGCTGGCGGCCCAGTCGAACGTCCCGGCGTCGACGATGACCCCGCCAATGGATGTGCCATGCCCGCCGATGAACTTGGTGGCCGAATGCACCACAATGTTCGCCCCCCATTCGAACGGACGGCACAGGTACGGCGTGGCAAAGGTATTGTCGATCATCAACGGGATACCCGCCTCTTGGGCGATGGCGGCCACCGCTTCGAAAGGAAAGACGTTAATGCCGGGGTTGCCCAACGTCTCGCCATAGATCAGTTTGGTATTCGAGCGAATGGCCCGGCGAAAGTTTTCCGGGTTGTGTGGGTCGACCAGGGTCGCCTCGATCCCCAGGCGCGGGAAGGTATAGGCAAACTGGTTATACGTGCCGCCATACAGGGTGGCGGCCGAAACAATGTGATCGCCGGCCTGCGCCAGGGCCAGGATTGCCTGGGCCTGGGCGGCATGCCCTGAGCTGGTCGCCAGCGCGCCTACCCCACCCTCCAGGCTCGCCATACGCTGCTCGAACACATCGCTAGTGGGGTTCATGATGCGGGTATAGATATTGCCGGCTTCTTCCAGGGCAAACAGCCGGGCGGCATGCTCGGTATCGCGGAACTGGTACGAACTGGTCTGGTAGATGGGCAGGGCGCGAGACCCGGTAGCCGGGTCGGGCTGCTGCCCGGCGTGAAGCTGGCGAGTGGCGAAACCAAACGTATGTTGCGTGGGTTGGGTGGACATATCGATTCTCCTCATGCGGTGTGAAAATAAAAAGCGGCGGACAGCCAGCTCGCAAACACGGTTTGCGGGAAGGCTGTCCGCCGCCTGAACGGTAGGCCGGTGAGACTAACCGGCTGACCGCGGGCCGGGTGGTCCGGCCGGGTCGCTTGCTGCCGAGGCGGTGGGTACAGCCCCCGCCTCGGGCATAGCCATAGACATCAATCGGGTGATAACAGGGCGCAAAGCGCTCACAGACAACATCCGTTCATTGTATGGACATCCGCCGGATTTGTCAAGACCGATTGCCTTAACTGTTATGTGTGTTGCCATTCCTGTAAAATAGAAGTATGATGAAACAGGGCAAATGATCCAGGTATGGCAGAATCGGCCGATCTCACCAAAGCAGAAATCCTGATTGTAGACGATACGCCGCCCAATATTCAGCTTCTTTCAGCCATGCTGCACAACAACGGCTACAGCGTGCGAGAAGCCAACAACGGGCCGACTGCTCTACAATCTGTTCGATCGCGCCCGCCCGATATGGTGCTGCTCGACATCCGCATGCCTGGCATGGATGGCTATGAGGTTTGCCGGCAGATCAAAGCCGACGAGCGCTTTCGCTCGATCCCGGTCATCTTTGTCAGCGCGCTGGACGAGCAGACCGACAAAATCCAGGGGTTTGCGGCTGGGGGCGTCGATTACATCACCAAGCCGTTTCAGATCAAAGAAGTGCTGGCGCGGGTCGAAACTCACCTGACCCTGACCCGCCTTCAGCTTCAACTCTCCGTCCAAAATCAACAGCTCCAACAGGAAATCGCCGAGCGGCTGCGGGCCGAACAGGCCCTGCATGAAGCCAACGAAGTTCTGGAACAGCGCGTGGCCGAACGCACTACCGAGCTGGTAAAGGCGAACCAGGAGCTGAATAACGAGCTGAAGGAACGCAAACGGGTGGAGCGCGAGCGCGAGCTGCTGCTGGCCCAGGTGCGCGGCCAGGCTGAACAGGTGCAGGCCATTATCAACACCGTCCCCGAAGGCATGCTGCTCCTGGATCGCTGCGGCAAGATCATTGTAGCCAACCAGGCCGCCCAGGCTGCCCTGATCGACCTGGCGCGGTTCTCTCCGAATAACTGCCTGAACCAGTTGGGCGACCGCAGCCTGGACTCGCTGCTGGCTGCGCCTCCCCAGGGGTTGTGGCACGAAGTCAAAAGCCAGGATCATATTTTTGAGGTCATCGCCCGGCCCATGAACGACGCGGCGCCCTCCGGCAGCTCGCCGGCTCCGGTGGATAGCCAGTGGGTGCTGGTGCTGCGTGATGTAACCCAACAGCGCGAGATCGACCGCCACCTGCAGCGGCAGGATCGCCTGGCGGCGGTGGGCCAGATGGCGGCCGGCATTGCCCACGACTTCAACAACATCCTAGCGGTCATCTTGCTGTATGCCGAGATGGGCATGAGCATGCCCAACCTGCCCAACCGACTGAACGAGCGCCTGAACATCATTGCCCGCCAGGCCCACCTGGCCGCCAGCCTGATCCAGCAAATTCTGGATTTCAGCCGCAGCGCCATCCTGGAACGCCAGCCGATGAACCTGCTGTCTTTCGTTAAGGAGCAGATTCGGCTCCTGAAACGCACCCTGCCGGAAAACATCCAGATCGACTTCCAACATGGCCCGGAGAACTACGTTATCGAGGCCGACCCCACCCGCATCCAGCAGGCCATCATGAACCTGAGCGTCAACGCCCGCGATGCCATGCCCGATGGCGGACAACTGCGAATTCACATCCGCCAGGTTTCGGCCGCCCAGGAGGAAATCCACTGCATCACCTGCGGCTTTATTCATGAAAAAGATTGGGTCTGTATCTCCGTGGAAGACTCGGGCGTGGGAATTCCGCCCGCGATCCTGCCGCACATTTTTGAGCCGTTCTACACCACCAAGGCCCCCGGCAAAGGCACGGGGCTGGGCCTTGCCCAAGTCTTTGGCATCGCCAAGCAACACGAAGGGCATGTGGATGTACGTTCCACCCCCGGCCAAGGGGCTGGCTTCTTTTTGTACCTTCCACTGGCCCAGGTGAATACGGTCTCCCCGGCCAACACTCCTGACGATCAATATCTGGTCGGCGGCGGGCAGGTGATCCTGGTGGTCGAAGACGAGCCGGTGACGCAAAAGGCAATTGTCGATGGCCTGGGGATGCTCAACTACCAGGTCAAGACCGCTTCCAACGGCAGCGAGGCTTTGAAAGTGCTGGAAAACCCGGCTACCCCGGTCGATCTGGTGTTGAGCGACGTGGTGATGCCAGAGATGAGCGGCATTGTGCTGTTTCACGCCATCCAACAGCGGCGGATCGACATCCCGGTCATCTTGATGAGCGGACATCCCATCCAGGATGAACTGGAGAAGCTCCAGGCCGACGGCCTGCAGGGCTGGTTGATGAAACCGCCCACGATTGAAAAGCTGGCCCGCGCGGTTGCAAACGCTTTAAAATAGCGCCCCGTCTCTTATTTGATCTTTCCATTTCTAACATCGGTAGGGGCGGGTTTCATGAACTTCAAAAATAGAAAAAAATCCCCGCCTAATGAATACCGCAACTCGACCGGTAGGGGCGCTGCGCCGCCGCGAATTGGGTGATCAACGTGCCCCCGGCCGCGGCTGCGCGAATCGACGGTAGGACATTTCGCGCGGCCGCGCTCGTGCGAGCAGCTTTTCGGCGGTTTGGCGAGGCGGCATCCTATTTCAGACTATTCCCCTATATCTAGTATAATTTATACGCCTGCTGCATAGAACACGATCACATCAGGGTGATCTAAAATTTTCCGGCTCTCCCGGCTTCGGCGGAAGAGCGGTACCACCTCATTCAACCGTGGAACAGGCCTGGCGCTCTGCGAGCGCCTTCAAAAAGAGTTGTTATGTGGATTTTGTCGCACTGCGGGCGACAAAATCCACGATTAATCCTCTTTCCAGGCGAGCTTCGCTCGCCTGGCGAGGCTCGCCAGTCGCCTCCACCCCGGTTGAGTGGAAAGCTGCTGGAAGAGCCGGATCTTTTTCAGGCGGGATTTTTGCAAGGAGAGACAGATGTTCGATTCTCACAAGCTAGACGAACTGCGCCAGGCAAGGGAACAATGGGAAGAAACCAGCTTGCAGCACAGCCTGGCGGCTATGCCAGAACGCCAGCCGCAATTTCTTACCACCTCGTCCGAGCCGATTGAGCGCCTGTATACCCCGCTCGACGTGGCCGGCCTGGATTACCTGGCCGACCTGGGCCTGCCGGGCGAATTCCCTTACACCCGCGGCGTCCATCCCAGCCTGCACCGCAGCCGCCTGTGGACTATGCGCATGTTTGCCGGGTTTGGCACAGCCGAGGAGACCAACCAGCGCTTCCGCTACCTGCTCGAACAGGGCCAGACCGGCCTTTCAGTGGCCTTTGACCTGGCTACTCTGATGGGCTACGATACCGACGCCCCCGAGGCGCTGGGCGAGTTCGGCAAGTGCGGGGTGGCGGTGTCTTCGCTGAAAGACATGGAGATTTTGCTGGACGGCATCCCGCTGGACCAGGTTTCGACCAGCATGACGATCAACTCGCCGGCGGCGGTGATCTGGGCCATGTACATCGCGGCGGCCGAGAAACAGGGCCTGCGCCCCGAACAACTGCGCGGCACGCTGCAAAACGACATCTTGAAGGAGTACATCGCCCAGAAGGAGTTTATCTTCCCCCCCGAACCGTCGATGCGCCTGGTGACCGACACCATCGAGTTCGGAACGCAGCGCGTCCCGCAGTGGAACACGGTCAGCATTTCCGGCTATCACATCCGCGAGGCCGGGTCCACCGCCGCCCAGGAGCTGGCCTTCACCCTGGCGGATGGGATGGAGTACGTGCGGTGGGCGCTCCAGCGCGGCCTGGCGGTCGATGACTTTGCCCCGCGCCTGTCTTTCTTCTTCAATGCCCACAACGATTTCTTCGAGGAGATCGCCAAATATCGGGCCGCCCGACGCATCTGGAGCCGGACGATGCGCCAGACGTTTGGAGCCAAAAACCCCCGCTCCTGGCTGCTGCGCTTCCATACTCAGACAGCCGGGGTGTCTCTCACCGCCCAACAGCCAGAGAACAACATTGTGCGGGTGGCGCTGCAGGCCCTGGCCGCCGTTTTGGGCGGGACACAATCGCTGCATACCAATTCGATGGATGAAGCCCTGGCGCTGCCCTCCGAGCTGGCCGTTACGATTGCCCTGCGCACCCAGCAGATCATTGCCGAAGAGTCGGGAGTGGTCAACACCGTCGATCCGCTGGGCGGCTCGTTCTTCATCGAAGCGCAGACCAACCGCATCGAGGCTCAGGCCAACCAATACTTCCAGCGCATCGCGGAATTGGGCGGGGTGCTGCCAGCCATCGATCAGGGCTTCTTCCAGAGCGAGATCGCTGAGGCCGCCTACCGCTACCAGCGCGAGATCGACGCCGGCCAGCGGCGCGTCGTGGGCGTCAATGCCTATGCCGACCCCAAGCCGGCGACCGTGCCGATCCTGGAAATGGACCCCCAGGGCTACGAGCGCCAGGCGGCCCGCCTGGAGCAGGTGCGCCGAAGCCGGGATAACGGCCGGGTAGGTCAGTGCCTGGACCGGCTGCGCCGGGCCTGCCAGGGCAGCGAGAATACCATGCCCTATTTGCTTGACGCTGTCCACGCCTATGCAACCCTGGGCGAGATCATGGCCGTGATGAAAGGCGTTTTTGGCGTATACCAGGAACCCAACTGGTTATAGGCGACGCCTTTGCTTGGGGTGAGCGGCCAATCGCCTGGCTGCTCACCCCAAACCAGACCTGTTTCTCCGCATACGCCCCAATTTGGGGTAAAATATTTCCGAATCGACCCCAGCAGGAATGTTGTGCATTCCTGAAACTCAAAGATTGGAGAATTCAATATGGCAAACATCAAAAAAACCAAAGGCGTCATTGGTATTCTGACCGGCGGCGGCGATGTGCCTGGCCTGAACCCGGCCATCCGCGCCGTCACCATCCGCGCCCTGCGTGAAGGCTACCAGGTGATCGGCCTGCGGCATGGTTGGGCGGGGCTGACCAATATCATCCGTGACCCCAAGGCCGACAACAGCGATAACTATCAAATCCTGGATGAAGAAACCGTCCGCAAGGCCGGGCGCACAGGCGGCACATTCCTGCACACCTCCCGCACCAACCCGATGAAGGTCAAGAAAGTCGACCTGCCAGACCACCTGAAAGATCAGTACACCGACGAGGTGAATAACATCATCCCCGAAGTACTGAAAAACCTGGATTTCCTGGGCATTGATCACCTGATCCCGATTGGCGGCGACGACACATTGAGCGTAGGCGTGCGCCTGTACCAGGAAGGCTTCAAGGTGGTCGCCATCCCAAAGACGATGGATAACGACGTGCCAGGGACGGATTACTGCATTGGCTTCAGCACCTGCGTCACTCGCACCATCCAGCTTGCCAACAGCCTGCGCACCTCGGCCGGCTCGCACGAGCGCTTCCTGATCCTGGAAGTCTTTGGGCGCTACGCCGGTTTTACCGCCATGCTGCCTACCATGGCCGGGGCTTCGGATCGCTGCGTCATTCCAGAATATAAATTCAACATCGATAACCTGACCGAGCTGATGATCTACGACCGCAACCGCAACCCAAGTAAATACTCGGTCGTGTTAGTATCGGAAGGAGCCATGTTCGAGGGCGGCGAGATGGTCTTCTCGGATAAGTCTACCGATGCCTTTGGGCATGCCAAGCTGGGCGGGATTGGCGACCTGGTTTCCGAGGAATTAAAGAACCGTTCGGCCAAGTTCAATAACGGCAAGACCGTCAACGTTATCAACCAGAAGTTGGGCTACATGGTGCGCGGCGGCGACCCAGACGCCATCGACTCGATTGTGCCGATGGCCTACGGCAACCTGGCCCTGGATTTGATTCTGAAGAAAATTCATGGCCGCCTGGTGGTGCTGCGCAACGGGCGCTACGATAATATGCCCATCGACGTGGTGACCAGCAGCAAAAAGGTGGTCAACGTCAACCGCTTCTACAACATCGAGCGCCTGCGCCCGCATTTCCACAGTTTCGAGATGGACCCGCTATTCATCATGACCAGCGAAGGATAGCCAGCATTGAGGGGGATTTTGGCGCACTTCGGGCGACAAAATCCCTTGCTAAACGTCTTTGGCTCTCCCGGCTTCGCCGGGAAAGAGGTGCTATTTTTGGGAAAATGGGTGGCTACGCCACCCATTTTCCCAAAAATAGAAAAAATCTCCGCCTTTGGCGGAACAGCCGAAATTTTCCCGGCGAAGCCGGAAGAAGTACATCTTTTCAGGCGAGCTTTGCTCGCCCAGCGAAGCTTACCAGTCACCTCCACCACGGTTGAGTGGGGAGCTGCCTTAGTACTTTATTCCCATTTAATGTACAGAATAAGAATCTTTACGGACAGCCAGCTTTCAGACTGGTATACTATAAGCAGGTTAGACAGGAGGGTTTATCGAACATAGATTATTGTGAAAGGAGGTGATTCCTGTGGCTGCGAGAGCCAGTGAACCAGGGCAAGGACTGATCGAATATGCCCTCATTTTGATGCTGGTAGCTTTGATTGTCATCGTTGCTTTAGCCCTGCTCGGTCCAGCAATTGGAAATATGTTCAGCAATCTCATTCCTCAGATCTAGGCGCTTTCCTTCTCTATTCTATTCTTCGTGCAAAGCCATTCATCTTGTTGCAAGGGATTAAAAAACCGCCCACCCGGCGGTTTTTTAATCCTGATTTTCGGCGGTGAAAGAACAGGGCGAGCACACCCTTCTTGAAATCAGGCGCTACGCACCTTCGGGACGACTTTAAGAAAGGCCCAACCGGGCGCGCGGGGCAGTGTCTTTTATCTTCACTGAAGTTATAATTGACCTGGATACAGGAAATTTCATGTACGAAGATTTGCCC
>CAYQDU010000129.1:0-12418 GCA_964416275.1 uncultured Anaerolinea sp. | reverse complement strand
TCGTCGGTGATGTACTTGCCAAACGAGCGCAGCCCGGCTAGCTGAAAGCCGTGTTTTTTGAACAGGCGGTAAATTTCCTTTACCCGCTCCATCGATATGTTGCGCCCCAGGGTATAGTCCTCGAAGCGGCCTTCCATCGCCAGCAGGGCCGTTTCGGCCAGGCAGGCGTACGAGGTCTTGGGCGGCAGGCCGATATCGTAGCCGAAGTCGATTTCGCCAGGGATCAAGACTTCGCCGCTCTCGATCACCAGCACATCCGGGCGCAGGGCGGCCTCAGCGGGGTTGATATCGGGCGGGCGGGCCACATCGCAGATCACCGCGCCAGGTTTGCAGCGGGTGATGTCAACCACCCGCTGGCCGAAGGCCGAGGTGGCGGTGATGATGAGATCGCATTCGGCGGTTAAGTCGTCGGCATGGGTGGCAATCGTGACCCGCGCCCCCGGCGTCTCCTCCAGGATGCGCCGCTTGAGGTCGATCAGGCGCTCTGGCTCAATCGAGACCAGGATCACGTCTTGAATGGCCTGGGCCAGCAGGCGGGCGCAGACCGAGCCAATCGACCCGGTGGCCCCGATGACCATGGCTTTGCCGCGGGTCAGGTCTTGCACGCCCATTTTGATCACGGCCTGCTTGGCAGCCTCGAGGGTGGCGGCCACCGTCAGGCTATTGCCACTGGTGATGGCGATATCGGCCTCGTGAGCCACAGTGATGCCGGCGTCGCCTACCACGCTGGTAAATGCGCCCAACCCCATGATGCGCGCCCCGCGCCGCTCGGCCAGGCGGGCCGCCAGGTTCAGGCGCTGGTAGGTAAAACGTTCGCCGCGGCGCATCATCTCGCGCGGGGTGGCCCCCAGCGAGTACAGCACGCCCTCGATGCGCTGTCCGGTGGCCGGCGAGCGGCCGCCGGTGATGCGGGAAATATACAACGGTGGGATCAGGGCCGCCGCCGGTTCCACCAGAGTGTCGGGCAGGTAGCGCGTCCAGCGAAATAGGCGATGGTTGTGAATAAAACTTACATCCAGCGGATGGATCACAAAGGCAAAGCGGTTGATCCCGGCTTCTTCCGGCTGGAGGTAGTAAATATCCGGTTTCCAATCCAGGTTGGCAATCAGATCGAGGTAGGTATCTTCGCTCAAGGGGGCCTGGGGATCGCGGCGCAGGGCGGCCAGAACCGCCTCTACCGTGGCGTCGCCCCAGCCGCGCCGCTCGCCCTGGCCGATCAGGTCGGGGATCAAGACGACGGCAATCGAAACGCCGCGCCGGCGCAAATCGTCCAGGTCTGCCTGGCTGGCGGCATGGACCACTACCGTCTTGTGCGCCAGGCTGGCCGGGGCATAGCGCCGGATAGCGCCGATGTCGCCAGCCAGCACGTCGGCCCACTGGAAGGGCCTGGGGCTGCGCGGCGAGCCGGGCGCGCCCGGCTGGGGTGTGATGCGGCGATAGGGCGCATCTTTGAGCTGCTCCAGGGTTGGGCCGGCCACCTGGTCGAGGGTCTGGCGGCTGCCCACGCCGGGGAAGGTGGGCAGGCCGAAGTAGATTACCGGGTCGGCGTAGCGAATTTGGGCGCTGTGGCGGCCCAGGGCCTGGGCTAACCCTTCGTGATTCAGGCCAGGGGTGAGCAAAATGCGCTTCTGGCTGAAGATGCCTGGCTGCATCCGGTCGGCCAGGCTTATCCCCCAGCGTTCCAGCCCGGCCCGTACCCCGCCGCCATCCACCAGCGGAGTCTGCCGGGCCGCGGCGCGCAGGTCGGCCCCCAGGGCGTGCGGGCGGCGAGCCTGGCCCAACTGCAAATAGGCGGGCATTCCTTCCAGGCCAATCGCGTCTACCTGACCATCGGCCTGCTCGATCTGGGCGCGGGCCAGGGCCACATCGCCCCCACAGCCTATCCGCCGCACCTGTATGGCCTGTTCCAGAAAATGAAGGGAAAGACCGGTTTCGCCCTGTCCCAGGTGAATAACGAGTATATTTTTCATCCGAGCGCCTCGCCGGGGGTTATTTCAGAACCATTGCAGCATAGCCCTTCTCGCGCAGCAGCGCCGGATAGGCTTTATACAGCGGTTCTACCGCCGGTAAGAGCTTGATGATCTTGGGGATGGGGCCTTGGGCTACAATGTCTTTTTTCGCCAGGGCGGTGAGCAGGTTCACTTTGCCATGCCAGAAGGCATGGGCCACATCGGCCTTCATGCTCATCACGACATCCGGCTTGAGCGTGGTTGGCCCTTGAATAATATCGACAAACGCGCCGGGTTGGGTCGGTTTATCCCTGGCGTTCACGGTGGTGACCGCATCTGGATCAGTATAGCAAAACTGGATGATAATCCCCGATTTGGCGATTTTAGGACCGACTTGGGGATCGCTCTTCGCCCGATTCATTAACTCACCGACACATTCATAGAAATGGTTAGGGTCGCGAAAAACTCCCATGCTGGCACCTCCACAACCATCGGATTGAATTATTCCGGCTCCTTGTATATGAGGGATTCGTGGGCGGCGTAACCGCCCCCCCCGCTATAGGTCAAATCTCGCTTTCAGCGAAAGAGCCATTATTCCAAATACGGGCCGCGGTTAAGGTCATCGGACGAGGCGGCCTCTATCGGCCTCCAATGACACGGGGTTTCCGTCCAGCTTGAAAATAATTTCTGGGTTGTGAATTACATCGCCCCTTACGGGGTAGTATAGTGTAGAAGCGATGCTACGTCAAGCAAATGCGCGCCGCTGCGCCCCAGGCGGCTGAGCAAATCCATTTTCCGGCTCTGCGGGCGAAGAGCCAAAACTTCTTGACTCGGATGACGCAGCGTGTTATACTCTTTACGACGCAGTGCGTCATAGAGAATCGAAAACCTCAAGGTTTGCTGGATTTGGAAACTGCCATAGGAGATTTGCATATGCCTACCAAAAAAACCCCTGAGACAATCGTGGAACCGGTTGCCAATGGCAAGGAAGAACCGAATGCTTTGTTCGAAGCCGCCCGCAAAGTGCTGCTGGCCAGCATCGGCGCGGTAGCCCTGGCCCAGGACGAGGTGGAAGATTTCGTAGATCGGCTGATCGAGCGCGGCGAGATCGCCGAGAAAGACGGGCGCAAGCTGGTGCGCGAGGTCATGGACAAACGCAAAAAAGAAGCCAGCAAAGCCGAGGATGAAGTGACCAAACGCGTCGAGAATGTGCTGGATCGCATGAGCGTCCCCTCCAAGGCCGACATCGAAACCCTGAGCGAGAAGATCACCCAGCTCTCGAAGAAGATCGATGAGCTTAAAAAAGCCTAGCTGGCTTCTCACCCCGGATAGCCAGAGCGGTCTGGCCGCAGTTTGCGGCCAGACCGCTCCCTTTTAAAGTTCGTGAAACCTGCGCCTACCGATGTTAAGGGTGGAAAGATCAGATCATAGGGTTAATCGTGGATTTTGTCGCACTTCGTGCGACAAAATCCACGCAACATCTCTTTTCCCGGCGAAACCAGAAGAGTCTTTTTATTTTGGCGCGCCCGGCCCCAGTGGAGGAACAGCACTTTCTCTCCGGCGAAGGCCGGAAAATTCCGATATAATGGATACCTGGAGTATGTCAACGGTATGGTCACGATCAAACGGTATCCGAACCGCAAATTGTATAACACTGAGGCAAAACAGTATATTACCCTGGACGGCATTGCCGACCTGATCCGCCAGGGACACGAGATTCAGGTCATCGACCACGCCAGCGGGGAGGATCTGACGACCCTGACCCTGACCCAGATCATTCTCGAACAACAGAAAAAACAGAGCGACCTGCTTTCCAACTCCTTCCTGACCAATCTGATCCGCTACAGCGAATCGCGGTTAAACGCTTTACAGCGCAGCCTGTTTGCGCCCGGCGCGTTCTGGCGCCAGATTGACGAGGAGATTCAAAAGCGCATCCAGGGATTGGTACGGCAGGGCGAGTTGACCGAGCAGGAAGGCGCCGGGCTGGTGGGCAAGCTGCTCCAACAGGGCAAGCGCCAGAGCGAAACCGAGAAAGACATCGACCCCAAGCTGCTGGAACAAATCCTGAAGCAGTATGACGTTCCTACCCAGGCCGACGTGCAAAAGCTCTATACGCAGTTGGACGAGCTGACCGCCAAGCTGGAGCAAATTTCCGGCGCCGCCCCTGACGATAAACCCTGATCTGCCTCTCCGATCCAGCGGAATGATTACCCTGGCCGGCTCCTCTTGCCTGTCGTTTCAATTTCCGGCGAATCTGCCTGCCGCCTTCGCCTACTACGCTCGTCTCCGGCGCACCCTGGCGCTGCTGCCGCACATCTCGCTGGTGACCGAATATGGGCCGCTGCAGTATCGGATGCTTTACGCCACGGTCGAGCTGGGGCTGTACCAGGTCTGCCTGGTGTGCGACATCCAGGCGACGATAGACGAAGCCGAAAACGTGCTGCGCATTGAGCCGTTCGAGGGTTGGCCCCCGGTGAAAGCCTCCGCCACGTTAAGCGCCCTGACCGCCCCCGGTTATTACCGCAGCCAGTCGCGCTTTATCCCCCTGGAAGCCAACCGGACTCAGATCGACTACCAATTGAAGCTGGACGCCGCCCTGCCCACGCCGCTCCTGGACCGCATCATGCCCACCCCGGTATTGAACGGCATCGCCCACAGCATCGCCGCCGGGCGCATTCACGAAATCGCCCACGGCTATATCCAGCGCTCAATTGAGGACTATCAAACAACAGGATGAGGTTGAGAATGATAATGAAACGTTCTATGCTTCTCATGGCCGGACTGGCGCTGCTGCTGGCGCTGCTCGCCTGCCGCAAGTCGGTTGACCAGCCCGGCGCCCAACCGGCAACGAATGCCCCTACTCCGGTCGCCGCCAAAACCACCGCCGCCCCGGCGCTGCCCGCCCCAGTCAAACCGGGCGCGGCTAACCCGGACGAGCCGGTTTTCATCTACGGCGAGATCCCCTACACCTCGCCGTTCTTCCTGAACTCTACTTCCGAGCCGTTCGTGATGCTGGAAGATGAAGCCGGGTTCGTCAAACGAGATCAGGAGTTTGAATTCAGCCTGCGCGAGCAGGCCATCGGCCCGGTCAGCATTGACGCCAACCAGAAGCTCACCTACAGCCTGGCCCTGCCCGCCGTGCCGCAGGCCACCCAGCTCGACCTGGATAACAACGGCAAAACCGATCTGGGAGTGCAGGTATTTGCCGTGGCCTACTGGTCGAACACCTGGGGCGATCCCTTCCTGGAGCCGCGCGACGGTAAGGGCTGGTCGAACGCCTACGCCTCGACCCTGACCGACCCGGAGAACGATTACGAGATCACCGGCGGCACGCTGGTGGTGTGGTCGCCGGACGACAAACAGGGCTTTCCCACCGACTTCGGCCCCGATGGCAAGCTGTTCACCCAAGACGACCCCACCGCTCCCATCCCGGCCGGCTACAATCTGGTAGACCTGAGCCAGAAGCCCTTCCGGGTCTACAAAGAGGCCCAGCCCGAAATCACCCTGAACGAAGGCGTGGTGGCGGTCAACGATTATTCGAGCCTGAGCTACGCCGAGGCCTTCCAAAAGCTGTTCGATAAGGCCAGCCAGGAATATCCGTTCACCGAGCAGAAGCGCATCGACTGGCCCGCCCTGCGGCAGACGTTTATGCCGCGCGCCCAACAGGCTGTTACCCCCGAAGACTTCTTCCGCCTGCTGCGCGACTTTGCCCAGAGCATCCCCGACGGGCACGTTGGGGTATCCTTCAACCAGCAGGTGTTCTTCGATCAATACGGCGGCGGGTATGGGCTGGTGTTGGCCGAACTGAGCGATGGCAAAGTGATCGCCGCCCAGGTATTGCCCAACACCCCAGCCGCCCAGGCTGGCATCCAGCCAGGGGCCGAGATGATCCAATGGAACGGCAAGCCGGTAGGGCAGGCCATTGCGGCGGTCACCTCGGGCTTCGGCCCCTATTCCAGCCCGCACGCCCGGCGGGCCGGACAGGTGACGTTCTTACAGCGCGGGCCGGTCAACGCCCCGGCCGAGGTGATCTACCAGAACCCCGGCGGCAGCCAGGCCAGCGTTTCGATGCAGGCCGCCCCGGAATACAATTCGCTGTTCAAGACCCTGCCCTGCTTCAACGAAGACCCGCTGGGCCTGCCGGTGCAGGCCGAAATCCTGAAAGATTCGGGCTTAGGTTACATCCGCATCAACACCTTCAACGACGACTATAACCTGATGGCCCGCCTGTGGGATCGGGCGATCAAAAACGCCATCGACAATAAGGTTCCCGGCCTGATCCTCGACCTGCGGAGCAACTCCGGCGGCTCGCTTGGGCTGGCGATGAACTTTGCCGGCTATTTCTTTGATCAGACCGTGCCGCTGTATCAGAGCGAGTACTACAACGCCCGCAGCGGCCAGTTCAAGCCAACCCGGGTGGATACCCGCATTGAGCCAGGCCCGGATTATTTTGACGGCCCGGTGGCCGTACTGGTCAGCGCTGACTGCGTGAGCGCCTGCGAGGGCTTTTCGTATGCTATGCAGCAAAACGGGCGCGCGATCGTGATCGGACATACCCCCAGCGCGGGGGCGTTTGGCGAGGTGGGCCTGGGCCAGTATAAGCTGCCCGACGACCTGAGCATGCAGTTCCCCACCGGGCGCTCGAAAACCGCCGCCGGACAGATCGTGCTGGAGGGCCAGGGTGTAACGCCGGATATTCTCGTTCCGGTCACCGCCGACAGCGCCCTGGGCAAGGTGGACGCAGTCTTACAGCAGGCGATCCAGACCCTGTTGGAGAAGATTCGCTAATAGAAAACCAGCGTGAGACAGAAATACAGGCGGCCAGGCCGCCTGTATTTCTGTCTCACGCGTATAAACCGATCTAGAACCGCGCCAGGCGGCGGATGTGATCCAGGTGACAATCCAGGATGTCTTCCAGCTCGCGGGCGGTATCTTCGTAGTCTTCCAGGGGGCAGCTAATCGGGTCGGCGATGTCCCAGTCTTGCCCGGCCAGCTCGGTGATCAAATAGGTGCGCCCGGCGCATTCGGGGAAGGCCGCCTGCAAGGCGATTTTCTGCCCGGCTTCCATGGTCAGCGTCAGCGCAAACTGGTGGATCAGCTCACGCGTCACGCGCTGCGAGCGGTGCTGGCTGAGGTCGATGCCGCGGCCCTGCAAGACCAGGCGAGTATACTCGGCCGCCGGAAGCCCGGTCTGCGCCCACACCCCAGCCGATTCGATCCGCCAGGCGGTCTTCTCGGCCTGGACGCGCTGGCGCAGCAGGCCCATCGCCATAGGAGAGCGGCAGATATTAGCCGTGCAAACAAACAAGACCGAGTACATTGCAGCCCCGATTTAGCGATCCATCGTAGACAGTTGATCTTCCCAGCGATGCCATGGGCCATGATGGCGCGCCAGGCAGTCTCGCCCCTCGCCCGGCGGCTCCAGGCCGATCAATTCCATATCTGCATCGACCATGACTCGCACCAGGTCGCGGAAGCAGATGCGCGGCTCCCACCCCAGGATCTGGCGGGCGCGGGCGGCGTCGGCCAGCAGGTAATCCACTTCTGTGGGGCGGAAGTAGCGCGGATCGATCTTGACATATTCCTGCCAATCCAGGTTGACGTAACCAAAGGCTTCGTCCAGGAACTCGCGCACGGAATGGGCCTCGCCAGTGCCAATCACAAAATCGTCCGGGCGGTCGTGCTGGAGGATTTTCCACATGGCAGCCACATAGTCGGGGGCGTAGCCCCAGTCGCGTTTGGCGTCCAGGTTGCCCAGGTAGAGCGATTTCTGCTTTCCGGCCAGGATGGAGGCCAGGGCGCGAGTGATCTTGCGAGTGACAAACGTCTCCCCTCGCCGGGGCGATTCGTGATTGAACAGGATGCCGTTGCTGGCAAACATCTGGTAGCCCTGGCGGTAGTTGCGGGTAATCCAGTAGGCGTAGGCTTTGGCGGCCGCGTAGGGGCTGGCCGGCTCGAAGGGGGTCAGCTCGTTTTGGGGCGGCCTGGCGCTGCCGTACATCTCGCTCGACGAGGCCTGGTAGAAGCGAGTAGGAATGCCGCTCTTGCGGATGGCCTCCAGGATGCGCAGCGTGCCGACGCCGGTAATATCGCCGGTATATTCGGGCATATCAAAACTGACCCGCACGTGGCTCTGGGCCGCCAGGTGATACACTTCGTCGGGGCGAATACTGTAAACCAGATCGACCAGGCTGCCGGTGTTTGCCATGTCGCCATAATGCAAATACAGCTTGATCTCCTGGCCGTTGTGCGGGTCGCGATAGAGATGATCGATCCGCCCGGTGTTGAACGTGCTGGCCCGGCGGATCAGCCCATGTACCTCATAGTCTTTGGAAAGCAGCAGTTCAGCCAGATAAGAGCCATCTTGCCCGGTAATACCGGTAATCAAAGCTTTCTTCATGTCCTATCGATCATCCTCGGTTTCGAAAAATAGGTTCTTCCGGCTTCGCCGGGAAAATTTCTATATTGGGAGGTTGCAGGCGGCATAGCCGCCCGCAGCCCCCGCCTTTGGCGCGCAACGCGCTATTTATGCTTGAGGCGTTGAATCTGTGAAGCGTTCAACACCAACGAAACCTGGCGGCGGCTGCCCAGGAACTCCAACAACACGCGCACTCGTTCGCTGCCCGGCAGGCGGGCGTCGAAGATCGCCTCATAGCCGCGGAAGGGGCCGTCGCTGATTTGCACCGCCTCGCCGGGCTTCAAACCGTCGAACAGCTCGCCGCCCAGGCGGTTGATCTCGTCCACCCGCTGCTGGAGGGTCTGGATGACCGCGTCTGGCATAGCGGCCGGTTCTCCATCGAAGGCCACCAGCCCCAACGTGTGCGGCATCCATTGAAAAATCGAAACGCCCACCTGCTCCAGATCGGCGCGCACAAACAGATAGCCGGGGAAGTAAGCCACCAGCTTGCGCGAGCGCGGGTTTACGGGGTGGATGCGCAGGCGCGGGTAATACACCTCAAAACCGTCTGCCAGGGCCTGCTGCCAGACGAACTCTTCCTTGCGCGGCTTACTGCGCAATGTGTACCAATCAGACGACATGCACCCCACACTCCCTGTCATCCAACTCGGATGGCAAGAATTGGATTATAACACCACTTCCAGGCCGGTCAGCCGGGCAATCAAACGCCGCAGCAGCCAGACCGGAAAGAGCAGCAGCGCGTGAACTGCGGCGCTGATGCCCAACACCACCGCCGCGGCCAGAAAAGCCTGGTCGAGCAGCGGGGCCAGGTGGGCCGCCAACCAGGGGCCGGCCCCAGCCAGCAGGGCGGCCCCCAGCAGCGCCCCCAGCGTGGCGGCCAGCGGCAGCCAGGCCCGCCGGTCGGAGTCCGAAGGCAGCATGGTGCTGCTGACCACCAGGGTCAGGTACAGCCACAGCCAGAAATCGGGCCGTCCGGCCAGATCGGGAAGCTGCGCCAGGGCCGCCTGCGTCCCGCCGGCCTGCCACGATTGCCAGGCCGACAGGATGCCCAGGCCCGATAACCCGGCATAGGCCACAAACCCGCCGCCGGCCAGCAGGGGCGCCGCGCCGATCAGAGTCTCGCGCACCCAATCGGAGTGAGCGGTTTCCACATAGCCCAACTGCAGGCGGCCATCCCTCAGCGATTCGGGCCATAACGAAAACCGCCCGGTGCGCACGCGCAACAGGCGGGCCATGATGAAATGGCTGGTTTCGTGCAGCAAGACTCCCGGAAAGAACAGGATCGAAAACAGGTAGACGGCAATATCACTCCGGCGGGTGAGCAGCAGAAAAATAGCCTGAATTTCCCAATGCAGCCGCCGCTGGAGGAAAAGAAGCGGCCCCAGGGCCAGCAAGAGCCACAGAAGGCCGTACCAGTTCACCGGGCGGCAGCCTGCACAATCTGCGTAAAGTCGGCCGCCTTGAGACTGGCTCCGCCCACTAAAGCCCCGTCGATCTCCGGGTCGGCAAAGAACTCGGCCGCGTTCTTGGCGTTGACCGATCCGCCGTACAGCACCCGCACGGCCTGGGCTACGCCCTCGCCAAATAGATCAGCCAGCGCAGCACGGATCACGTCGCGGATGACCGCCGAGGCCCCGGCGGCGGTAGAAGCCCGCCCCGTGCCAATGGCCCACACCGGTTCGTAGGCGATCACCAGCCCTGCGGCGCTGCCTGGCTCGTTCAACCCGCCCAGGCCGGCCAGCCCCAGGTGCACCTGGCGCGAAACCACCTCGGCGGTGCGCCCGGCCTCGTACTCGGCCAGGGTCTCGCCGACGCAGACAATGGGAACCAGGCCGTGAGCCAGGGCGGCCTGCGCTTTGCGGTTGACCGTCTCATCGGTCTCGCCAAAGAAGGTGCGCCGCTCGGAGTGGCCCAGGATGACATAGCGGCACAGTTCGGCCAGCATAGGAGGAGCAATCTCGCCCGTGTAAGCCCCGGAAAGCTCCCAGTGCATATTCTGAGCGCCCAGGCCGATATGTGTGCCTTCCAGCATGGCGGCGACGGCCATCAAGGCGGTGAAGGGCGGGCAAAGCACCTTATCCACGCCCTCGATCACCTGCATTCCCGGCACCAGTTCCGAGACCAACAGCCGGGCCTCGGCCACGGTTTTAAACATCTTCCAGTTTCCAGCTACAAAGGGTTTGCGCATGGTATCCTCGTTTTTGAAAAGCAGGATGAAGACCGGCGGTCTTCATCCTGCTTTTCAAATTCACACAGCTTATTTGTCTTGCAGAGCCGCCACGCCGGGCAGGGCCAGCCCTTCCAGCATTTCCAGGGAAGCGCCGCCGCCGGTCGAGATATGGGTTATCTTATCGCTCAGACCCGACTGGTTGATGGCCGAGACCGAGTCGCCGCCGCCCACGATGGACACCGCGCCGCTTTCGGCCACGGCTTTGGCTACGCCAAACGTGCCAACGGCAAAATTGGGCATCTCAAACACACCCATCGGGCCGTTCCACACCACCGTCCCGGCGCCGTGCAGGGCCTTAGCATAGGCAGACACCGTTTCCGGGCCAATATCCACAATCGCCCAGCCATCCGGCACGGGACCGACCGGCATGACCTTGTGATTGGCGGCGTTGTCGAACTTATCGGCAATCACCACATCCACCGGCAGGCGCAGGCGCGAACCGGCGTCCTTGAGGATTTCGCGGGCGGTCTCCAGGGCCTCGCCGTCCACCAGCGATTCGCCCATCGGATAGCCCTGGGCCTTGAAGAAGGTGTTTGCCATGCCGCCGCCGATCAGCACACTGTCGGCAATCTTGAGCAGGTTGCGGATCACGCCGATCTTATCCACGATCTTGGCCCCGCCCAGGATGGCGACGAACGGGCGCTTGGGGTTGGCGATAGCCTGGCCCAGGTATTGGATTTCCTTCTCCATCAGGAAGCCGCCCACGGCCGGCAGCAGCTTGGCCACGCCTTCAGTGGAGGCGTGAGCGCGGTGGGCCGAGCCAAAGGCATCGTTGACGTACAGATCGGCCAGGGCGGCGAACTGCTTTGCCATTTCGGGGTCGTTCTTGGTCTCGCCCTTATAGAAGCGGGTGTTTTCCAGCACCAGCACATCGCCGGGCTGGAGGGCCTTGGCGGCGGCTTCAACCTTAGGACCAACCGCTTCGTCGACGAACGCAACCGGCTTGCCCAACAGCTTGCTCAGGTGTTCGGCGGTCGGGCGCATCGAGTACTTGGGGTCGGGCCCGTCTTTGGGGCGGCCCAGGTGCGAGAACAGGATCACGGCCGCGCCGTGATCGAGCAGGTATTGGATCGTCGGCAGGGCGGCGCGGATGCGGGTGTCGTCTTCCACTTTGCCGTCTTTGAGCGGCACGTTGAAATCCACCCGCACCAGGGCGCGTTTGCCCTTCACATCTACGTCGGTGATGAGTTTTTTGTTGAACATTGGGAGCCTCCCGGCTTTTCTTGCTGGCGGCCGACGAGATCGGCCGCCAGCAGGAAGAATCACAGATTTAGAGCGACTTCGCCATCAGGGCGGCCAGGTCGGCGGTGCGCACCGAGTAGCCCCATTCGTTGTCATACCAGGCCACGATCTTGACCAGGGTGCCGGCTTCCTTGCCCAACACGGTGGTGAAAGGCAGATCGACAATCGAGCTGCGCGGGTCGCCCTTGTAGTCGATGCTGACCAGCGGTTCGTCCTCGGCGCCCAGAATGCCCTTGAGCGGGGCCTTGGCGGCGGCGTCGCGGTAGTCCTGGCGGAGCTGTTCGGCGGTGACGGGCTTCTCCAGCTCGGCGGTCAGGTCGATCACCGAGACGGTGGAGGTGGGAACGCGCAGGGCGTAGCCATCCAGCTTGCCAGACAGCGAGGGGATAACCAGCTTGACGGCTTTGGCCGCGCCGGTGGTGGTGGGGATGATGCTCATGGCAGCGGCGCGCGCCCGGCGCAGGTCGCTGTGCGGCAGGTCGAGGATCTTCTGGTCGTTGGTATAGGCGTGGATGGTGGTCATAAAGCCGCGCACAATGCCGTACTTGTCGTTGACCACCTTCACCGCCGGGGCCAGGC
>CAYQDU010000128.1:0-12503 GCA_964416275.1 uncultured Anaerolinea sp. | reverse complement strand
ACGCCGCCCTTGCCGCCGCCCAACGGGATGTCGGCCACGGCGCACTTCCAGGTCATCCACATCGCCAGGGCGCGCACGGTGTCAATAGTTTCAGACGGGTGGAAGCGGATGCCGCCCTTATTGGGGCCGCGGGCGTCATTGTGCTGCACACGGAAGCCGAAGAACAGCTTCATCGAACCGTCGTCCATGCGCACCGGGATCTCGAATTTGTATTCGCGAGCCGGCCAGCGCAGGATCTCCGCCACCTGCGGGTCCATGTTGAGCTGGCCCGCTACGTGGTCGAACTGGCGCTGCGCCATCTGGAAGGCATTAATTAATTCAGACATTCGCAATTCTCCTGTTTGTACGGTTTCAAAATGCTTTGAAATTAAGACAGGTAAGCGGACGCATCGGAACGCGCCCGCTTAGTTGTCTCCGTCTATGGCGGTCAGGAAGTTCATAGTTGGCTCACCTGAATGATGCTAAGCATATCGGAGGCGCGGGTTCGCGTCAAGGGGAAAAGCAACACGTTAAGCACGTGACTTCTCTCATATTGCGAGGCGGTTCACCAATCAGCCGCCAATGGTACAACCGATTCCCCCTTGACAGCCGTATACCGATCAGTATAATATATACCAATCAGTATACTAAGGAGCAAGCCTGTGGAATCCGACCCTAAATGGGAGAGCGAAAACGCCGAGCGCATCCTGCGCGAAGGCTGGCTGCTGTTTCAGCAAAAAGGCTACCGCGGCGTATCAATCGATGAATTATGCGCTCGCTGCGGGTTGACCAAGCCGACCCTGTATTATTACTTCCACGATAAGGAAAACCTGTTCGTGCAGGTGCTGCGCTATCAGCTGCACAACCTGCGCCAGGCGTTAGAGCAGCCCGGCACACTCGAAGAGCGCTTGCAGCACATCGCCGTCGCCATCCTGGAAAACTTCCAGACCGAATATACCAGCCTGCTGCACGACCGCGAGCATATCAAGAAGCCGGAAAATCAGCAGGCGATCCGAGCGGCGTTTCGCGGCGAGATGTTCGGCGCGCTGAACGCGCTGATGCAGTCGGGCATCGACCAGGGCCAACTCAAGCCCGACAGTCCCGAAACGCTTTCGCTGATCTTCCTGGGCATTATCAACAATTTCATCCACCGGGCGGCGCGCCTGAACCAGTCGCCGCAGAGCCTGGCCGAGACTCTGGTGGGTTATTTTCTGAAAGGAGCGGCAAACTATGAGTGAGTCGATGATTGCAATCTTTGAAACCAGCTTTAATATCGCTTACCTGATCGCCATCTGGGGGCTGGCGGCGCAGATGACGCGCCAGCTACCCGGCGTGCCTGCCAGCAACCGCAGCGTGGCCGGGCTGCTGCGCATGGCGTTCATCCTGCTGGCCGCCGGCGATACCGGGCATGTGGGCCTGCGGGTGCTGGCGTATCTTTCCGGCGGGCCAGAAACCCAGGCGAGGGTGCTTGGCTCGCCGATGAGCCTGATTGGGTTGGGGATGCTCACCACCTCCTTCACGATCACGCTGTTCTACATGCTCCTGGTGTATGTCTGGCGCTTGCGCTATCGCCAATCGTTCAACTGGTTCACCAACCTGCTGCTGGCGGCAGGCGTGCTGCGGCTGATGCTGATGGCCCTGCCGGGCAATGAGTGGGGCAGCCTGGTTCCGCCGCAGCCGATGAGCCTGTATCGCAATCTGCCGCTGTTGGTACAGGGCCTAGGCGTTACCGGGCTGTTTTTGTCCAGCGCCTATCGCCAGGCGGATCGCACCTTCCAGTGGATCGGCTGGATGATTGCTGTGTCGTATGCGTTTTACGTGCCGGTGATTTTGTTTGCCCAGCAGGTTCCGCTGTTGGGGATGCTGATGATCCCCAAAACCTGCGCCTACCTGGCTGCGGCCTGGATCGCCTATCGCGGGCTGTGGAACCTGCCTTCGGCCCCGCAAGTCATAACCGCCTGAGAGATGAGAGAGAAAGGATCGCGTGAATCGAATGGAAACGGTGCATCAATTTCTGAGACGCTGGAACCCGGCGGTTCCCAAGGCGTGGCTGTTGATGGCGGCCGGGGTGATGTGGTTTGGCGTCAGCCTGCTGCTGGTGCGCTATGCGCTGATCTGGCTGTTGGAAGCGCCCGGCCCGGCCACATTGGTCGCTGGCGGGCTGGGGGTGGCGGGGGCGCTGGCCGCCTATTGGTACGGGTTCTCGCAGATCGCCTTGAAGAACAGCCGCCGCATCCAGGCCTTGAACGCAAAAGCCTGTTTCTTCTCGTTTCAGGAGTGGAAGGGCTACGCCATCATCGCGGTGATGATGACCACCGGCATCTTGCTGCGCCATTCGGCAATTCCCCGGCCGTACCTGATCGTAGTGTATGCCACGGTAGGCGGCGGGCTGTTCTTATCGAGCTTCCACTACTTCCGCCATATTTACCAGGCGGCCGCCTGAGCGGTGGGCGGGTTATTGCCTTTGGCTCAACTGTCGTTCTAATTCCTTCTGGATCACCTGGGGGTTGGCGCGGCCCTGGGCGGCGCGCATCACCTGGCCGAACAGCCATTTCGCCAGGCTTTCTTTGCCGGCCCGGTATTCTGCCAGCGGGCCGGGGTTATCGTCCAGCACTTTTTGCACCAGCGCGGCGATGGCGGCGGCATCGGACAACTGGCCCAACCCGCGCCCGGCGACGATGGACTCGGCGCTCTGACCGCTGGCAAACATTTCGGCCAGCACGGTTTTGCCGGTATTTTGATTGATCTGCCCCTGGGCCACCATCTGCACCAATTGGGCCAGCGCCTGCGGTCCCACTTTCGACTCATCCAACCCCACGCCGGCCTGGTTAAGCAGGGCGAACAGATCGCCGCTGATCCAGTTGGACAGGCTCTTGGGGGTTACGTCGGGGGCGGCGCGCAGGGCGGCCTCGTAGTAATCGGCTACCGCCGGTTCCATCGTCAGCACCCCGGCGTCGTAGGCGCTCAGGCCGTACTGGCTTTGGAAGCGCGCCAGCTTTGCCGCTGGCAACTCGGGCAGCCCGGCCCGTACCGCCTCCAGCCAGGCCCGTTCGACCACCAGGGGCGGCAGGTCGGGTTCGGGAAAGTAGCGATAATCTTCGGCTTCTTCTTTGCTGCGCTGCACCACCGTCACGCCGCGGGTTTCGTCCCAGCCGCGCGTCTCTTGCATCACCTTGCCGCCGCGCCGCAATACGTCTGCCTGGCGCTCGATCTCGTAGGCGGCAGAGCGCTCTAAGGCGCGGAAGCTGTTGAGGTTTTTGATCTCGGTGCGCGTGCCGAGGGTATCGCTGCCCACCGGGCGGATGGAGATATTTGGCTCGACCCGCATCACCCCCTTCTGCATATCGCCCGAATTGACCCCCAGGTAGCGCAGCAGCGAGCGCAGGGCCATTCCATAGGCGCGGGCTTCTTCGGCGTTGTGTACGTCTGGCTCGGTGACAATTTCCAGCAGCGGCACGCCGGCCCGGTTCAGATCCAGCAGGCTGCACGGCCGACCATCGGGGCCGGTGGTATGGGTCAGCTTGCCGGTGTCTTCTTCCAGGTGCACCCGCCGGATGCGAATCACCCGCTCGCCCTGCGAGGTCTGGATCGTCAGCCGTCCATTCACCGCCAGCGGCTGCTCGTACTGCGAAATCTGGTAGCCTTTGGGCAGGTCGGGATAGAAGTAGTTTTTGCGGGCAAAGATGCTGACCTCAGGAATCTCACATTCCAGGGCCAGGGCCACCCGCAGGCCCAGCTCCACCGCCTGGCGGTTGATCACCGGCAGCGTGCCGGGCATTCCGGCGCATACCGGGCAGACGGCGGTGTTTGGCTCGGCGGTGGTGGAATCGACCACCGGGCTGGCGCAGAACATCTTGGAGCGGGTAGCCAGCTCGGCGTGAACTTCTAACCCAATGACAGCTTCGTATTCCATAGCTCCTGGCAATTTTCTCGATTTGAATAAACGTGGGGCTGCACCCGGTACCCCCCATTGAACCGCGGAACAGGCATGGCGCTCTGCGAGCGCCCTCAAAAAGAGATGTTCCGTGGATTTTGTCGCACTTCGTGCGACAAAATCCACGATTAATCATCTTTTCAGGCAAGCTTCGCTCGCCAGTCACCTCCACCACGGTTGCATGGGGAGCTACCCTGCGCCCCACGTTTATTCAACATCGAAGGAAAGCAATCTTAACCGTGGCGGGTCATAAAGCGTTCCAGGCGGTGGAGCGCTTCTTCGATCTTGTCGTAGGCGGTGGCATACGAGCAGCGTACGAAGCCCTCGCCGCCGGCCCCGAAGGCCGAGCCGGGAACGGCCGCCACGCGCTCTTCTTCCAGCAGCTTCTGCGAGAAGGTTTCGTCGTCCATGCCGGTGACGCTGATCTGCGGGAAGGCATAGAACGCGCCCCGCGGCTCGAAGGTGGGTAGGCCCAGGCGGTTCAGCCCGCTCACAATCAGCTTGCGCCGCCGGTCGTATTCGGCCACCATTTCGTCTACATGCGGCGCGCCAACCTTTAGAGCTTCCAGGGCCGCATACTGCGACGAAGTGGGGGCCGACATGATGGTGTACTGGTGGACGCGCAGCAGGCCGGTCAGCAGTTCGGCCGGGGCGCAGGCATAGCCGATGCGCCAGCCAGTCATAGCATAGTCTTTAGAGAAACCGCCCAGGGTGATGGTGCGCGGCCAGGCGCCGGGCAGGGTAGCGAAGCATACGTGCTTCACCCCATACACCAACTGGTCGTAGATTTCATCGGAAATGACCACCAGGTTGTGCTTTTCGGCCAGGCGCAGCAGTTCCATAAGCGTCTCGCGCGAGGCTACTGCCCCGGTAGGGTTGTTCGGGTAGCCGATGAGCATGGCCTTGGTGCGCGGCGTAATGGCTTTTGCCATGCGCTCCACATTCGGCTCGAAGTTATCTTCGATGCGGCTCGGCACTTCCACCGGCACGCCGCCCGCCAGGATTACCTCGGCCTGGTAGGACACAAAGCACGGTGTGGGAACCAGCACTTCGTCGCCGGGGTTGAGGATCGCCATCAGGGCCAGATACAGGGCTTCCGACACGCCGACAGCCATTACCATTTCGGTGGCCGGGTTGTATTTGACCCCGTACAGTTTTTCCAGGTGGGCAGCCAGTTCCTGGCGCAGGTTCATCAGCCCGGCGTTGCCGGTGTAATGGGTTTCGCCCTTTTGCAGCGCGGCGATCCCGGCCTGCAAAATGGGGGCGGGCGTCGTGAAGTCCGGCTCTCCGATGCCCAACGAGATTACGTCCTTCATGTTGGCAACGATGTCGAAGAATTTACGAATGCCGGATGGCTTGAGGGTGGCTACTCGGTCTGCGAGATAGCTTTCGGTCATGTCTGCTCCTTTTGTTTGGATCCATTTTTTCATCGCTGCGGGACCGCCCCGCGACGACGACAGATACAGAGATTATAAAACGACTTCGGTGTTATCCCCGGCGTTGATGGTGCCGGCGCGCCGGCGCAGTGAAGCTCGTCGCCCGATGAGCGAGTTTTCCAGGATGATGCCATTGGTGGTGGCTTCATCCTCAACGATCGAGTCGCGGATGATGCTGTTTTGGATGTTGCACTCGGCCCCCAGCGAGACGTTCGGCCCAATGATCGAGCCTTCGATCTGGGCGGTGGGGTGGATGAAGACCGGCGGGTAGATGACGCTGTTCTGGCACAGGTTGTACTCCTGGCTGTTATCTTCTCCATGCGCCAGCAGATAGCGGTTGGTTTCCAGCAGCGCCTCTGGGGTGCCGGCATCCAGCCAGATATCCACCTGCTCGGTGCGCATCTTCGCGCCGCGTTCCAGCAAGATGTTGATCGCGTCCACCAGGTAATACTCGCCCTTGAGCTGAATACGGCGCGCCATCTGATCGTCAATGGCGGCAACCAGGTTCCGGGCATCCTTGAAGTAATACACTCCTACCAGGGCCAGGTTGTTCGAACGGTCTTGCGGCTTTTCGACCATTTTTTCCACCCAACCATCGGCTCCCACTTTAGCCACCCCAAAGCGGCGCGGGTCCTCTACCGGCTTAACCCAGGCCACCGCGTCGGCAGTCTCGCCGCCCAGGAAGCTCATATCGGTCATAATCAGCGTATCGGCAAAAACCATCAGCATCGGCCCTTCCAGGTAGTTTTCAGCCAGCTTGATGGCGTGCGATTGGCCCATCGGGTTTTCCTGCACTACAAAATGCGCCTTCAGGTCGGGGTAGTTCTTGCGGATATATTCCTCGATCTGATCGCCCAAATAGCCAACGATGGCAACCAGTTCAATGTTGTTCGGGTCAGGCAGCGTGCAAAGGGTATTCAGAACATGATCCAGCACCGTCTTTCCAGCCACGGCCACCAACTGCTTGGGCTTGCTCCAGGTATGGGGGCGCAGACGCGTGCCTAAACCGGCCATCGGAACGACGACCTTTAACGAGGTTGGATTACTCATTGCCAAATGTTCTCCTGAATATTGGGTCGAACAGACCGATCAATGGCCCTATTATAACCCGCTCTCAAATAGAAAAGCCCGGCTGGTTGCTTTTGGTGATCCCAGCTTCGCCGGAAATTTTCTACGCGGCAAAATCCCCTAACGGGAAAATTTCTATATTGGGTGGTTGGCGGGCGGCTACGCCGCCCGCCAACCACCCAATATAGATCAAACCCCGCCGCTGGCGGAGCATGGGGGAGCTAACCGGGTTTTACCGCCGCGGTGATGGCGGCGCTGAGCGCCCCCAGGCCGGCGGCAACAAACAGCCCCATCCCGCAGCACACCAGCAGCACGCCGCCCGTCCCAGCCGGGCCAACGAACATCGAGGGATCGATGCCGGCCGAGCGCAGTTGTTCCAGCGACTCGGGCGGAATCTGCTGGAGAATCTGGGCCGAATCCACCGCCGAAGCCTGGATCATCCCCAAAATCAACGTCACCAACCCGCCCATCACCTGGGCTACAACGGCGGCCAGCGCGCCCTGCCCGGCGGCCGCCCCAGCGCTGCGCGGCGGCAGCATATAGATCGCCGCCAGCACCCCTGCCAGGATATAGCCCAGCCAGGTCAGCGGCAGCGATAGACAGCCCAATACCGGGATTTGCCCGATCAGAGCCACGACGATCAAGACCACTCCGGCAATCAGGCCGGCTTTCAACCAGGATGGCATAAGTTCCTCCTTCAACTTCTGATAGATGACCTCTGGTTTCGGGTTGGCGAAATTCGACCCTTCTGTTTCATTGTAGAGAAAAGGTCCGCTTCCGTCAATCGGCGCTTTTCCGACATAACAAGACGCCTTTGCCAATCGGAACCACCAGCGCGTCTATCCGCCGGTCGGCCAGGGCCTGGGCGATAAAGGGTTGAAGCTCATCCGGATGGCTGAGGGCATTATCGGCCAGCAGCAGGCCGCCCGAAACCAGGCGCGGTACGATCAGATCGTAGCAGGGCTGGTACAGGTCCTTCTCAAAGTCGATAAAGGCAAAGGCAATGCGGGTATAGTTCTGCAGGGCCTGCAGGGCGTCGCCCGGCACAATGCGTACAAAGGCGCTCATTCCGGCCGCATCGAAAGTCTCCTGCGCCCGGCGGATCTTGGCTTCGTCCAGCTCATGGGTGAGCAGTTGGTCGCTGCGCTGCTGGCAGGCCAGGGCCAGCCACAGCCCGGAATACCCGCCGCTGGTTCCCAGTTCCAGCACGGCCCCCTGGGGGGCGCTGGCCGCCATGAGGGCCAGAAAGCGCCCGGTTTCGGGTGGAATCTGGCGCAGGCGCTGGGCCTTGGGCGTACCATCGTTGCGGTCGCGCTCGTCGATGGCTTCCAACTCGGCCATGCGCTGGCGCATAACTTCTGGCATCGTATGAAACATTGCTTTTCCTCCCTGCGCTTCTTGAATAGATGGGGGGCTGTGGGCGGCGTAGCCGCCCACAGCCCCCCATATCCCTTAACCGTGACCCAAGACGGGGTGCGGGCGGTAGCCGGCTTCCAGGCTCTTCAGCTCATCAGCCGAGAGCTTGACCTCCAACGCAGCTACGGCCTCTTCCAGGTGGCTCATCTTGCTGGCCCCGATGATGGGGGCGGTCACACCGGGCTGGTGCAGCAGCCAGGCCAGGGCAATTTGGGCCGCCGAAACGCCGCGCTGCCCGGCTATCTCCAACACCCGGTCCACGATGTCGAAGTCGCTGTCCTGGTAATACATGCTCTGGGCGAAGTCGTCGGTGGCGGCGCGCACGGTTTCGTGGCCCTGGCCGCGCTTGCGGCTGCCGGTGAGGAAGCCGCGCGCCAGCGGACTCCACGGGATGACCCCCACGCCTTCAAAGCGGCACAGGGGCATCATCTCGCGCTCTTCTTCGCGGTAAACCAGGTTGTAATGATTCTGCATCGAGACGAAGCGCGTCCAGCCATGCCGGTCGGCCAGGTACAGGGCGCGGGCAAACTGCCAGGCGTACATGCTGGAGGCGCCGATATAGCGGGCTTTGCCAGCCTTGACCACGTCGTGCAGGGCTTCCAGGGTTTCTTCCAGCGGGGTTTCGGGGTCATAGCGGTGAATCTGATACAGGTCTACGTAGTCCGTCCCCAGGCGGCGCAGCGAATCGTCAATCGAGCGCAGGATGTGCAGGCGCGATAGACCGTGATGATTGGGGCCTTCGCGCAGCGGCCAGAAGACTTTGGTGGCGATGACGACCTCTTCACGGCGGGCAAAGTCGCGCAGCGCCCGCCCGGTCACTTCTTCGCTCACGCCGCGCGAATACATATCGGCGGTATCGAAGAAGTTGATCCCCAGCTCCAATGCCCGGCGGTAAAACGGGCGGCTGGTTTCTTCATCCAGCACCCATTTGCGCCATTCCGGCGTGCCATAAGTCATCGTCCCCAGACAAATCCGAGAGACTTTCAAGCCTGTGCGGCCCAGGTTCACATATTCCATCGCCTTTACTCCTCTCAAAAGATGGGACACAGATGTTCCCAGATGAACCCGGCTTCGCCGGAGAGGAAATTATAGCTCTTCCGCCGAAGACAGGAATTTCTCGGAGCTGCAGATGGCTGTGCCATCTGCAGCTCCAATTAAAAATCCGGGTCCTGTGTTTGTTCTAAAGCCTCAATCGTCGTTTCGATCAAGGTCACAGCTTCGCCCAGGGTATCGGCGTCGAAAGCCAGCCTGGCCCCGGCGGCCTGGTACAGTTCGGGCAGCGAGACCGTGCCGCCCAGGCCGAGGGCCTGGCGATATTGGGCCAGGGCTTTGGCCGGGTCGCGCAGAGCGTTGCGCCATACCTGCACCGCCCCCAACTGGGCCAGCCCATATTCGACGTAATAGAACGGGTAGCGGTGAATGTGCTGCTTGCGCTGCCAGCCGGTCATGGCGGCCTCCTCCAGCCCGCTCCAGTCTACGCCGGGCAGGTAGCGCCACCACAGCTCCAACCATTTGGCGTCGCAGTTGAGCGGGTTGGCAGCCTGCTCTGTGTGGGTATAGACCCAGTGCTGGAACGCATCGACCACCGCCATATAGGGCCAGAAAGTCAGCACCTGCTGCAGATGAGCCACCCGGAAGCGGCGGGCGGCCTGGGGGGAGTAAAAACCGCCAGGGTCGGCGTCCAGGTGGGGCGAGGCCAGCAGTTCCATCGCCATCGAAGCCACCTCGGCAAACTCCAGCCCCGGGTTGCGCTGCTGGGCATAGGGCAGGCGCAGGCGCTCGTAGTTGTGGAAGGCATGGCCCGATTCGTGCAAGATGGTGCGCACGTCCGATGACAGCCCAACCGCATTCATAAAGATGAACGGCCGCCGGGTGATCGGGTAGGCAGTGCAGTAGGCCCCCGGCGCCTTGCCTTTGTGATTATCCAGGTCGAGCAGATTCTCCTGGCGCATCTGGCGAAAATAGGCCCCTAACTGCGGGTCTACCCGGGTAAAGGCCGCCTCGGCCCGGGCAGGCAGCTCGCTCACCGGGCCATAGGACGGCAGGGGCGGCAGAGCCAGCGGGATCAGATCGTTATCCAGATCCCACGGACGGGTACGGCTCCAACCCTGGCGTTTGGCAAACCGCTCATACAGCCGGGTAGCCGCTGGAACCACCACCTGCTCGATAGCCTGGTGGAATCGGAGGCAGTCTTGAGGCGTGTAATCCAGGCGCAGCATTTGCTGCCAGCGATAGGCCCGGTAATCCGGCTGGCCGTCGGCGGCCCACTTCCCGGCGTTGGCGGCCAATTGACGGCGGAGGGCCAGCCCGCGGCCCCACAGATCGTTGATGGCGTGCCGGTCGTCAAGCTGGCGCTCGGCCACCAGCATCCAGGCCCGCTCGCGCACCTTACGATCCACGTTCTGCAGGGCGCGACGCATCTGCTGCGGGGTTAACTCCTGGCCCTCCCAGCGCACGGTCTGAGCGCCGATGATCTTGTTATACTCCGAGCCAAGCTTATTCTCCTGGGCCAACAGAGGCAGGTTTTCGGCCTGAAACAGGGCCGCTTCGGAGCGCATCTTGCGCAGCGGCAGGGCAAAGCTGGCCGGTTCCAACCCGCTAGCCAACAGGCGCTCTTTGAGGACCTGCTCGGCAGCCTGGACCCGGGGACGCACATGGTCGATGAAGTCGTTATACGCCGCCTCGGCCTGCGCATCGGTAGTGTCGATGGTGACGGCGGTGTTCAAGCGAGCGTACCGTTCGCTAAGCAGGTCGCTCAGATGAGTCCAATCGATCAGCCAGCCGCCCATCGTTTCGGCGTTCAACGGGCGGGCCAGCAGATCATCGAAGTAGGGCTTGATCTGTTCCCAGGTCCAATCCATAAAGGGCTGGATGGCGGTTGGAAGGGGTTCAGGCATACAACGCCTCCAGGTCAGCCAGGGTCTTTTCAGCCAGGCTCACCACGGCCTGCAGCATCTCGGCGTCGAAGGCCAGGCGCGCCCCGGCGGCGGCGTACAGGTCGGGCAGGCGGCGGGTTCCGCCCAGGCGCAGGGCGCGGCGGTAATCTTGCACCGCTCTGGCCGGGTCGGCCAGCGAATTGCGCCAGACCTGCATGGCCCCCAACTGGGCCAGCCCATACTCGATGTAATAGAACGGCACTTCGTGGATGTGCGGCTTGCGCTGCCAGCCGGTGGCTTTCTCGGCCTCCAGGCCGCTCCAATCGATACCGATCATAAAGCGATCCCACAGGTCGCTCCAGGCGGCGTCGCAGTTGGCCGGGTTGGCCGCCGCGGCGGGATTCTCGTACGCCCAATGCTGGAAGGCATCTACCACCGCCATATAAGGCCAGAACGTGATCGCCCCTTCCAGGTGTTCAACCCGGGCGCGAGCAGCTTCAACCGGGGTGTAGAAACCGCCCTGATCGCGGGTCAGGTATGGAGCGCCAAGCAATTCCATGCTCATCGAGGCTACTTCGGCAAACTCCAAATAGACCTCGCGCTGCTGGGAATAGGGCAGCCCAGCCGCTTCGAAAGCGTGGAAGGCGTGGCCGCCTTCGTGCAGCAGGGTTTGTACATCGTCGTGCAGGCCCACGGCGTTCATGAAGATAAACGGGCGACGGGCGGCCGGAAATTCGGTACAGTAACCGCCGGGAGCCTTACCCTTGCGGTTGTCCAGGTCGAGTAAGTTCTCGCGGCGCATGGTGGCGAAATACTGGCTCAGTTGCGGGTCTACTTGCCGAAAGATGGTCTCGACCCCATTTTCCAATTGTTCGAGGGTCTGGTAGGGGCGCAGGGGCGGCTGGCCGCTCAGGTCTACATCCAGGTCCCAGGGGCGCAGGGTGTCCAGCCCCAGGCGCCGGCAGCGGCGCTCGTACAGCCGGCTGGCGGCCGGCGCCACCACCTGCTCGATGGCCTGGTGGAAGCGGCGGCAGTCTTCAGGGGTGTAATCAAAGCGCAGCATTTGCACCCAGCGATAGGCCCGGTAATCGGGGCCGCCCTGGGCGGTCAGCTTGCCAGCGTTAGCGGCCATTTGCTGGCGCAGAGCCAGGGCCTGCTTCCAGTTCTCGTCAATGGCGGCCCGGTCGGCCAGTTGACGCTGGGCGGTCAGCCGCCAGGCCCGCTCGCGGCGGGCGCGATCCAAATCATGGAACACTGGGCGGAGCTGCATCAGGGTGATTTCCTGCCCTTCCCATTCGACAGTCTGCGCGCCGACGATCTTATCGTATTCGGCGCTCAGCTTCATCTCCTGAGCCAGCAGCGGCAGGTTGGCCTCCCGGTACAGGTCGGCCTGGGCGCGCAGATTGCGCAGCGGAATCTCGAACCCCTCCGGCTCCAACCGGCTGGCGATCAGCTTTTCTTTCAAGCGCTGGTCGCCAGCCTGGGCCTGAGGGTACACGCCATCTAGAAAGGCGTTGTACAGCCGCTCCGCTTCGGGGTCGGTGGTATCGACGGTGATGGCAACGTACAGGCGCTGGTATACTTCCATCACCAGATCGGCCAGGCGCGACCAATCTTTCAGCCAACCATCCACATTCCCGGCCTCTAGCGAGCGCCCGGCCAGGTCGGCGTAATATGGATCGAGCTGCGACCATGCCACATCCAGCCATTGTTGGGCATCTTTGGGCAACGTATCGAACATACTTCTTCTCCTGAATAATGCGGTTCGTTTGGGTACATACATCGGGCGGCTAG
>CAYQDU010000127.1:0-12575 GCA_964416275.1 uncultured Anaerolinea sp. | reverse complement strand
GGGTGAGGGTCACGGCAAAGACGAAGGTGGAGCAGGGGAAGATTTTCTTACCGCTAACCGATGAGCTGACCTGCCAATCGCTGCTGGTGAGGGCGGTCATGTAGGTGCTGGCCCACCAGGTGCAGGTGCCGGCGTTTTTCACGCGCCAGATTTTGGTAAAGGTTGTGCCGGGCCGCAGGATTTGCCCGTTGGGGATCGTAACGTCGCGCACCAGCTCGGCGGCATAGCACTGGCTGCTCGATCCGCCGCCTCCGCCTCCGCCGCCGCTACCCCCGCCTCCGCCGCCTCCACCACCGCCGCCGCTGCTCCAACCGCCGATGACGTAGCGCGTGGCCGTAGGCAGGGCGGTAGGTGTAACGGGGGTGTTGGTGGGGATGGGCGTTTTAGAGGGCAGCGGGGTGATCGTGGGCATGGATGAAGGCGTCAACGTGGGCGAAGACGTGGGCCGCGGGGTATCGGTGGGGGTGGGGGTGAGGGTGGGCGGCAGGGGGGTGTATGTAGGCGTGGCCGAAAGATAGGCCGAAGTCTGCATAGCCGACCAGGTCTCTGCCGCATAGGTGACCGGCGCGCCCGGCAGGCTGGCTGCCGGCTGCGCGCCCGTGAAGGTGCAGGCCAGCGCGGCCAGCAATAGCAGGATTAAGGGCAGGATGGCTTTGCGGTGCGAGTAGAAAGACATGACCTCTCCTTTGTAATTCCATTTCATTAAATAATACGACAACTTAAGTATAGACAAAAAATTCCTCAACCGCAAGGGGCAGTTGAGGAATTGGCGTAAATTTGATTTCATGAAAACCCGATTTCACGAATCGGGATTGCAGTGCGGTCAGCCCGGTGTGGGGCGCGGGGCGGGCTTGATCTGGATCGTTATGTTCAGGGGCTGGCTGCCATCTGGCCCCAGGCCAAAGCGCACCCCGTTTGCGTCCTGAAGCATCCAACTGCTGGTGTAAGCGCCAGGGTCTTTAGGCGAAACCAGGTCCAGGCGCAGGTCGATGGTCTGGCCGGGAGCCACTTCCTGGGTCACCGGCAGCGAGTCGGGGCCGGCCATCTTTTCGCCAGCTACAAATACCAGGGTGTAGACGCTGGTCCAGGTGCAGGTGCCGGCGTTTTTCACCCGCCACAGCTTGGCAAAGGCAGTTTCGCCTTTCAAAACGGCGTTATCGTTGATGGTCAGATTCTTGATGAACTCGACCAGGTTGGTGCAGGCCGGGGTGGGCGGTAGGCTGGCAGCCTGGCCGGCCTGCGTGGGCTGCGGGGTAAAGGTTGGGAAAGGGGTAAAGGTGGGAAAGGGGGTGGGCGAAGCCGGGATCGGGGTAGGCGTGAGGGCCGCCAGGTCCAGGTTCAAGATCCGCACGACCACCCGGGTGGGGGCGGCCGGCGCGCTGGCCGGGCTGGCCGGGCTGGCCGCCTGGCCGCAGGCGGCGCTCAATAGCAAGATCAGGGATATCCATACCAATAGAATACGACGCAACAAAGTCTCCTCCAGGCAATGCCGTCTGGTTGGCGGCGAATGGCTCGATTGTAATCCAAATTTCAGGAATTGGGTATCACCCCACGAGGCCGGAGGGGGATAACCGGCGAGCAAAGCTGGCTGGAAAGACGGGAAGAAATCGTCGCAGGCGGCCCGCGCCTCGTTCGGCGGCCCTATCAGCCGCAGCTAAAGTTGAACGGGCGGAGGGCGTTGGGGTCGCGCACCAGAATTTGCACCGCCAGGGGCTGCTCGCCGCGGGCGCCGGTTCCAAAACGCTGACCATCGGGCGCCTGGAGCAGCCAATAGCCGCCATACGCGCCCGGCTCCGCCGGGGCCAGCAGGCCCACCCGCAGGTCGATGGTCTGGCCGGGTGGCGTATCGCCCGGCAGGAACAGGGCCGCCGGGCCAGACATCGTTTCGCCGTGGTCGAAGACGAGCTGGTAGGCCTGCGTCCAGGTACAGTCGCCGGTATTGCGGATGCGCCAGACCTTGCCGAAGGCAGTGTTGGCGTTCAGCGCGGTGTTGAGGGCCACCGACAGGTGGCGCACGAATTCGGCCTGGTTGCGGCAGGCAGGGGCGCTGGCGGTGGGGGCGGTGGTTGCCGCATCCACATTCGGCGGGACGGCCCCGGTCGGCGCAGCCGTGGGGGTAGGCGGTTGGGTCGGCGCGGCGGTTGGGAGGCGTATTTCGGTGGCAGTGGGGGACAGCACAGCGCGGTCAAGATCGAGTATCCGCACCGCGGCGTGGGCGGTTGGCGCAGCGGCCGGCCGGCCTGCGCCGGACGGGAGAGGCGAAACCGCCTGGCAGGCGGCGCACAACAAACCCAGGCCGGCCAGCGCCAGCCGGCCCCATAACCGCATGCTCTTCATTGGTCGTCTGTCGTCTATCGTCTATACCCGGTAACTGGCGGCACGCGCCAGCAAGTTTAGCGTCGTCAGCCGCCTCCGGCGCAGCCGCCCGGCCCGCCGTTGCCGCCCGATACGTTGATGGCGACCCAGAAAAAGCCGCGCGCCCGATAGCCGGTTCCAAAGGTTTCCCCGTGCGGATCCTGGAACATCCAGTTGCACTGATAGAAATTTTCCAACTTGGGGGCTACCAGGGAGACGGAGATGTTGACCGTCTTACCCGGTTCGACCGTCTGTCCGATGGGGATCGCGTCGGCCGGGGCCAGCTTATCGCCCCATACGTAAACCAGTGAATATTCGGGCGTCCAGGTGCAAGTGCCTACGTTTTTGAACTGCCAGGTTTTAGTGAAGCGTTGTAAGGGTTTGACCCGGGTTTCGTCGGGGAAGGAGATGTCTTGCACGAACTGGGCCGCGTTGGTGCAGGATTCGACCTCTTCGCCAGTGGTGATTTTCTTGTCTGGGGTGGACTGGGGCAGCTCAGGCGTGGGCGGCAAGGGGGCGGCCTGGGCAATCTCGGCCGGTTGGGCGGCCGGGGGCGGCGGGGTAGGGGTATACAAGAAGGGCGAGGTCTGCCCCTGTTGAGCGGTGAGGGTCTGGGCAGCCAGGGTTTGCGCCAGGCCAGGGATCTGCATCCCGCTGGAGGTTGCTCGCCGCGGGGCGCAGGCGCTCAGGCTCAATAAGAACAGCAAGACAACGATTAAAATACGGCTGCGTGTTTGCATGGCAACTCCTCGACTGTAATACCGCTATTCGATTAATTCGCATTTAAGTATACCCGAAAACAGAAAATGTGCAATAAAAAAAGAATCCTGAAAGGGTATTTGGACGATCCTATCGCCCGCCTATCCTTTCAGGATTCCTGGTTGGCGGGCGGCGTCGCCCACCAACGAAAACACGCTTATTTCGCCAGTTCGACCTTGACGGCGCAGATTTTGTATTCGGGGATCTTTGCCACCGGGTCGAGGGCTGCCAGGGTCAGTTCATTGGCCGAGGCTTCGGGGAAGTGGAAGTTTGCGAAGATCATGCCCGGCGGAACGCGGTCGGTTACCCAGGCTTCAGCTTCGATCTGCCCACGCCGCGAGGTTACCCGCACCCGCTTGTTGCCGTTCAGGCCCAGATGAGCCGCATCGCTGGGGTTCACCTCGATCAGCGCCTGTCCGTAGACTTCCATCAGGCCGGCCGCCCGGCGGGTCATCTCGCCGCCGTGCCAGTGATACAGCACCCGACCGGTGCTGAGCAGCATGGGGTAATCGTCGTCGGGCATTTCCTGCGGCGGCACGTGTTCGATGGGGGCGAATTTGCCCTTGCCGCGCGTGAACTGGCCGATATGCAGGATGGGCGTGCCAGGGTGGGCGGCGTCTTTCACCGGCCAGTGCAGTTGGGCGCCAGTTTCCAGCCGTTCAAAGGTCACTCCGGCGTAGCTGGGCGTGACGGCCGCGATCTCGGCCATCACAGCGGCGGTTCCGGGGTAATCCCAACTGGCCTGCGGAGCGCTCAGGTTCACCGGGCGATTGCCGCTTGCCAGGATGCGCCGGGCGATCTCGGCGATGATCTGCCAGTCCTGGCGGGCTTCGCCGGGGGGCAGCACCGCCGGGCGCACGATCTGGACGCGCCGCTCGGTGTTGGTGAAGGTGCCGTACTTTTCGGCAAACGAACTGGCCGGGAGCAACACATCGGCGTAGGGGGCGGTCTCGGACGGGAAGATTTCTTGCAACACGATGAAGTCGCATTCTTCCAGGCAGTGGCGAATGTGCTTGCTGTCGGGATCGCTCATCACCGGGCCTTCGCCCATGATGTACAGGGCCTTGATCTTGCCGGTTTGAATGCCGGGCATCATCTCGGTCACTGTCAGGCCGACCTTGTTCGACATCGGCGCGCCCCAGGCAGCCTCGAACTTTTGCTGGCTGGCTTCGACGGTCACGTTCTGGTAACCGCTGTACACGTTGGGCAGGCCGCCCATGTCGCAGGCGCCTTGAACGTTGTTCTGGCCGCGCAACGGGTTCACCCCACCGCCCGGCACGCCCAGGTTGCCCAGCAGCATTTGCAGGTTCGCCAGGTCCATTACGTTGCGCACACCCACAATGTGCTGGGTGATGCCCATCGCCCACATCACGGCCATGGGTTTGTTGGTCGCCAGGATTTCGGCGGCTTCGTATAGCTTTTCAACTGGAATGCGGGTGATTTCCGAGACGACTTCGGGCGGGTACTGTTCCACTACGGCCTTGAACTCGTCGAAGCCCTCGGTGCGGTTGGCGATGAAGTCGGCGTCGTGCCAGCCTTTTTGCAGGATGATATGCATCAGGCCGTTAATCAGCGGAATGTCGGTTCCGGGGCGCTGGCGCAGGTGCAGGAGGGCGTAGTCGGTGATATCGATGCGGCGCGGGTCGGCCACAACCAGCTTGACGCCGCGCTGTAAAACCGCCTGGCGAATCATCGCGCCAAAGACCGGATGCTGTTCGGTGGTGTTGGAGCCGATAATCAGCATCGCTTTCGCGTTTTGGGCTACGTCTGCCATTGTATTGGTCATCGCGCCCGAACCAAAGGAGGCGGCCAGACCGGCCACCGTGCTGGAGTGTCAGAGACGGGCGCAGTGATCGATGTTGTTTGTGCCGATCACCTGGCGCGCCAGCTTGTTCATCAGATAGTTTTCTTCGTTCAGGCACTTGGCCGAACACAGCACGCCCACGCTGTCGCCGCCGTGGGTATCGCGGGCGGCGCGCAGCTTATCGGCGGTGATTTTCAAGGCGGTGTCCCAGTCCGTTTCCACCCATTCGCCGCGTCCGTGCGGCTTGGGGGTTCCTTCTAGCAGATAGCGCCGCACCATGGGCTTCTTAAGCCGCTCGGCATGGTGGACGAAATCGTAGCCATAGCGGCCCTTGACGCACAGGTGCATTCCGTTCACGCCGGCCTCGGGGTTGGAGGTAACCCGGATGACCCGCCCGCCGGGTACATCGTCTTTCACGTTCAGGTCGAACTGGCAGCCCACGCCGCAGTAGGTGCAGGTAGTCAGCACCTTGCGGTCGGCCGGGCCTTCGGCCAGCGACATCTTATTGTTCAGCGCGCCGGTAGGGCAGTAGGCCACACACGCCCCGCACGATTCGCAGCGGGCGGTGAACATATCCGTGTCGGCCCCGGCCACGATGCGCGCCCGGAAACCGCGCTCAGCCAGGCTCCATACAAAACGGCCCTGAATTTCGGCGCAGGCCCGCACGCAACGGGTGCATAGGATGCACTTGTTCATATCGACCCACACGAAGGGATTGGGATCGCGGTTAACCGTTTCGTGGGGTTTTTTAGGCATGTACTGGGTGGGATCGATCCCGTAGTGTTTGACCCAGTGCATGAATTCGGTCTCGCCGCTCATCCCGTCTTCGTAGCCGGCATCGTAGTAGTTCGACAGCAGCAGCTCCAGGATGGTGCGCCGGGATTGGGCGATGGCTGGGGTTTCGGTCTGAATGTCCATGCCTGGGGTGGCCTCCAGGGCGCAGGAGGCCATCGGCAGGCGATAGCCGTTCACCTCGACAATGCACAAGCGGCAGCCGCCGTAGGGGGTCAGGTCGGGGTGATCACATAGGGTGGGGATGACGATCCCGGCGGAGCGGGCAGCCGCCAGGACGGTCGTCCCTTGCGGGACTTGAATTTCTTTTTGGTTGATTTTCAGGGTGATATCGCTCATGTACCAGCTCCATTTTTGCAGATATAGGCGTAGATAACTTCAATAGCCGGCTGCAAGCGGGCTTGCGCGCCGTCTGAAAGCGTATGGCTGAACTCGAATGCGTCACCCTGGATCGAAACCAGCAGGGCTTCGGGTCGGGCGGCGTATAGTCCGGCCGCCAGGGCCAGGACGGTCTCTGGCGGCATGTGATGGGTGAGCGGGCTGGATTGGAACTTTGGCTCCAGGCGGGTGGCTTGGATTTCAGCCGGGGTAATCTCCCCATCCGGGGTTGGGATGGGAGCGCCGGTGTGGGCGTCTACAAAGCATACCCGCTGGTAGGCGGCGATAGTTTCAGACAGTTCGGGGGTGAGCTGAAGCACAAACAGCAGGTCTGGGTCCGTCCCTTGCGGCGCGAACCCTTCTTCCACGGTTGGACAGGGGCGACCCAGCCGCTTGGCCAGCCCGCACAAGATGTGCCAGGCCAGGCCGTCGTCCTGCCGGTCGGGGTTGCCGTAGCCGATGACCAGGCTGGAGAGAGGAGATGTAGGAGAACTCATGCAATCTTATTGTAAACGAAAACAGGACGCGCGCTAAAAAGATTTGGGCAAATTTACAAAACAGAAAAGTCTTGGGGCTCTTCCGCCGAAGGCGGGAATTTTCCTGTATTTTGGGGAAATGTGTGGCTACGCCGGTAGCTTCCTACTTAACCGGGGTGGAGATGACTGGCGAGCTTCGCTCGGCGAGCTTCGCTCGCCTGGAAAGAGGATTAATCGTGGATTTTGTCGCACGAAGTGCGACAAAATCCACGGAACAACCCTTTTTGAAGGCGCTCGAAGAGCGCCATGCCTGCTCCATGGTTTAATGGGGGATACCCGTCCCCAAGAGCGGCCTATTTGATTTTATTTACCGCGTCACCCGGTCGAGCAGGTTGCCCTGGGGGTCTACCATCTCGATCTGGATCGGCATCTGGCCCACGGCGTGGGTCGAGCAAGACAGGCATGGGTCGTGGGCGCGCACGGCGGCTTCCACCCGGTTGAGCATCCCCTCGTGAATCTTGGGGCCGGTAATGTAGGTCTTGGCGACGCTGTCCACCGCTTCGCACATGGCCCAGTTGTTGTGGCCGGTGGCGACAATCAGGTTCACCTTCGTCAGCTGGCCCTTCTCGTTGGCCCAGTAGTGGTGGAACAGCGTGCCGCGCGGGGCTTCCAACACACCTACGCCCTCGCCGCGCGGTTCCTGGCGGGTGTTGAGGATGTGCGTGCTGAGGATGTCGGGGTCGTTGAGTAGAGCTTCCACCCGCTCGATGGCAAACAGGACCTCGATCAGCCGGGCGTAGTGGTAATACAGCGTATTTTCCACCGGCTTGCCGCCGTTGATGGCCTTGAAGCGGGCCAGCTCCTCGTTCGCCAGGGGGGTGTCGATCTGCTGGCAGGTGTTCAGGCGGCCCAGCGGGCCAACCCGGTATACGCCCTGCGGCCAGCCCATCTTCTTATAGTACGGGAATTTCAGGTACGACCAGGGTTCTACATGCTCGGCGATGTAATCCAGGTAATCGCGGCCAGGGAATTTCTCCAACTGCTGGCCCTGGCGATCCACCAGGCGCACGTCGCCGTCATACAGCTCCAGGCTGTTATTGGGCGTCACCAGGCTCATATAGCCGGTAGAGAAAACGCCGAACTTCTGCACGTCTTCGTAATTGCGCTGCACCCAGTCTTTGATGATGTCCAGGCCGATGCGGGTGGTGGCGATGGCCTCCGGGATGCCGGCCAGGATGGCTTCCCGGTCGGCCCGGCTGAGAGCCTTGTTGACCCCACCAGGGATGGCAAAGCTGGGGTGGATGCGCCGCCCGCCCAGCAGGTAGATGATGTTCTGGCCGAACTTGCGCAGGCCGATGGCCTTTTTGGCCAGGTCGGGGTTGACGCTGGCCAGGCCAACTACATTGCGGATGGCCGGGTCGGCGTCGAAGCCCAGCAGCAGATCTGGCCCGGCCAGTTCGAAGAAATGCATCCCATTGGATTGGATGATCTGGCCCATGTGCATCAGGTCGCGCAGCATGTGGGCCGGGCGGGGCGGTGGGCAGCCCATCAGGTCGTCGGCGGTCTTGGCCGCCGCCAGGTGATGGCTCACCGGGCAGATGCCGCAGATGCGCGGGGTGATGGATGGCATTTCGATCACCAGCCGGCCCTCGCAGAACTTCTCGAAACCGCGAAACTCGTTGATGTGCAGATAAGCGTGATCCACCTGGCCGTGGTCGTTCATGCGGATGGTCACTTTGGCGTGGCCCTCGATGCGGGTCACGGGTTCAATCGTAATTTTTTGGGCGGTCATCAGGTCACTCATATCTCACCTCTAATGCCAGTGGAGCAGATCATCTTTCAATTCCGGCTTGCGGCCCTGGGCCAGCTCGCTGAGGACGTAGAAGATCACGTCGGGGTCGGGAGGACAGCCGGGAACCGATACGTCTACGGGTACAACTTCGTGCAGGGCGCGCACGGTGGTCATCTGGGCCAGTTCGGGGTCGTCGGGGATGCGCCCGTTTTCGTCGTTGCTTTCGATGTCCACATAGGCCCGCTGCAGGGCTTCTTTGATCCCGCACAGATTGCGCAGGGCCGGCACACCGCCGAATACAGCGCAGTCGCCCAGGGCTACCAGGATCTTGGCCCGCTCGCGCATCCGGTGGGCCACTTCTTCGTTAGACGTGTTGTTGACCCCGCCTTCCAGCACACCCACGTCTACGCCGGAGGCGTCAGGGTGTTTGAGGTCGGTGATGGGGGTCGAGCGCAGGTCGGCCAGTTCGGCCACCAGCAGCAGGCGCTCGTCCATGTCAAGCAGCGACATGTGGCAGCCGGCGCAGCCGGCCATCCAGTCACTTGAAATCTTGGGTTTCGTCATTTGGCTACCATCCGTTTCTTGCTTTGTAGAACCGGCGGCCCGGGCAGGCTGCGCCGGTCCTTCAAAGATAATCAGTTCAGCTCCAGCGCCACCGGGGCAACCCGGTCATTCAGGGCGGCTTTCCAGTCAACCAGCGGGTTGACATTCAGGCCGACGGCCAGCTCGGTCAGCACGGCGTGGGTGGGGCGCACACCCTGGGGAGCCTGCAAGACGGCTTTGGCTTCCTGCAGGCGGCCATCCAGGTTCAGATAATGCCCGCCCTGCTCGGCCCAGGTCGTCACCGGCAGCACCACGTCGGCCAGGTCGGTCAGGGGCGATGCGTAGGCGGCCAGGGCCACCTTGAAGGGCAGGTTGGCGACCCGCCCCATCAGGCGCTGAGATGGAAAGTCGTCGCTCAGGGCTAGGAAGGCCATCTGCTGGCCGTTGACGGCGAAGGGCTGATCCAGCCCCAATTGAGCGGCGGCCAGGCTGTTGGCTTCGCCTTTGACGCCCACCAGGGCCGGGGTCTTGCCCAGCGCCCGCAGGTCGTCACACAGGCCAACCAGGGCCTTGAGGGCCGCGCTCGACTGGGCCGTAACGCCCTTACCGTACACAATCGCCGGGCGCATGGCGGCGCGCAACTCCTCGACCATCTGGCCGATCTGAGCGGCGCTCACCCCGCCCGTCTCAAATACGGCGGCGCCTTTCAAGCCCTGGCGCACGGCTTCGATCAGGGCCGCGTCCTGGCCCGGCTGAGGCTGCAGGTTCAGGCCGCCCCAGGTCTTCATGGCGTTTTCGCCGGGGTCGATCACCATTACCGGCATACCGTCGGTGCGGCGCTTGATCTGGAACCCGGCCACCTGGTGGTTGTTGCCCAGGTCGACGCCTACTGCCAGCAGCAGGTCGGCAGCTTTGAGGGCGTCCAGCTTGGCTTCGAACGGGCGGCCCAATTCGGCGGCCAGGGCCGAGGCGGCGGCGGTGGTCAGCCCTTCCTCGATGCCGGTAACCAGCCCACCCGCAAACAGGCGGCGGAACAGGGCCAGGTCTTCAACCGGCAAGCGGGTGGAGGCCAGGGCTGCCACGCCCCTGCCGTTCTGACCGGCCAGGGCCTGCAGACGGCTTCTCACCAGGCTTAGGGCCTCTTCCCAGGTGACGGGCTGAAGCTGGCCGTCTTTGCGCGCCAGAGGCTGGGTCAGGCGGGTGCGGTCCTGGGCCTGGTCGAACGGTTCAAAGCGTCCGTTGCGGCAGGTGAGGCCCTGGTTTACAGGGCCTTCCCAATCGCCCTCGATGCGCACCAGTTGGTTATCGCGCTCCCACACCACGGTGCTGCAGCCCACGCTGCAGCCCACACAGGTGGTCTGGGTGGCCTGCCAGTCTTTGGCGTGGCCCTTGTATGCGCTGGAGCGGTCGATCAAGGCCCCGGTGGGGCAGACCTGGACGCACATGCCGCACGAAACGCAGGTGCTTTCGCCCAGCGGCAGGCCGTAATCGGCGGTAATCAGGGTGGCCGAGCCGCGTTCGCTGGCCGTCAGAGTGTAGTTGCCTACCAGCTCGGCGCAGGCCCGGATGCAGCGCCGGCACAGGATGCAGCGGTTGTGATCCAGCACGAAATTCGGGTGCGAGGCGTCAACCTCGAAGTGCTTCCACAGGGGTTGGAAGTCCCACTGGGTCATGCCTTCGTTATAGGCTGCGTTTTGCAGTTCGCAATCGCCGCCCGAAACCTGGCAGAAGGGGCAGAAGTGGTTGCGCTCGCTGAACAGCATATCCAACACGAACTTGCGCGAAGTACGGAGGGTAGGGGTGTCGGTCTGGACGATCATGCCCTGGCTGGCGGGCAGGGTGCAGGAGGCGGTGGGGCCGCGGAAGCCCTGAATTTCAACGATGCACAACCGGCAGCCGCCCGAAGGGGTGAGGGCCGGGTGGTGGCACAGGGTAGGAACATGAACGCCGGCCAGTTGGGCGGCTTGGAGCACCGTCGTCCCTTCGGGGACTTCGACCGGGCGACCGTCAATCGTAAGTGAGATCATTGAAGTTTCTCCGTTTTTGATGCTTTTATAAGGCTGCCGGTTCCGTTTCCGCCGGGCTGACCATGCTGCACACCCCGGTGGGGCAGACCCCCAGGCGGATGTGGGCTTCGACTTCGGTGCGGAAGTGTTTAATCAGGTCGCGCACCGGGGCCGAGGCGGTTTGTCCCAGGCCGCAGTTCGATAGGCGCTCCATTTGCTCCCCCAGGCGCAGCAGGTCGTCCAGGTCGCTCAATTTGCCCCGCCCTTCGGTGATACCGGTAATAATCTCGAAGTTGCGCTGCGTTCCGATCCGGCAGGGAGTGCATTTGCCGCAGCTTTCAAAGCGGAAGAATTGCAGCAGGGTCTTCACCAGATCCACCGGGCAGGTATTCTCGTCGCAGATCAACAGCGCGCCCGAACCGAGCGAGACGCCCGCTTTGCGGTACGACTCGAAGTCCATTGGTGTATCTTGCAGGGCGGCCGGAATGAGCGAACCGCTCGATCCGCCGGTTTGGGCCAGACGCAGTTGGGCGTTGTCCTTCATGCCCCCGGCGTAGATGTTAATTACCTCGCGCAGGGTAATGCCCATTGGCACTTCGATTACGCCAGTTTTGTTGACGTTGCCGAAGATGGTGTAAACTTTTGTCCCGGCGCTCTTGGGTGTGCCGAACTGGCTGTACCACGCCCCCCCGTTGCGGATGATGGGCGGCACGTTTGCCAGAGTCTCGACGTTGTTCACCAGGGTGGGTTTGCCCCACAGCCCGTGGGTGGTGGGATAAGGCGGGCGCGAGCGGGGTTCGCCGCGCTTGCCTTCGATGGACTCGATCAGGGCGGTTTCCTCGCCGCATACATAGGCCCCGGCCCCGGAGTGAACGTGCAGGTGGAAGCTGAAGCCGCTGTTCAGGATGTCCTCGCCGATCAGGCCGTATTCTTCGGCCTGGTGAATGGCGCGCTGGAAGCGTTCCTGGGCCAGCTTGTATTCGCCGCGGATATAGATGTAACCTTCGTGCGCGCCGACCGCGTAGGCGGCAATGGTGATGGCTTCCACCAGGGCGTGCGGGTCGCTTTCGAGGATCACCCGGTCTTTGAAGGTGCCGGGTTCGCTCTCGTCGGCGTTGCAGATCACGTACTTTACTGCGCCGGGGGTTCCCGCCACGAAGCTCCACTTGCGGCCCACCGGGAAGCCGGCCCCACCCCGGCCTTGCAGGCCCGATTTATCGATCTCTGCAATGACCTCTTTGGGGGTCATCTGGGTCAGGGCTTTGGCCAGGGCTTCGTAGCCATTCTGGATGATGTAGTCGTCAATGCTTTCGGGGTCGATCTTACCAGCTCGCTCCAGTACGATGCGCTGTTCGGCCGGCAGGGCGCCTTTCCGGGCGTTCAGCCAGGCGATGCGCCCGCTCAGCTCGCGTTTGGGGGCCAGCAGTTCTTCGGCCACCCGGCCCTTGTAGAGGTGTTCCTCTACAAGGCGCCTGGCGTCATCGGCGGTTATCGGGCCGTAGACCACTGCTTCGGGGTAGACGATCACCAGCGGCAGGGCGGCGGCCCGGCCTACATCGACAATCGTCGAGACGCCCACTTCGGCGGTCAGGCCCAGGGCGTCGATTGCAGCTTCCTGGCGCCCCGTTCCGGTCGCCCTGCCTTTGAGCTGGCGGGCCGGTTCGTTCGGG
>CAYQDU010000126.1:0-12606 GCA_964416275.1 uncultured Anaerolinea sp. | reverse complement strand
AGACCTGGACCCCAACCGCACCCTGGGGCTGTATGCCCGGCGGGGGATGCGCCGGGGGCTGTACGTGCAGACCGGGCTGCCGCGCCTGCTGTTTCTCCAGGTGGCGGCCCACGAATACGCTCACGCCTGGCAGGGCGAAAACTGCCCGCTGTTGAAGAATGGTTTGATCCATGAAGGCTTTGCCGAATGGGTGGCCTACCGCGTGATCGGATATTACGGCTATGCCCTGGGCCAGCAGCGCATGCTGGCCCGCGAAGACCAGTATGGGGCCGGGCTGCGCTGGGCCTTAGAGACTGAGAACCGCCTGGGTGTGGCCGGGGTTATCGAAGCCTGCCGGAGAGTCGATTAATCATGGCCGCGCCGCTAAGCCTGACCTGCTCGCTTTCGACCAGCGTGCTGCCCGCCGGGGGCAAGCCGCACCTGGTCTATCTGCTGGTCGAAATTTCTGGCGGCGAGGGGACTAAATCGCTGCCCTCCAACCTGGGCTTTGTGATCGATGTGAGCGATTCGATGCGCATCCGCCTGGTGACCGATCAGCAGTTCAACGACCTGCTGCGCAACGGCCAGGCCCGCGAGGTGATGACCGACGGCGTACCGGCCTACCAGATCACCGCCCCGGTGAACGAGATGATGACCCACCTGCCGCGCCGCCTCGATTACGTGCGCCAGGCGTTGAGCGCGGCCAGCGGGTATATTCGCCCCGGCGACTATTTTTCGCTGGTGGCGTTTGGTGGGCAGGCCGCCCGGATCTTGCCCGCCACCCCTGGCCGGGAGAGCGCCCGCCTGCGCCAGGCCGCCCTCGACCTGGAAGCCCTGCGCCTGGGCGACGGCACCCAGATGGCCGAGGGCCTGGCGCTGGCCTTCGACGAAATCCAGCGCCAGGCGGCCAGGGGCTATGCCGCCCGCCTGATCTTGCTCACCGATGGACACACCCAGAACGTGAGCGAAGTGTATACCTGGGCCAGGCGGGCCCGTCAGGCCGGGGTGCGCCTCAGCACCCTGGGCATTGGGGCCGAGTTCAACGAGGAACTGCTCATCCCGCTGGCCGATCTGACCGGCGGCAACGCCTATTACATCGAAACCCCAGAGCGCATCCCGCTGGTTTTCCGCGAGGAGCTGGGCGCGGCCCTGGGGGTGAGTTATCAAAACCTGGAAGTCAAGCTGCAACTGCCGCGCGGCGTAAGCCTGCGCCAGGTCTACCGGGTGCGGCCCGACCTGGGCCTGTTCGACCCCGGCCCCGACTTGGGCCGTAGCTACGCCCTGCTGGTGGGCGATTACGCCCCCGAAGAGCCGGTGGCGCTGCTGATCGAGCTGATCGCCCCGCCCTGGGCCGAAGCCACCTACCGCCTGGCCCAGGTTTTGCTGGCCTGGGACGATCCTGACGACCCCGAACAGCGCCCCAATCAGCGCCCCAATCAGCGCCAGGATGTAGTGGTGGAGGTGTCGTCGAAAGCTACCGCCTATCTGGACAACCGGGTGATGAACCTGGTTGAGAAAGCAGGTGTGTACCGGGCCGGGGCGGCCGCCCTGGAGGCGGCCCGCCAGGCCGACCAGCAGGCCGACGCCCAGGAACGCGGCTCGGCTACTCTACGCCTGCGCCAGGCCGCCACCCGCCTGCTGGATATGGGCGAGACGAATCTGGCGACGGCCATGTTCCAGCAAGCCAGCCTGCTCGAACAGAGCGGGCATGTCGAACCGGAGGCGGCCAAGAAGCTGCGCTACGAAACCCGCCGCTTGACCCAGACCCTCGAGGAGTAGGGAATGTCGGAATTTTTAAGGTTGGAATGTCTGTGCAATCGTTCGGCGGTCCCGGTGTTGGATCAGCCGCAGTTGATTTACGTGTTAACCACCCTGACCCCCACCCTGGATCGGGCTGCGGCGCGTCTGCCGTTGAATTTCACTCTCCTGCTGGATCACAGCGGGTCGATGGCGGGCGAAAAGCTGCGTACAATGCGCGAGGCGGTCAAGAATATCATCGACCAGCTCACCCCCCAGGATGTGCTTTCGATTGTGGCCTTTGAATCGCGCCCTGAGACGCTGGTGCCGGCCCAACCCGTGACCCGCCCGGATGAAATGAAGCGCCAGGTGGATAAGATCCGCGATGCAGGCGGCACTAACCTGGCCGCCGGGCTGCGCGAGGCGCTGCAGCAGGCGGAGCGCTACCAGGCGGAGGGCCGGGTGAGCCGGATTGTGCTGCTGACCGACGGCGAAGCCACCGACCGGGAAGATGATTCGCGCCAGGCGGCCGACGAGGCCGGGCGGCGCGGCATCCCGTTCATCTGCCTGGGTTTTGGCAAGGATTGGAACGAAAACTTCCTGTTCGACCTGGCCGACCGCAGCGTGCTGGCTGCGCCGGGGTCGCGCCTGGGCCGGGCGGATTACATCCCCGCGCCCAAAGACGCCGGGCGTATCTTTCAGGAAGTCTACCAGTCGATGCAGGTGGTGGCGCAGGATGTGACCCTGACTCTACGCATGGTGCAGGGGCTGGAGGCCCGCCGGGTCTGGCAAGCCGCGCCCCTGATCCGCGACCTGGGCCGGGAGGTGATCCAGGGCCGGGCGCTGGTGATCCCGGTGGGGCAGTTGGAGCAGGCCGGGGCGGCCTACCTGGCCGAGATCATGCTGCCGCCGCGTCCGGCCGGCCCGGTGCGTATCCTCCAGACCGACGTGACCGGCGCGCCCCCCCAGGGCGAGCCGCAGCGCGTGGCCGCCGACCTGATCGTGCAGTTCAGCCCGGAGGCGGCCGCAGTTCCCCCCAACGGCCAGGTGATGAACATCGTCGAAAAAGTGCAGGCGTTTAAGCTGCAAACCCAGGCCCTGGATGAGGCGCAATCGGGCAACCTGGACGGCGCTACCCGGAAGCTGCGCCAGGCGGTGACGATCCTGCTCAACCAGGGCGAGGCCGACCTGGCCGGGCAGATGCAGCAGGAAGCCGACCGGCTGGAACAGTCGGGCGAAATATCGAACGAAGGCAAGAAAACCATCCTACTCACCAGCCGGAAGACCGTCCGGCTGTCGGAATAGCGGCGCTTTGGGCGCGGCCGGCGGCGGGCGACGACACACCCGCCCCAGGAGGTCATTCAATGTCCACCACGACCTGTCCGAATTGCGGCAAACCGCTGCGAGCCGGGGCCCGGTTCTGCGGCAACTGCGGCGCCACCCTCCCGGCCTCTACCCGGCCGGGAGCCAGCCAGGTTGGCTCGGCCCCGCCGTTATCCGATGTCAACTGCCCCCATTGCGGCAAGCCGGTGCGCCAGGGAGCGCGTTTTTGCAGCAACTGCGGCAAGTCTATTGACGCGCCGGTAGAAACCCCGGCTGGAGCGTCCGGAGCCTCGGCCTCCGGCGTGCGCCGCCCACCCGATGCGTCCGGCGCGCCTACCGTGGCGTCTGCAGAGGCGCGGGCTTCGGGCGTACAAAAACCGTCTGCCAGCCCGTCGCCTGCCGCGCCGCCGCGCCCGGCCGGCTCCCCGGCCCGCAGACGGTTGGCGGCCGGACTGACGCTGGCTGCGCTGGCGGCCTGCGTCGTGTTGGGCGGCGGGGGCTATTTGCTGGCGCAGCGCATGGGCTGGTTGGGCGGCCAGCCTCCGGCGGCTGCCTCGCTCAACGCCAGCCCTACATCCATCGCGCCGGTCGTGCAGACCGCCACCCTGCCTGTGGCCGCCCTCCCCAGCGAAACTACTCTGGCGGTCGAGCCGACCAGCCTGCCCAGCCTGGCCCCGCCCACTGCGCCGCCGCCCACCGACCTGCCGACGAACGCCCCCGTCCAACCTGCGCCTACCGCCAGCCCGGCTTTGGTTGGCCCGGCCCCCACCCTGCCCGCGCCATCGGCTGCTCCCACCCAGACCGCCGCTCTGGTCTTGTTCGATGACCCGTTCGATAACGGCCTGCGCGGCTATTGGCGCACCTGGGGCAGCCCGCGCCCCACCATCGACAGCGGCCCCGGCGATTCGTGGCTGTATCTCAAAGATCCCGCCCCCGGTTCAGGCGGCGTCACGACCCGTCCCGAATTCCCTGTCGACAACGCTCCCGGCGCAGTGTATGAATTCCAGGCCCAACTGGACCCCAACTATCCCCAGGGAATGCTGATCTTCGACTGGGATCCGCCCACCTACGACCGCGGGCCGGAAAACCGTGACCCCGGCCTGCTGCGCCTCGAAATCCAGAACGCCCGCCTGGCGCTGCGCGGCCGGCTGACCAAGTCCGTCTGCACCCACGAGATCGATGGCAAGATCATGCACACCTACACCCTGCGCGTGCTGAACGAGCAGGCCGTGACTCTGACCCTGGACGGCCAGGCCGAACCGCTGTGCCGCCTGGATTCGATGGGCCTGGCCCCCGTTCCCGGTTCGATTTCGTTCACCGGGTTGGGCTGGATCACGCGGGTCAAAATCGCCCTGCCGCCTGAACCATAGGCTGAAAGGAAACCGGATATGTCGCTTCAACCCGGTCAGGTGCTGAATAACCGCTATCGGATCGTCCGGCTGTTAGGCCAGGGTGGGTTCGGGGCGGTCTATCGCGCCTGGGACGTGAACCTCAACCGGCCCTGCGCGGTGAAAGAAAACCTGGATGTTTCGCCCGAAGCGCAGCGCCAGTTTACCCGCGAGGCCACGGTGCTGGCGAATCTGTCGCATCCTAACCTGCCCAGGGTGACGGATCACTTCATCCTGCCGGGCCAGGGCCAATACCTGGTGATGGATTTTGTGGAGGGCGAAGACCTGGCAACGATGATGAAGCGCCAGGGGACGATCCCGGTCTCTCAGGCCGTGACCTGGATCAACCAGGTGGCCGAGGCGCTGATCTACCTGCATTCGCGCCAGCCGGTTGTAGTGCATCGCGATATTAAGCCGGCCAACATCCGCATTACCCCCGAAGGCAAGGCCATGCTGGTGGATTTTGGGCTGGTTAAGCTGTTCAATCCCAGTATGCGCACCACCCTGGGGGCGCGGGCTGTGACCCCCGGCTACGCCCCGCCCGAACAGTACGGGCAGGGTTCCACCGATGCCCGCACCGATCTGTACGCCCTGGCGGCCACACTGTACAACCTGATTACCGGGCGCGAGCCGATGGAGAGCGTGCAGCGCCTGGCGGGTGGGAAGATGCCCCCGGCCAACGCGGTTAACCCGCAGGTTCCGCTGGCCCTCAGCCAGGCCATCGAGCAGGCTATGAACCTAGAGCCTAGCCAGCGCTTCACCGGCGTGAGCGGGTTCAAGGCCGCCCTCAGCGCAACCGACGAGCCGCCGTTTCTGGTGCGGCCTGCCCCTGAGATGTACGTGCGCCCGGCGGCGGCCAACCCGGCCGCCTCTCCGGCCCGCGGGGCGCAGCCTGCGCCGGCGCCCCAGCCGCGCCCGGCCGCCCCCATCCCGGCTACCCAGGTCGTCTCGGACGGCCCGCTGAACGCTGCCGCCTACCCATCGTCTGCCCGGGGGGGCATCCACCCGCCGCTTTCCAACCCGGTGGTCATCCTACCCCAGGCAGCTCGCCCGGCTCGCCATACCGGCCTGTGGGTGGCGGTCATCCTGGCGGTGGTGTTGTGCGTGGGCGGCATGGCGGCCCTGGGGGCGCTGTTTGCCAGGGCGGCCCAATACAGCGCTCAACAGACCAGCACCGCCCAGGGCTTGCAGACTCAGGCGGCTCAACAAACCGCCCAGCAGGCCGCCCAGGCCACCCAGACCGCGGCGGTCTATGCCCAACAGACCGCCCAGGCGGAAAGCACCCGCCAGGCCGTGACCGCTTATGTCAACGGGCTGGAAAACACCAAAGTGCTGGTCTTTGGCCCGCAGGACGGTTCGCTGGAGCATCACGCCGATGATACTCTGATCGAATCTCAGGACTCGGAAGTCAATCTGACCAATTTCATGGTCGAGGCGCGCTTTTATAATCCCTATGACCCGTCCGCCGGGTCGTGGGATTATGGCTTTATGCTGCGCCATACCGATAAGAACAGTGAGTTCCGCTTTGCCATCCGCTCGGATCAGACCTGGGTGCTGATGAACACCACCGGCTCGCCCGACGGCGAGGTCATCGCCAGCGGCGAGCTGCCCGACCTCAACACCAGCGCTTCCGCATCCAACCGGGTGCGTCTGATTTTCCAGAATGAGCGGGGCATGTTCTTCTTGAACGGCGACCTGGTCTCCGAGTTCGACCTGTCTTCTCGCCTGACCTCGGGCGATATCTTGCTGATTACCGGAATGTATGTGGGCAGCGAGCTGAACGGCCACGCCACCCAGTACAACGGGTTTACCATCTGGTCCATTCCGTGAAAGGAGCTGGGTATTATGGCTTCGGATGCGATCCCTTCCGGCGAATGGGGTGAGAGCGGGGCGAATAGTTTGCCCCCGGATGAGCCGCCGACCGGCCCCCCGCCGCCGGAGGCTGAGCCGCCTCTCCCTCCGCCGCCGCCCACCCAGGTGGTGGATTACAGCCAGTCGCCTGGCGGTGGGCCGCCGGATGGCCCATTGCCGCCTGAGGATCGGGGCCAACCCTCTGCGCCGCAGCCCTGGCATGAGCGCTTCGCGCCCCGGCCGGCGTTCATTGGATTGGGCCTGGCCTCGCTGCTGTTGCTGGCCCTGGCCGGGTTGGGGGCCTGGTACGTGTTGGGTCTGCGCTCCGCCGCCCAAACGTATAACCCGCAGATCACTCCCCCGGCCTCGCTGGGCGATCTGGCGACCCAGTACCCGCAGATGGCAAGCGTGCTGACCGATCCTAACCTGGCCTCAGCCTATAAAGATTTTCTGCTGGCCTACGAGCAGGGCGGGCTGGATGCAGCCTACGACCTGGCCCAAAAGCGCGCCCTGCTGAACGCCAACGGCGATCTGCGCCTGACCCTGGAGTTGGACACTACCCAGTACGCCGATCTGCGGGCGCAGTTAGAATCGTTTGGTGTGGTGGTCAGCGCAGCGCACGGCAACGAGATGGACATCGTGGTGCCGCGCCCTCTGCTCGAACAACTGGTGCTGACCGATGACCCGGCCAGCCTGTTCGAGAACATTTCCGGCCTGGAACATATCGTGCGCATCCGCCTGCCCATCCCCTCCCAGCAGGATGACCAGGGCATCCAGACCGAATCGATCCCCATCATCGGGGCGGATGTGTGGCATAACGCCGGGATTACCGGCAAGGGCGTCAAGGTGGGGGTGCTGGATCGGGGCTTTGACGCCTACCGCGCGCTGCTGGGTACAGATCTTCCAGCCCAGGTGACGGCCCGCTCGTTCATCGCCGGGCAGGAGATCGACCATACCGGGTCGGTGCATGGCTCGGCTGTCGCGGAGATCATCTACGACATCGCCCCCGACGCCGAGCTGTATCTGGCGGCCTATGACACCGATGTGGAGAAGCGCCAGGCCATCGACTGGTTGGTCTCGCAGGGGGTGCGGATCATCTCGCACTCGGCCGGCTCGGTCTATGGCCCGATGGACGGCAGCGGCCCCGACGCCCGGATGGTCGATCAGTTGGTGAACGACGGCATCTTGTGGGTCAATTCGGCTGGCAACTGCGGTTATACCCACTACCGGGGAACATTCACCGATAAGGATGGCGACGGCTACCACGAATTTGCCCCCGGCGACGAGATGATGGAAATCATTCCTGATGGCCGGACGATCTTTGTGCTGAACTGGGATGAATGGGGCGATACGAAGAGCGATTTTGACCTGTACTTGATGGACTCGAAGGGCAACGTAGTTGCCAGTTCGACCGATGTGCAGGGCAGCCCGCGCGACGACCCGGCGGAAGGTTTTGTCTATACGTTTTCGGACTCAAACGTTTATTATGTGGCTTTCAAGGCCAACCGCGCCTCCCGCCCGGCGGTGTTCGATTTTTTTATGCGCGATGGGCAGATTGAATACTACACTCCCGACCACAGCGTCACCACGCCGGGCGACGCCCGGCGCAGCCTGACGGTGGGCGCCACGGGCTGGTCGAATGACAGCCTGGAAGATTATAGCTCGCGCGGCCCCACCAACGATGGGCGGATGAAGCCCGACCTGGTTGGCCCGTCGGGAGTGAGCAGCGCCGCCTATGGCAGCACCTGGGACGGCACCTCGGCCTCTACTCCGCACGTGGCGGGGGCGGCAGCCCTGGTGCTGCAGGTTTTCCCCGCCATGTCGCCCGACCAGGTGGCGCAGTACCTCAAAGACCGGGCGGTAGATTTAGGCCCCGGCGGCCCCGATGACGACTACGGCTTTGGCCGCCTGGCATTGGGTGAGCCGCCTTCGCTAGACCAGCCCCCGGCCCAACCAACCCCCATCCCGACCCCGGCGGCCACCCTGCCCACCCCCACTGCTGCCGCCCAGGCTGCCGCTACGCCCTCGGCTACGCCAGAGCGGGTGATCCTGGCGACGCCGCTGCCTTCGGCTTCGGACAGCGGCAGCGCGGCCACCCTGATTGTGGCCCTGCTGGCCTGCGTAGCCGCCCCCGGCCTGCTGGGCCTGGGCGGGATTGGCCTGTTTGCGGCGGTGTGGTATCTGCGCCGTTCGCCGCCGCAGCCGACCCCGCGCCTCGCCCCACGCCGCCCGGAGGCCGGGTATGCTTCCTACCCGCCGATTCAGCGGCCTCCGGCGGCGCGGCCCGCGCCGCCGGCGCCGGCATCTCCGCCTTCCCCGGCTAACGAGGCCAGCGAAGCCTGCCCGCGCTGCGGCGCGCCGCACCGCTCTGGGGCGCGCTTCTGCTCGACCTGCGGCCTGGCCCTGGATGCCGGCATGCCTCCGCCGGAGGAGCAGGCTTTCTGCACCAAATGCGGGCAGCGCCTGCGGGCTTCCAGCAAGTTCTGCCCGTATTGCGGGCATCCCCGGTAGCCGCGCCAAACTCGTTTGCAAAGGTCGTTTTGAGCGATTTCAATTCTTCCTGGTATCTTCTCCTGGGGTTGGCGGCGTGCGGGCTGGCCCTGCTCTTGCTGCTGGCTGGTGCAGCGCTAATGGTGGGCGGGCTGCGAGCGCGTCGCCCGGAGCGTTCGCAGCCCGCCCGCTCCACCCCGGCTCGTATGCCCGCCCGGCCTGAGCCGCCGGCCGCGCCTACGCTGCGCCGGGAGCCGGCGGCAGGCGCGCCTGCGCCGCGCTCTTGCCCGGCCTGCGGTCGGCCCAACCGGGCTAAGGCCCGGTTTTGCGTCAACTGCGGGCGCAGCTTGCCGCCGGCCGCCGATCCATTGATTGCCCCCGACCCCTATTGCTGGAACTGCGGCCAGGCCCTGCGCCCCACCAGCCGTTTCTGCCCTCACTGTGGGCGTCCCGTCTAGGCAGCCTGTGGACGACTGGCTGCCTTCCCCTTCCGCCCTGCGCCCTGCGCCGGGGCAGGTGCATGTCTGGCGGGCCGGGCTGGATGCGCCCGACCTGCTTCTTGATCGCCTGGCGGCGCAGACCCTGGCCCCAGACGAGCAGGCCCGCGCGGGCCGTTTTCGCTTTGCCATCGACCGCCGGCGGTTTATAGCCCGCCGCCTGCTGCTGCGGGCTATCCTGGGAGGCTGCCTGGGCTGCGCTCCCCAGGCGCTGGTTTATCGGGCGAACCCGTATGGCAAGCCTGCCCTTGTTGGGCCGGCGGGCGCGCCCGGTCTGTGCTTCAGCGCTTCACATTCGGCCGGGCTGGCCCTGGTGGCTGTGGCCGTGGAGCGCGAGCTGGGGGTAGACCTGGAGCAGATGCGCCTGGACTTCGATCACGCCCAGGTGGCCGGGCGTTTCTATTCGCCCGCCGAGCAGACCGCTCTGCGCGCCCGGCCGCCCATCGAGCGGCCGGCGGTTTTCTTTGCTATCTGGGCGCGCAAGGAAGCCTACGTCAAGGCCCTGGGGATGGGCCTCTCGCTGCCCCTGGCCGATTTCGACGTTTCGCCCGACGATCCCGCCCGCCTGCTGGCCGCTCGCCACGGCCTGCCCGGTCCGGAAGCCTGGAGTCTGCATCGCCTGGCGCCTGCTCCCGGCTACGCCGGGGCGCTGTGCGTGCAGGGCCGCGACTGGGGCCTGCATACCTGGGCAGTGAACGATCTGCCGGAATACCTGGCCGGCGCCCCCTGGCCTTGAGGCGGAGGCATCGCATCGCCGCGCCTGGCTAAACATCTTATTTGATCTTTGCGTCCTTAACATCAGTAGGGGCGGGTTTCACGAACTTCGAAAATGAGGCAGAGGTACTATTTTTGGAAAAATTCCCGCCTTCGGCGGAAGAGCCAAAAATGAATACTGCAACCCGACCGGTAGGGGCGCTGCGCCGCTACCGCGGCTGCGTGAATCGACGGTAGGATATTTTGCATGGCCCACGTTCGTGCGAGCAGCTTTTCAGGCGAGCGAAGCTCGCCAAACGAAGCTCGCCAAGCGAAGCTCGCCAGTCACCTCCACCACGAGTATCGTTTAATGGGGAGTTAGCGTGGGCCGCAAAAACGAGTAAAATACACGCATCTGCATGGATGAACAAAGGAGTCGCCCATGACCCAGGAAACGTTGGGCTACGTTAAGCTTGAATGGACCTGCCCCAAGTGCAACACCCGCAACCCTGGCCCCGAAAAAACCTGCCAGGGCTGCGGCGCGCCGCAGCCGGAGAACGTCAAATTTGAGCAGGTCGAAAGTCAACCGGTCAGCCAGGATGAAAGCCTGAAGAAGATCGTCGAGGCCGGGCCAGACATCCACTGCCCGTACTGCGGGGCGCGCAACCCGGGCAACGCCGAGATCTGTGTGCAGTGCGGCGGCGACCTCAAGGCCGGGGCGCGCCGCGAGGCCGGTCAGGTGATTGGCGCTTATCAGCCCAAAGCAGTGCAGCAAATTTCCTGCCCGCGCTGTGGAACGCAGAACCCGGAGACGAACCTTAAATGCGCCAACTGCGGCGCGCCGCTCACCCGGCCTCAGGCTGCTCCGGCCCCGGCCGCCGCGCCGGCTACGCCGGTCAAACCCAGTTGGATCATAATCGCCCTGAGCGTGCTGGCGCTGCTGTGCCTGTGCGGGGTGGGCGGCTGGTTCCTCAGCGCCGCCCTGCGCAGCGAGGATACCACCGGCGTGGTGCAAGATGTGGCCTGGCAGACGGTGGTGCAGGTGCAAGAGCTTGGCCCGGTATCTCACCAGGATTGGCAGGATGAAGTCCCCTCCGGGGCGCAGATGGGCGATTGCAGCGACCAGGTGCGCCGGGTATCTGCCAGCCAGCCTTCCAGTGGAAAATTCAATAAAGTGTGCGGTACGCCTTACACCAAAGACACCGGCACCGGCATCGGCCAGGTGGTGCAAGATTGCCAGTTTGAAGTGCTAGCCCCTTACTGCGAATATACCGTGGATGAATGGCAAACCGTGGGCCAGGAAACCCGCCAGGGCGAGGATTACACGCCCCTGTTTGCCAGCCCCTCGCTGGCGAACAACCAGCGCCTGGGCGGTCGCCAGACCCGCCTGATCGTGATCTTTGAAACCAACCAGGGCCAGTATGAATATACCCCGGCCGACCTGAACGAATTTCAACGCTTCCAGATCGGCAGCCAGTGGACGTTGAGCATCAACGGCTTCGGCCAGATCGTGGGCGTCGAACCAGCGCGCTAGCCGGGGGATTGTTGCGACAAAAAATAGCGGGCGGCCTGTCGCCCGCTATTTTTTGTCGCAACACAAATGACTGTTTCTCCGGCAGTTCCCCACTCAACCGGAGTAGAGGTGACTGGCGAGCTTTGCCGAAAGATGGCGCTTGAAGAGCGCCGCGCCTGCTCCACGGTTTAATGGGCTGGCGCCGTTCATCCGGCTTCGCCGGAAAAATTTCTGTACTTTTGGGTTTTGCGGGTGGCGTAGCCACCCGCAAAACCCAAATCTGGGTCAATCCCCGCCTTCGGCGGAAGAGTCCAAATTACTCCAAGCTGCCGACGGCCTGTTCTACGGCCTCCAGAATCTCACCGGCACGCACCAGGGCTTTCATTTTATTGTGATCCGCATACAGCGGGCGATCTTCGTCCAGGTGCGGCACGTATTGGCGCACCACCTGGCGGGCGGTCTGCGTGCCTTTGCCGGGCTGGAACTCGCGGAAGTCGAGCGCCTGGGCGGCGGCCATGAACTCGATCCCCAGCACACCGTACGCGTTATCCATGATCTGGGCGTTCTTGATGGCCGTGTTCATACCCATCGAGACGAAATCCTCCTGGTCGGCGGCAGCCGGGATGGACTGGATGCTGGCCGGGGCCGAAAGGATGCGCTGCTCGACGATCATCATATCGGCGGTGTACTGGCTCAGCATCAGGCCAGAGAACATGCCCGCGCCTTTCGTGAGGAAGGCCGGCAGGCCCACGCTCAGGGCCGGGTTGGTCAGCCGGTTCAGCCGCCGCTCGGCCAGCACGCACACCATGGTGATGGCAATCCCGGCCATATCCATCGGCAGCGAAACCGGGGTCCCCTGGAAGTTGGCCCCGGTCAGGGTCAGGTTATATTCGGGCAGCCAGATCGGGTTATCGCCCACCCCGTTCAGCTCGATCTCCACCTGGCTGCGGGCGTAAGCCACCGCGTCGTGGGCCGCGCCGATCACCTGGGGCGATGAGCGCATCGAGTAAGCGTCCTGCACTTTGGTCTTGAGCTTACCGGTCGCCAGGTCGGAGCCTTCGATGACCTTCATAATGGCCCTGGCCGAGCGCTGGGCCCCGGCAAAGCCGCGCAGTTGGTGCAGGCGGATGTCGTA
>CAYQDU010000125.1:0-12663 GCA_964416275.1 uncultured Anaerolinea sp. | reverse complement strand
TGCAAAAAATCAAATTCCGCTATCGCCTGCTGGCCGACCCGCACGCCCCACCCGCCCGGCGCACCGCCCAGGACCCCTATCCCTTCCTGGCCGAGGCGGCCCGCAACCTGGTTTATCAGCGCAGCGTCAACGCGGCCGGGCTGCTGGCCTGGGATCAGGCTGTGCGCAACGCGGTCGAAGGTGTGCTGACCAATTACATCACGGTCAACTGGTTCGATAAGGTGATGGCCCCGCTGCCCAGCCAGGCCGACCCGCGCGCCGCCATGGATGAACAGATGCGCGGCATCCAGGGCAACCTGCAGGGCTTTGGCACCGAACTGTTGTGGGCGGATATTGGACATTTCACCCCGGCCTCGTCCACGGTGGACGACCAGCGGGTAGAGACGTGGGGCGTGAAGTGGGTCGGCGAAGCCGATATGGAAACCGCCCGTTCTGACGCCGACCGCCAGGCCGCCCAGGAACTGGGCCGGGCCGAGGCGCAGGCCGAGATGCTCAATAACCTGCTCGGCGTGATTATGTCGGCCAGCCGGGGGCGCAGCCCGCAGCAGAATCTGTCCACCATCATTCTGCTGCGCACGGCCCAACTGCTGGATACGATGGTCGAGGCCGGGCGTTCGGCGGCCAGCCGCACCCCGCCTGAACAGCCCGATTCACTGGCCGTCAGGCGCATGCTGCTGCCGTATTAGCGCCAGCGCAAGATATTGTCGGCTTCTTCCGGTTCCCGTTGGGAAAAAGCGATATTTTGGAGAAATTGTGGGGCGTAGCCCCACAATTTCTCCAAAATATCGAAAAGTCGCCGCCTTCCGCGCTTGGCCTTTCTGAAAGTCGGCCCGAACTTTAAGAAGGGGGGTGATCCGCGCGGCCAACGATTGCCGGATTCCCCATTATGCTTTATGATTAGCCCTATCGTGTGGGCCGTTTGCGGCTGGCGGCCTGTAACCGTCCAATCCACCCTTGCCAATCCTATGGACTTCTCACCCAACCCCGAACAACCTGTGCTGGTGATCGGCGCGGCCAGCGTCGACATTGTCGGGCGGCTGCGCGGCGAGCTGCACCTCAACACCTCGAACCCGGCTCACATCCGCAGTTCGTTTGGCGGTGTGGCGCGCAACGTGGCCGAGAACCTGGCTCGCCTGGGCCAGCCCGTGCGCCTGATTACGGCCGTGGGCCAGGATCGCAGCGGCGACCAGCTTTTGCAGCACACCGCCCTGGCCGGGGTGGACGTGGGCGCCGCCCTGCGCCTGAGCGACCGCCCCACCGGGGCCTACCTGGCCGGCCTCAACGCCCAGGGCGACCTGCAGCTGGCCCTGGACGATATGCGCGCCGTGGCCGCCCTTACCCCGCAGATGCTCGACGAGCGCGAGGCCCTGTTTCAAGACGCCTCGCTGCTGTTCGTCGATGCCAACCTGGCCCGCCCCACCCTCTCGCACGCCTTCGCCCTGGCCCGGCGCTACGGCCTACCCCTGTGCGCCGACCCTACCTCGGCCCTGCTGGCTCGCCGCCTGCGGCCCTTCCTGCGCCGCCTGAGCCTGATCACCCCCAACCTGAACGAAGCCGCCATCCTGTGCGGCCAGGGTTCGATCGCCGGGCTGGAGGCCGCCAAGTGCCTGGTCAATCATGGGGTTAAGATCGCTATCATCACCCTGGGGGAAGCCGGGGTGACCTACGCCACCTCGCAGACCAGCGGGCAGACCCCCGCCATCCTGACCCAGATGGTGGACCCCACCGGCGGCGGCGACGCCCTGACCGCGGCGGTAATCTTCGCCCTGCTCAACGACATCCCCCTGGATGACGCCGTGCGCCTGGGCGTCTCGGCCGCCGCCCTCACCCTGCGCTACCCCGGCGCGGTCATCCCCAACCTGACCCTGCAAATGCTTTACGATGAGCTGGTTATTTGAAAACTCTGGCCCCTTATGATATTTGGGGAAAATGTGGGGCGTAGCCCCACATTTTCCCCAAATATAGAAAAGCTCCCGCCTGAGAGTACCAGGCCTCATCTTCAAGGAGACTGGCATGAACCCTGAAACCTTTTTGATCCACGCCGAAGTACGGCAGGCCCTGCAGGCCGGCCGCCCGGTGGTGGCCCTCGAGTCGACCGTCATCACCCACGGGCTGCCCTACCCGCACAATCGTCAGATTGCCGAGCAAATGGAAGCCGAAGTCCGCGCCGGCGGCGCTACCCCGGCCACGATTGCCCTGCTGGACGGGCGGGCGCTGGTGGGCGTAACGGCTGACCAGCTCGAGCGCCTGGCCCAGGCCCAGGAGATGCACAAAATCAGCCGGCGCGATTTCGGCCCCGCCCTGGCCCTGGGTTGGAGCGGCGGCACCACCGTGGCCGGCACGATGGTGGCCGCGCGGGCCGCTGGCATCCGCGTGTTTGCCACGGGCGGCATCGGCGGCGTGCATCGCCAGCCGGCCTACGACATCTCGACCGATCTGCCAGAGCTATCTCGCACGCCGGTGCTGGTGGTGTGCGCCGGGGCCAAGGCCATCCTTGACCTGGACGCCACCCTCGAATATCTGGAGACCGCTGCCGTGCCGGTGATCGGCTACCAGACCGATGATTTTCCCGCCTTCTACTCGCGCTCCAGCGGGCTGAAAGCCCCCCTGCGGGCCGACGACCCGGCCCAGATCGCCGCCATTGCTCGCGCCCACTGGTCTGTGGATGGGGCGGGCGGGGTGCTGGTGACCAACCCGCCCCCGCTCGAGGCCGCCCTGGAGGGCGCGGCCGTCGAGCAGGCCATCCAGCAGGCCCTGGCGGAAGCCCAGGCCCAGGGCGTGCGCAGCCAGGCCGTGACTCCCTTCCTGCTGGGCCGGGTGAGCCAGCTCACCGGCGGGGCCAGCCTGCAGGCCAACCTGGCCCTGCTGCGCAATAACGCCCGCCTGGCCACCCAGATCGCCCTGGCGCTGTAAGCTCTGCCGAAGGCGGGATTTGGTCTATATTTTGGGGGTTGCGGGTGGGGCAGCTCCCCACGCAACCGGGGTGGGCGTGACTGGCGAGCTTTACCGCAAGAGGCTTAATCGTGGATTTTGTCGCCTAAAGTGTGACAAAATCCACGCAACATCTCTTCCCGGAACCTCGTTCCCAGCGGCGGGCGCTGCGCCGCGACCGTGGATGCGCGCATCGACGGTCGGACATTTGGCGCGGCCCACGTTTGTGTGAGCAGCTTTTTTGAAGTTGCATATTCATCCATTCTGGATTATAACTACATTAACCTGGAAAACCGCTCAAGCTGGAGGCGTGGATATGTCGTTTGCTCGCCGCAATCCCCTGCTCTCGGCCCGGCCGGTGCGCCGCCGGTGGGGGCGCAGCCTGCTGCTGGCCGTGGCGCTGCTGGGGCTGTGGGGCTGCTCGTTGGTTTCGCGGGTTGCGCCGGGCGGCGCGCCGCCGGCCGCCGCCAGCCTGGCTGCGCCTCAGCCAGCCGTCTCGCTGGAAGCTTTCAGCCCCACCCCGCCGCCCAGCGTCGCCCCCCTGCCCAGCCAGACCCCCACCCCCCTGCCCAGCGATACGGCCACCCCGGCTCCTTCTCAAACCCCGCTGCTGCCCAGCGCCCTGCCCACCCTGACCTCGGTCGCCACCAGCACGCCGGGGCTGTCGTTTGGGGTCACGCCCATCGCCCTGTATGGGAAGTGCTGCACGCTGCGGGTGCGCAATGCCGGCTCGATCCCGCTGTGGATCGGCAAAGGCCCCAAGGCCGGGTCGGTCATCAAGCCGCTGTGGTATCTGGAATTCTATTACGATAAGCCGCAGACCGCCCGCATCTACTGGTGTTTGCATCTGCCGGTGAGCAAGGCCACGCCCGATGATCTGCCGCCCCACGCCCCCGGCGCGCCCGACCTGTACGAGTGCCGTCACCGGGATGTGTACGTCGAACCGGGGGTGACGGAGATGAGCGTGGTGCAGTAGATGGCAGCCGGCAGGCCCCGAACCGCCGGGCGGATGTTGCCTGGGATTGTCCGCCGGGTGTGGGCCGGTCTTATTCCGCTCCTGCTGGCGAGCTGCTCGCTGCTCCGGGGGCTGCCGTTGGGCGGCCAGACGGATGCGGCCAGCCCACCGCCGCCCGGCGAGACGCTGGCCGTTCCGCCCGCCGCCTCGCCAGCGCCCAGCGAGACCTTCACCCCAACCGCCACGCAGACGGCCAGCCCCACCGCGCCGCCCACGCTCACTTTTACCCCTTCGCCCACCTGGCTGCCTTCGTTCACCCCGCCGCCTTCGGCTACGTCTGGCAAGCTGCCCACCTTTATCATCCGCCTGCCGCCCACCCCCACCCCGCGGCCCTGCTGTACCCTGCGGGTGACGAACGCCGGCCGCCGCACGTATTGGATCGGCACCCACCCGCCCACCCTGGGCAACTGGATCAAGCCCGATCAGTACATCGAGTTTTACTACCTGGAGCCGACCAGCATCCGGGTGTACTGGTGCCGCTATCGCCCCGGAGCCAACACGGTCGAGGCCATGTTCGACTGCCAGAACCGCCTGGTGACGGCCCTGGACGGGCTGACGCGCATCGAAGTGAAGTAGCCCATCTGCAAAACAAAGAGAGCGTTTGCCGGCCGCAGCGCGGCCGGTAAACGCTCTCTTTGTTTTGATTCTGGCGGGGCGTGGGGCGCTCGGGGGGCGCCAGAACAGCGCCCGGCCTAGTGGGTTACCAGCGGCAGATATACCTGGAAGGGGATCACCGTGGCCGCGTGGACGGCCTGGGCCTGGCGGGTCAGCAGCAGGGGGTTTTCGGCCCAGGCGGTGTTGGTCAGGGTCTGGCCGCCCGCCAGCCGGGATACCAGCGCCGAGTAGGTGATGGTCACCTGCCCGTTGGCGGCGATGGTCAGGTCGTGAACCAGGTCGGCCGGTACGCCGCCCACCCCGCCGGCCATGGGCGGGTCGAGGGTTACGCCGCCAGAGAAGGCCAGGCCGGGCGGCAGCACGTCGCCCACGGCCAGCCCGGTGATCTGCGGGCCGTGATTGACCAGCGAGAGGGTATAGCTTATCAGGCTGCCAGGGCGGGGGGCGCTCAGGTTGGCGGTCTTGCGCAGGTCCAGGCGCATCGGCAGCTTCGAAACGCCGACCGGCAGATAGTAGAACTCCCCGTTCTCAAACCCGGCCGGGACGGCGTAGGTGCTGTAATCGGCCAGGTTGATGACTTGCAGCGGGTTGCTGGCTTGCGCCCCGGATAGGACCGGGTGCGAGACATACACCTGATCGCCGGCCACTACCAGGGTGTCCACCCCAAACAACTGGCTGCTGCTGGGATATTGGCCGGACATGGGGATGGGCGGAACGGGGTTGAGGCGCACCTGGCCGGGGCCGAGGATGTCCAGCACGGCTACGTGGTTGGGCAGGTTGAAAGGTTCTTCCTGCAGGAGATACCCATTCAGCAGCACATAGGCATGCTCGCCAGTCTCGTCGAAGGCCACCGATTGAGCCCGGGGATACTCGGTATGTTCGTCCCATTCCCCATAATCCATCACCACGTCATCCAGCAGCCCCACCCCGGTGACGACCCCGGTGAAAGTGAGCACGCCGGGGGCGGTCAGGCGGTAGATTGGCAGGGTGCTGGTGGTCGAATCGCACACGATGATGGTCTGGTTGTCTGGGGCGATGACCACGTTGACCGGGCGAACTATGTGCTTTTGCGTGGGGGCAAAGGATGGCAGGCTGTAGGAGAGGGTATAGATATTGGCGTAGGTGATCACCCCGGCCGCGTCGATAGTCAGCGCGTTGATATGACTCCCAAAATAGTCAATGGTGAGGATGGTGCCGTCTGGGGCGGCGGTCACCGCCTGAGAGTACGTCTGGGTCAGCACGTTGGAGTAGGCCAGGGTGTACGAGGCCATGTCGATGGTAACGATCGGAGACGAGAACCCGCCGTCGGTCACCAGGGCGAAGCGGCCATCGGGGGTGAAGGCGATGTCTTCGGCGAACATGGGCATGGTCACCGTCGTCACCAGGGATGGCGAGAGCGGATCGGAGAAATTCACAACGAAAACATTACTGTCGCCAAAGTTGGATACCAGGGCGGTAACGCCATCCGGGGCGACGTCTACGTCGAACAGGCCGCCGTCGGCGCTGCCCAATTGACCTTCCAGGAACGGCCCTCGCACCGCGCCCGAGGCGGTGTTAATCAGGGCCAGGGAATTCGCCCGGCTGGCGTAGGTAGTGGTGGTATAAGACTGGTTGGCGACCAGCACCCAATAACCACGCCCGGCGATGTCGATGGCGGGCGGCGGGGCAGCCGGTTTGGCGGGGGGCGGGGGCTGGAGGGCGGCCCCGTCTGGCGCGCTGGCCGCGGCCCCGCTCAGGCCGTGGAAGAAGACGATCAGCAGCAGCAGCGCGGCTGCGCTGGCTGCGATGACCCGCCCAAGATGCTTTATTAAATTTTTCATAGGACGCTCCTTGCTGTTTGAAAAAACGTACCCGGTGGGTAGATTAAACCCCTGGCCGCGCAACGCGCACAGCCTGATGACAGGCGGATATTTCGATTTTTTTGTTCGAGTTGACGGAGGGGTAAATCTCTACGGGGAATTATAGCAAGAATCAGGCGTTTTGGCGAACCGGCTTGCCCGGCCGCCGGGCGCAGCCCGAAACTTGTAAGGCGATAAAACCCCTGGTTAAACATTTTTCAGGTTATGGTATATTAATTTCGGCCCTTCTGCTAAACCGTGGAGCAGGCATGGCGCTCTGCGAGCGCCTTCAAAAAGCGATCTTGGCGTGGATTTTGTCGCACGAAGTGCGACAAAATCCACGATGTCACAATCGGGAAAGATCATATGGATAGGTCTGACATGAAGAAGCCACTCTTTCTGTTTTGCGTCCTATGCCTGTTGGCCGGTTGCAGCGGGTTGGCCGCCCGCCCAATGCCGGCGGTCCTGCGGCCGGCAGATATTCTGGTTATTGCACCCCACCCGGATGATGAGACCCTGGGCTGTGCGGGGATCATCCAACAGGCGCTGGCTCATGGCAAGCAGGTGCAGGTAGTCATCCTGACCAATGGAGATGGCAATAAGTTAGCAGCGGCCATGCTTGCCCAAAAGGAAGTCGCCTCCCTGACTACTCAGGATATGCTGGCTCTGGCGCACGCGCGGCAGGTAGAAGCGCTGGCGGCTGCGGCAATTCAGGGTTTACCAACGGAGCGCGTTGTCTTCTTGGGCTACCCTGACAGCGGCCTGGCGCAGGTCTATCGGACGGATACGGCGCCTTATACGAGCGCGAATACTCAGCAGAGCGCCACATACGGCTCTTTCCGGCAGGACTACCATACCCTGGCGCACGGCCAGGCAGCGCCTTACCTGAAATCTGCCTTAATTGGGGATGTAATGGAGATTTTGCAGCTTGTTCACCCAGCGCAGGTATACGTTACCAGCGACAATGAAATGCAACCCGATCACCGGACTGCCTATGCCCTGGTGGGTGAGGCGATCCGTTCTGGGGCGTATAGCGGGGCTGTGAGTGCTTATCTGATCCACACAGCCCTGCCAACGGACTGGCCACAGCCGCAGGGCGCCACTCCACAGCAGCCCTTTACTCCGCCAAACATAGCGGAAGGGCAGTTGTTGGTAGCCGGGCAGACCTGGCAAGCCGCTCAGCATATCCCGCTTACTTCAGCCCAGGTGGAAGCCAAGCTGGATGCCATCCACCGCTATGCCTCGCAAATGACTAGCAAAGCGGAAAGCCTGTATCTTGAGTCTTTTGTCAAAAACGAGGAAGTCTTCTGGCCGGTGGATGTACAGGCGCTGGCCCTATCTACCCCGCCCGCTACGTCCGCGCCTGCCCCCGGTGGGTTCCCGGTGGGCGTATACCAGGCCAATATTCAGAGCGACGATCTTAGCACCTGGGAGCTGTCTCTGAACGGCGATGGGACTTACCTGGCGATTCTGAGCGTGCAGAATGTAGCCAGCGTGTCGGCGGTGGTCGGGGTCTTCACGGTTCAGGGGGACCAGATCGTGATGAGCGATGATTCGCCCCAGTGTCGGGGAAAAGGTGAAGGAAGCTATGTTTGGAGAGTGACGGATCATGGCCTACAGCTCAGCCCGATCAATGATGACTGTGCTGCGAGAGCCGCGCTGTTGTCCAGCCAGTGGGTGAAGCGGTGATAGTTTGTGGCCTGGCCTCTGCGATTCCTGGTTACTTTTCCGGGGGGGGACTCCTGGTATATACGCTGCGGTTTTAAGCAAGGCCCCCCCAGACCCGAAGGTGCGGGGGGCCTTGGGCGCTTCTATATTTGGTGCCCCTGGGGCGGGTCGAACGCCCAACCGTTTGATCCGAAGTCAAATGCTCTGTCCATTGAGCTACAGGGGCGTGGTTAACAGGCTGTCAAATATGTCCAAATATTCACATTTTCGCCGTCTTACCCCATATATGGGGGTATCATATTCTCCATTCTGTCTTTTGTTTATGCTGCTTCCAGTCCATCTCCTACTTAAACTCCTACTATTTCCTACTGATTCCTATTGAAACAGGCTGTCCATCTTCTGAGCCGCTTCCTTCTGAAGCGTTGGGATCAGGTGCGAGTAGACATCGAGGGTTAATTGGATCGAACTATGCCCCAGAGCTTCTTGCACCACTTTTGGGTTCGTGCCAGAAAGAAGCTGAATTGAAGCGTAGGAGTGCCTAAGCGAGTGGAATTTTACCCTTGAAAGCCCTGCTTTGGCAAGGGATTCGTGAAAGTGGCGGAGAAGATTGCGCGGCGATATAGGAGTGTTATTGGAAGTCCTGAAGATCAGGCCCGATTGTGGCAAAATGGGTTTTAAGCCAAGCGCTACAAAATCGGGCATAGCCACCGAGCGCATCGAGCTTTCGGTTTTTACTTCTCCAATCGTCACCTTCCCGCGGATACAGACCACATTGCGTCTGACACTGATTTGGTTGCTTACGAAGTCGATATCTTTTGTTTCTAACGCCAGTATTTCACCTTCTCTCATGCCGCATCCGACCGCTATCAAGTAAATGGGGTAGAAGCGATGATCCTTCACCACTTCAAGAAACTGTTTGATCTCTGCTACGGATAAGGTCACCGGCGCTTTCTTAACCGGTCGGGGAGCCGTGACCCCATCGGCTGGATTTTTGATCAGGAGCTCCCACCTTACCGCCTCGTTGAAAGCCCGTCTGATAACTGCATGAATGTACTGCACAGTACGCCTGGATAAACCATGATCCAGTTTTTCCGAATAAAGAGCCTGTAGATGATGAGGTTTAACCTCCTTGAGTTTCAACTTGCCAAGGAAGGGAATAATATGCTTCGCTGCCAACAGCCGGTAAGAATCGATCGTCTTGGGTTTTAATGTCTTGTCCACGACATCCGTCAGAAACCGATTGAAAAACTCCTCAACAGTGACATTGCTGTCGGCAAGATAGGTTCCCTGCTTCAATTCGTTCAGCGTGGTCTGAAGCCAGTCTCTAACAACAGACTGTTTTTTATTCCGCTTCCGCTTCTTCTTGCCATCTGGCAGAACAATCTCAGCAATCCAACGATCTTCTGCTTCGTTGAAAAAGATGCTACCTTCGCCGTTGCTACGTCTTTTTCCCATGACAGATATTCCTTTTGCAAGAAGAAAAAGCACTTTTGTTCTATTATAGCTGAAATTTGCTTCCCCGGATGTTAAGGTAGCGCCAAAACGACGCCAGAAGGGAGGCTTTTCAAGAATTTGGCACTGGAACTGCCGGTGTGTAGCGCGACCTGGTGTACCGCCAGAGCTGCGTTTCGTACAGTTCGCGTGTCTTGGGTTGTAAACAGACAGCGCGCCTAGCGGGTGGCGTGTTTTTCCAGCCAACCCTGTAAATCCGACTGGCGCACCCGGACGTTCTTGCCGATCTTGATATGCGGCAGCTCGCCGCGTTGCACCATCAAATAAATCTTGGCTTTGGAGATTTTCAGGTACGCGGCCACTTCGGGGATGGTCAGAATGTCTTGTTGATCCATTAACATCGGTTACTCCCAGTGTGTTTCTTCGATCCACCGTTCGGTTTCCCGCACGCACTCATCCGGGCGGGCCAGGAACCAGGCGTCCCAATCCTTGTAGGCCTCGGGCGGGTAGCGCAGTTGAGCCTGGAAGGCGGCCGCCCGCGGCGGGGCGTATTTGCGACCCGGCGGGTCGTTATCGCCCACCACGATCCGGGGGGCCAGGGACAGGGCGGAGCGTATCTCCCGAAACAGGGGCCGCCCTTCCTGCGTACCGGCCTCGCCGCTGGTGGGGGCGCAGGCCAGGAAACCGGCCCGGCGCATCACGGCGGCGCACAGTTCGCCTTTGGCGATCAGCACCGGCCGGTCGGTCAGGTAGACCTCATCGAAGTTGAACAACCCGCTCCGGCTGAAGGGCAGCGAGAAGTAGCGCAGCCTGCCCGCCGGGCAGATCAGGCGCAGCTTGACGCCCACGGTCGTGTTCGCATGCAGGCAGGGGATCGCCAGCAGGCCCTCCGCTTCCCCTTTGACCGGCCGGCCGGTTTCTTTGTCGATCCGGGCGGCCGAGCCGAAGCGGAAATGGCGGATGGCGGCCTCGTCCAGGCCCCGGCGGTGCAGGTATTCCAGGGCCAGGTCGCCGGGCGGCTGGAACCACTGCCAGGCGAAGCTGCTCAGCAGGCGGGTCTGCTCGACCGCCGGGGGCCGCACCGGGTTGAGCGGCCCGCCGCGCAGCAGGTCGGCCGCCTGGCGGCGCAGGTCGATCTGCTGCGGGGTGTAGCCGGGGATGTGCAGGTAGCCGTACAGGTCGATGACGTCCCCCGACAGCCCGCAGCTTCCCCAGCATTTCCAGCGCTGCCGCCCTTTGTACTCGAAGACCGAGAAGGAGGGCGTGCCATTGCGATGCTGGTGGAACGGCAGGGGACACAGCCCCCAGCCCTTGCCCCGCAGCCGGACGCCGATCTTCTCGACTTCGACCCGCAGGTCGTGCAGCTGGCATAATTCCGCCCAGGTCATGGGGAAACGCCTCCCTTAGGCGGCGAAAAACGCGGCGGAAAGCCGACGTAGCTCCAGCTTCGCACGCCCTGGCCCACCCGCTGGAAGACCCAGCCGGTCTGCTTCAGCCGCCGCATGACCACCGCCACCGTCGCCCAGCGGCAGGCCGGGCCGATCTCGGCGGGCAGGTTTTGCGGGCCTAACGGCGCGCCGGGATGCCGCCAGAACCAGTATTCGACCCGCTCGCTGCGCGGGATCATCGGGCCGCTCCTGAAGGGAGTGGGGGATACGGGCGCATCTTCATCTCCTTATGAGTACCACTTCGCCATGCGCCGGAAGCGTTCGACGCCCGCCCGGCAGCCGATGAACTCCAACATCCGGCACATGAGCTGGTCGGCGGCGCGGTGCATTTCTTCCGGGTCGCGGCCGTGCCGTGCGATCAGCGCCATGCGGGCGTCGAACCACTCCGGGGTGCATTCCAGCGGCTCACCCGCCAGCCTGATTTGATCGATCCTGCGTCTCATGCCTGGCCTCACAGTACGGGTAGGATAGTGTGACGGCGGGATTTCCGTTGCCGGAAATGTCCTCCCGGGCGCCATATCCATTCTAGCACATCCGTCCAACAACTGTTACAATGCCGCCAGCGATTGGAGGTCGCAGTATGGAACCTGAGGCACATCCCCCGCGCAGAAAGACCGCCCGCATCCGCCCGGCCGGAGAACGCCTGGCCCCCGACGCCACCCGGCGCGGCCCGGCCCTGGCGCTCTCGCCGTCCGAGCGAGAGACGCTGTACCGGATGGAGCTGGCGAAGAAGGCCCTGTATCTGCTGGTCGAACAGTCCCGTTCGTTCCCGGAAACGGCGGCCGAGTTGGGCCTGGACCCGGCCGCCCTGCTGGAATACGCCGACACCCTGGAGTTCCAGGCATTCAAACAGGCCATGGCCGAGAAGCTGGCCGGGATGTATCTCGACCCCGAACGGGCCTGGAGGCGGGCGGAGATGGCGGAAGCGCTGGGGATGACCCCCAAACGCTTCCGCAATTTCATCCACAGCGACATCTTCCGCCAGGTCTATGAAGAGACCCTGCTGCGCCTGACCGAAGACCCCGGCCCGCGGGCCGTGCAGGCCAAGATCATCGAAGACCTGCTGCCGCAGGCCTACCGTACCCTGCAATGGGAGTTGAGCGGCGAGGCCCCGGCCTCGGTGCGCCAGAAGGCCCGCCAGGACGTGTTCAGGCTGGCCGGGATTTCCGAGACCCCGACCCAGGCTTCCGACCGGCATGAGATCGCGGCCTTCCTGGCGGCCCAGAACGTGAACCTGAACCTGCACCTGCCGCTGCCCCCGGCCTATCAGGAGGCGCTGACCCAGTATCTGCCCCCGCTGGTGGCCGGGGAATTTGCGCCCACTGCCGAGAACAGGGACAGGCCAGCAGAAAGCGATCCGGCGGCGCAAAGCCAATAACCGCCCGCTGGTGGCCGGCCGGGCAGCCGCCAGGGTCGGGCGGCGCTCCGTATTGTCTGCGAATGGCAAGGTCCAGTTCGGCAAAGACGCTCATGGGGGTATGCCTTTATCCGTCTCAGGCAAAGCCCAGGCCGCGCTCTTTCAGGCTGGTCCACTGGCCCTGGCCGATCACCAGGTGATCCAGCACGTCAATATCCAGGCCCTTCCCGGCCTGGACGATGGCGCGGGTCAGGGCCACATCGTCGGGCGAAGGCGTGGCGTCGCCGCTGGGGTGGTTATGGATCACGATCAGGTTGGGGGCGTTGCGCAGGATGGCCT
>CAYQDU010000124.1:0-12771 GCA_964416275.1 uncultured Anaerolinea sp. | reverse complement strand
GGATCGTGCGCGCCACCAACATCCTGCTGGCCGGCAAGACCTTTGTCATCGCCGGATACGGCTGGTGCGGGCGCGGCCTGGCCATGCGGGCGCGCGGCATGGGCGCCAACGTGATTGTGACCGAAGTCGATCCTATGCCGGCCCTGGAAGCGGTGATGGACGGCTACCGGGTAATGCCGATGGCCGAAGCTGCTCAGATTGGCGATATTTTCGTCACCGTCACCGGTGATGTGAACGTGCTGGATCGCCACCACTTCGAGCTGATGAAGGACGGGGCGATTGTAGCCAACTCCGGCCACTTCAATGTGGAGATCAACATCCCGGCCCTGGAAGAAATGGCGACCGAAAAGCGCCTGGTGCGCCCGTTCGTTGATCAATATGTTCTGGCTGATGGCCGGCGGATCAATCTGCTGGGCGAGGGCCGCCTGATCAACCTGGCCGCCGCTGAAGGCCACCCCGCCAGCGTAATGGATATGTCGTTTGCCAACCAGGCCCTCAGCCTGGAATACCTGGTCAAGAACCACGCCCAATTAGCCAAGAAGGTCTACAGCGTGCCGGGCGAGATCGACCGCGAGATTGCCCGCCTGAAACTGAATGGCATGGGCGTTACGATCGACGTATTGACGGCCGAGCAGGTGTCTTACCTGAACTCGTGGGAGGAAGGAACATAAGATGTATTTCAGCCGCGCTCAACTGGAAGCCATTGAAGACCAGGGCCTGGCCCCCTATGCCTGCCGCAGCCGGCAGTCGAAGGGCCGGGCATACCCGGAAGACGAACCGGAATATCGCACCGCGTTCCAACGCGATCGCGACCGCATCCTGCACACCACGGCGTTTCGCCGCTTGGAATATAAGACGCAGGTCTTCATTAACTATGAAGGCGATTATTACCGAACCCGTCTGACACACACCCTGGAAGTGGCCCAGATTGGCCGCACGATCGCCCGCGCCCTGGGCGCGAACGAGGATTTGATCGAAGTCATCTGCCTGGCCCACGACCTGGGCCACAGCGCCTTCGGTCATTCCGGCGAGGTGGCCCTGGCGCGGATTATGAAAGACTACGGCGGGTTCGATCATAACAAGCAATCTCTGCGCATCGTCACCACCCTCGAGCGGCGCTACCCCGATTTCCCCGGCCTGAACCTGACCTGGGAAGTGCGGGAGGGGATCGTCAAGCACGAATCGGAGTACGATATCTCCGACGCGCGCGATTTCAATCCCGATCTGCGCGGTCACCTGGAGGCCCAGATTGCCAATGTGGCCGACGAGCTGGCCTACACCGCCCACGACCTGGACGACGGCCTGCGCTCGGGTATGATTACCCCGCTGATGTTGGAAGGCATTACCCTCTGGGAAATCTTGCAGGAGAGCGTAGGAGTGCGCCCCACTACCCTCGACGACCTGACCCGCCACCGGCTGATCCGCCGGTTGATTGGCATGGAAGTCAGCGACCTGGTGCAGACCACCCACATCCGCCTGCGAGACAGCAACGTCAAGTCGGTCGAGGAGCTGCAGCGCCTGCCGTACAATGTCATCAGCTTTAGCGAAGACATGCACCGCCGCAATCGCCAGATCAAAGACTTCCTGTACGCCAAGATGTACCGCAACTATCGGGTGGTGCGGATGCAGGTTAAGGCCGAGCAGATCATCAACGATCTGTTCGATGCTTACCGCAGCGAGCCAACCATCCTGCCTGGCCACGTGCAGGAACAGGTCAACGAATATGGCCTGGAGCGCACGATCTGCGATTACATCGCCGGGATGACCGACCGCTTCGCCATCGAAGAGCACGAAAAGCTTTTCAACCCACTGATTAAGCCTTAACCGCTCTTGCACGAGGCTACCCCACGGAAGCGTGGCGTAGGTATGGCGCTTGCAGAGCGCCGCAACACAGATGTTCAGAGGATTCGGGCGCATTTCGGGCGGCCCGAAATACGCCTGAATCCCCTGATAAGCATCTTTGGCTCGCAGTTATATGGGGCGGCGGAGCGGTGACCGCGCCGCACCCTCATATAGAACATGGTTCTTCCGCCGAAGCTGGTAGCTCCCCACGCAACCGTGGTAGAGGTAACTGGCAAGCTTCGCTTCGCCAAGCGAAGCTTGCCTGAAAAGATGGTCAAGCGTGGATTTTGCCGCACGAAGTGCGGCAAAATCCACGCAACATCTCTTCTTGAAGGGCGCTCGCAGAGCGCCAGGCCTGTTCCACGGTTAATGGGGAGGACCCCGAAGTTGGAAGAACCGGAAAGATTGAATCATAGGGAAAGGGTAGTGACATGGCTGAACAAATCTACCTGACCGCCGAAGGGGCGGAGAAGTTGAAGGCCGAACTGGCCCAGCTAAAAGGCCCTGAACGGGAGGCGCTCTCCAAACGTCTGCGAGAAGCCATCTCACAGGGTGATCTCTCGGAAAACGCCGATTATCAAAAAGCCAAAGAAGACCAGGGATTTCTGGAAGGCCGTATCCAGGAATTGGAGTATATCCTCGGGAATGCCGTCGTCGTTGAAGACAGCATCGGGCCGCACGATAAGGTCGAAGTGGGCGCTACCGTGACGGTGCAAGAAGAGGATTTCCCAGAGGAAACCTACTATATGGTAGGTGCCAAAGAGGCCGATCCGCGCAAGGGCAAAATTTCTAACGAATCGCCCATTGGCCGGGCGTTGATGGGTAAGAAGGTGGGCGAATATGCCGAGGCGGAAACCCCCGGCGGCATTGTGCGCCTGAAGATCACCCACATCGAATAAACCAACCGGGGCCATGCGCTGCGTACGCGGCGCATGGCCCCGGTTGTAATTTTTGAGGCTGCCAGGCCGGCATTGCCAGCCCTGGCAGCCTCAAACCGTTTAATCTCAGGCTGGCTTTTGCCAGATCGCCAGTTCCAGCAGCAGGTGGTCGAAGTAGCTTTCGGGCGGCATGGCGCCTTCGCCGTAGCTCATATCCACCACCCGGGCCACCATCGTCAGGGTCTGGGTTTCGAGGACAAATTCCGCCCCTGGCTGAGCCAGGACGGTCTCGCCCTTGGCTTCCAGGCGCTGGCGGATCGATGGGTCGTCGTAAGCGCGGGGGGCCATCAGAACTTTGGTAACCGTCTGGATGTCGTTCTTGTCGAACAACCAGACCTCGAAGGCCGAGACTTTCTTTGGCTCGCCAACGCCGATGTTTTCAGAAATTCCAACCCCGCATTCGCCCAGGAATTCGCTGCTCTGCGAGTCGATGCTGAACGAGTCATCGAACAGATCGTCGCCCAGTTTATAAGAAGCCATGAATTGGGCGGTGGGCGGCTCGGTGCCGGTGGCGGTGTAATCGGTGGGTACCGCGGCTTTACGAGCCTCAGCGGCCAGGGTGGCCGCAGTTGGGCCAGCGGTGCTGCCAGCAAACCGGTTGCGGAAGAACATGAAGTAGGCTGCCACACCCAGGGCGATGAGCAATACCAGGCACAGCAGGCCCAGGTAGAGCATTACATTAGAGCCGCCCCCAGGTTTCGACTCGCCGGCGCCGGTGGTGGCCGCCGGTTCTGGGGTGGTCGGCCCGGCCGCGCCGGGGGTGGTGACGGGCGCTCCCGGGGTGGCGCCTGCGCCGGGCTGCTCAACCACCGGGGCCTGGGCGCCGGTTACAGCGCTAAACTCGGCTATCACGGCCGGGTCCAACCCTTTGGGTTCTTTGGCAACCTGCTCAAGCACCTTCTGATTGCCTTCCCCCAGGGCCTTGAAGCGTTCTTTGGCCTGGGCTACCTCGTGGGTTTGCCCGTACGAGGCGATTGCCATGCTCAGAAAGTCGGTTTTCCAGCCATCGCTGAGCTGGCCCGGCCCGGCATCGACCCATTTGACCGGCCAGATACCCCAGCCAATTATCAAGCCGAGCAGCAGACCGGCCACTACACCCACCAAAATCGCAACCAGCGGATTTTTGAAGTACGCGCGTATCGTTTCCATCTTGTTATCACTCCCTACAAGTGCTTTTGCCTGTTGTCGAGCGAGCATCCGGTTACAAGCTATATTTTAGACGATTCTTGGAAAATTTGCAACTATTTTTTCATCAATCTATTTACAAAACATCGGGGTATGTGAGCCTGTCACACACCCCGATGCAAGAACTATGCCGCGTCTGCCATTTCGTCGGCAGAGATTTCCGCCGTAACCTGGTCGAGCGGGAAGCGCTCTTCGCATTGCAGGCACTGGGCGTTTTGTTTATCGGCCACCACCAGCAGGCCGCCGCACTCCGGGCAAGGCCGCGGCAAGGGCAGCTTCCAGGAGGTGAAGTCGCAGTTGGGGTAGTTGGCGCAGCCATAGAAGGTGCGGCCTTTGCGGGTCTTGCGCTCAACGATGTCGCCGCCGTCTTTGGGGCAGGTCACGCCGATTTTCTCCAGCCAGGCTTCGGTATAGCGGCAGTTGGGGAAGGCGCTGCAGCTGATGAACTTGCCATACCGCCCCCAGCGGATGACCAGCTCATGCCCGCATTCGGGGCAATCCCGGCCAATCGGTTCTGGCCCCAGGTTGTGCGAGGGCATCTTTTCTTCGGCCTCGCTCACTTTTACCGAGAACGGCTCGTAGAACTCGCGCACCACCTTGACCCAGGGCAGCTCGCCGGCCGCGATGCGGTCCAGATCGGATTCCATGCCGGCGGTAAAGCCTACGTTCAAGATATCGGGGAAGTGTTCGATGAGCAGGTCGTTGACCAGCAGACCGGTCTCGGTGGGGGTCAGGCGTTTGCCGTCTCGGGTCACATAACCGCGCTGCTGCAAGGTTGCCAGGATGGGGGCATAGGTGGACGGGCGGCCAATGCCATTTTCTTCCAGCGAGCGCACCAGCGAGGCTTCCGAGAAGCGCGGCGGGGGCTGGGTGAAATGCTGTTCGGGCAGCAGCTTCACCAGGCGCTGGGCCTGGCCTTCGCTCAGATTAGACGGGATCCGCGCCGTTTCCTCATCTTCTTCCGATTTTTGATCCTCGTCTTTGGCTTCTTCGTAGACGATCAGGTAGCCATGGAAGGCCACCAGCGAACCGGAAGCCCGGAAGGTGTAGCTATGTTGATTGGTCTGGCTGACCACTTCCACCGAGAGCGTATCGTACACGGCGGCGGCCATTTGCGAGGCCACGAAACGCTGCCAAACCAGTTGATACAACCGGAACTGATCCCGGCTGAGGTATTCTTTGATCGCCTCCGGCTGGCGCAGCACCGAGGTGGGGCGGATCGCCTCGTGCGCTTCCTGCGCGCCGACAGCTTTCTTATACTTCGGCGCGCTTTCGGGCAGGAATTTGGCCCCATAGCGTTCGGTGATAAAGTTGCGCGCCTCCTCCTGGGCGATCTGCGAAATATTGGTCGAGTCGGTGCGCATGTAGGTGATCAGACCCACCGCGCCGCCCTCGCCAATGTCGATGCCCTCGTAAAGCTGTTGGGCCAGGGCCATCGTGCGCCGGGCGGTATAGCCCAGGCGGCGGGAAGCCTCTTGCTGCAAGGTGCTGGTGATAAAGGGGGCCGATGGGTTGCGCTTGCGCTCGCCGCGTTTGATCTTGCCAATGCTGAAGCTGGCCTGGTTCAGGTCGTCAACAATGGGCTTGACGGTGGCTTCGTCGCTCAACACCGGCTCGGCCTCGTCCAGGCGGGCCAGGCGGGCGGTGAAGCTCTGGTCGCCGCCTTCTGGCAGGAAGTCGCCGGCCAGCGTCCAATATTCGACCGGCTTGAAGGCGTCGATCTCGCGCTCGCGGTCTACGCTCAGGCGCAGAGCCACCGATTGGACCCGGCCGGCCGAGAGCCGGCCGCGCACCTTGCGCCACAAGAGCGGGCTGAGGTTATAGCCCACCAGCCGATCCAGCACCCGGCGGGCCTGCTGGGCGTCTACCAGGGCCATGTCGATGTCGCGGCTGTGCTGGAACGCTTCGGCGATAGCCGGCTCGGTGATCTCGTGGAACACCACCCGGTGAGCAATTTTAGGGTCGATGCCCACCGATTCGAGCAGGTGCCAGGCGATGGCCTCGCCCTCCCGGTCGGGGTCGGTCGCCAGGTAGATTTCGGCGGCCTGGTCGGCCAGCCCTTTCAGTTCTTTGACCACGGCCCGCTTTTCGTTTGGCACGCGGTACTTGGGGATAAAGTCGTGTTCCACATCGACCGAGAGCTGCGAGCGCAGCAGGTCGCGCACATGGCCCACCGAAGCCCGCACCGTGTAATCTTTGCCCAGGAAGCGCCCCACCGTGCGGGCCTTGGCCGGCGATTCGACAATCACCAGCTTGCCGCTGCGCTTCTTCTGGCGCGCCTCAGCCGGGGGCGGGGTCAGCCCTTCGTGAGCCTCGGTTTTGCCCATCCGGTACAGCTTCGTCCCACATTCAGAGCAGACCCCGCGCGTGGCAGGCGCTCCGCTACTGGTAAATACGGGCTGTGGATCGGTGATCTCGCGTTTGGTCTTGCACTTGACGCAATAAGCTTCCACCGCAACATCCTCCTTGCTTCGCATCACAGGTAATTTGGTCCTGTCTCTTTCTGGCTATCTTTCAATTGGCTGACGGCCTGGCGAACGCGCTGGGCCTGGTCTCGGCGGCATACCAGCAGCACGTCGTCGGTATCGACCACCACCAGGTCTTCGACGCCGATGGTGACCACCAGCCGCCGGGCAGTTGCGGCGGCTGGCCGGTCGAGGTAAATGAGCGTCTGGCGGGTATCCAGGCCCAGGTGCTGACCGCCGACAACGATGTTGCCCTGGGCGTCGCACGGCATGACCTCGTAGAGCGATTCCCATGCGCCCACATCGTTCCATTGTAATCCCGATGCCGGCAGTACGGCCACCCGTTCGGCGTGTTCCATAATGCCGTAGTCGATGGTCTGCGGCTTGAGGTCGCGCCAGATCCGTTCGACCGTTTCGGCGCGCCGGGGGGTCTGCCAATCCGCCTGGATCGCGCTCAGCCCGGCATACAGCTCTGGCATCTGGCGCTGAAATTCGCTCAGAATCTGCCTGGCCTGCCAGAAGAACATGCCCGAATTCCAGACGTGGTCGCCGCGGGCCAGCAGTTCCTCGGCCTGGGGTAGGGTGGGCTTTTCTTTAAACTTTTCAACCCGATAGAGCGGCAGGTCGTGGTAAACGCCCAAAGGCGCGCCGCGCTGGATATAGCCGAACCCGGTGGATGGAAAGACCGGCTCGATCCCCAGCGTCACCAGGTAGCCATCCTGGGCGGCCTGGTGAGCGGCCTGCAGCAGTTGGCGATAAAGCGCTTGATTGCCAATATAATGATCGGAGGTAACGATTGCCATAATTGCCTGCGGATCGCAGGCGGCCAGGGCCGCGGCTGCCAGGCCTACCACCGAAGCCGTGCCGCGCGGGGCCGGTTCGATCAGAAAATTCTCCACTGGCACTTCGGGCGCCTGGGCCTGCAAGACGGCCGCCTGCTCGGCCACCGTGACCACATACACCCGCTCTGGGGGCAGCGCGTCGTACAGGCGCTGCAGCGCGGCCTGGAACATGCTTTGCTCGCCAAACAGATTCAGCATTTGCTTGGGGCGTTGCTGGCGCGAGAGCGGCCATAAACGGGTCCCGCCGCCGCCGGCCATCACCACCCCATAATAATGATCCAACATAAGCTCCCTTATTTTCTCTTAATTTGCCAGCACATAATTCATTCCACCTATCTGCCGCACCAGGCCTTTGAGCTCCATCAACGTCAGGCAGGCCGAAACCTGGGCAATTGGCAGGTCAGAACGCTGGCTGATCTCGTCTACATGCAGGGGGTGATTGCTCAGCACGTCGAGCAGCGCGGCTTCGGCGGCGTCGCCGGGCAAGAGCGCCCGCGCCGCCCGCTGCTGCCCGGCCTGGCGCAGGTTGAGCAGATCGAGAATATCCTGTACGCTCAACAGCAGGTGCGCCCCCTCCTGGATCAGCCGGTTGGTTCCCCGGCTCTGCGGGGCATACAGGCTGCCTGGCACAGCAAACACACGCCGGCCTTGCTCGGCGGCAAAGGCGGCCGTAATGAGCGCCCCGCTCTTTTCGCCGGCCTCGACGACCACCACCGCCAGCGATAGCCCGGAAATAATTCGATTGCGGGGTGGAAAGTTGGCCGCTTCGGGGGCCGCGCCGGGCGGGTAATCGCTGATGATCGCGCCGTGCGCGCCATCCTGCGCGGCGATTTGCTCGGCCAGGCGGCGGTGTTCGGGCGGATAAATTTGATCGACCCCGCTGCCCAGCACGGCCAGGGTGCGCCCGCCGTGTTTGAGGGCAGTTTCGTGGGCGATGGCGTCGATGCCGCGCGCCAGCCCACTGACCACGCTCAGACCGTTATGGGCCAGGGCTTCGGCCAGCTCACCGGCCACCTGCCGCCCATACGGGCTGGCCCGCCGGGTGCCCACAATCGCAACCGCCAGATCGTCGGCCGCCTGGATGGCGCCGCGCACGTACAGCACCGGCGGCGATTGATCGATCTCGTTCAGGCGATGGGGATAGGCCGGGTCTTGCCAGGTCAGGATGGAAATCTGCTGGCGTTGGATCGTCTCCCAGGCTCGTTCGGCCAGGCCGTTCTGGCGGGTCTGCACCAGGGCCTCAGCCACCCGTTGGCTCAGCCCAGCCCGCTGTAAGTCTCCGGCGGCGGCCTGCCAGGCGGCGGCGGCCTCGCCAAAGTAATCCAGCAGCAGGCGCAGGCGCGCCGCTCCGATGCCTTTGACCAGGTTCAGCGCCACCCAGTAGAATTTGGGATCGTCGTTCATGGGCGGTTGCGCCGGTATTTCCGGCGGAGGTCATTCCTGCAGACCGGGCAGCAGATGCACCTGCATCTCGCCCCGCTCCAGGTCGATTGCCCGCACAACCGGCTCAATGGCGGGCAGCAGCAGGTCTGGGCCGGCGCCGCGCACCACGTATACGTCGTTGGCAGGCGTAGTCATAATTTCCACCAGGCGGCCCAGTTCTTGCCCATCCTCGCTTATCACTCGCAGGCCGATCAACTGGTGGTGGTAGTATTCGCCCGGCGGCAGCGGAGGCCGGTCTGCAGTCGAGACGAACACCAGGGCGTTGCGCAGTTCGCCCACGGTTTCCGGGCTGTCATACCCCTCGAACCCCAGCAGCAGGCCCTGGCCGTGTTTGCGACGGCTGCGAATGTGCAGCGGGCGGGGCGGCTCGCCGGCGTACACCTGCACCCCGGCTTGCAGTCGTTCGGGGAAATCCGTAATGACCTCCATCAGGATTTCGCCTTTGAGGCCGTGCGGGTGGCGCAGCTTGCCAACTACCAAGAAGGCAGGCTCGCCGGTTGGCGGCGAGCCTGTCGGAGTTCCCGTTACCCTGGATTTTTTTGTTCCGGTCATGGCAGCCAGGCCGGAATTATTCCGGCTCCATGATGTCCAGGATGGCGCGCTTGCCTTCCTGGGCGGCGGCCACGCGCAGCAGGGTGCGCATGGCGCTGGCTACCCGCCCGCTCTTGCCGATGATGCGGCCCATGTCTTCCTTCGCCACGTGCAGGCTCAGGATCACCTGCGCGCCGCGCCGGTTTGGGACTACTTTCACCTGGGTCGGGTCATCGACCAGTGAGCGAGCAATGTATTCAACCAATTCCTGCATGGCTAACCCTCCGCCATTGTGCTAAGGGCGCTGGCCCGGCGCACCCGGAATGCTTCCGATGTGCGCCGGGCCAGCGGCTCGACCGGGGATCAGGCCCGGCGTTCAGTCTTGGGGTTGACGTTGCGAGCGGCTTCCGCCGCTTTCGCCTCTTCCAACAGCGTTTCCAGGGCCTCGCCCTTTTTCAGCCGCTCGTAGCGGGCCATCAGGCCAGCGGAGCGGAAGACGGCCAGGGCCGAATCGCTGGGCTGGGCGCCTTTGCTCAACCAATCGTAGACGCGATCCTCGTGAAGCTGGATCGTGGCCGGTTCAGTGCGCGGGTTGTAGAAACCCAGGATTTCGAGGAAACGGCCATCGCGGGGCGCTTCCTTATCGGCGGCAATGATGCGGTAGCTGGGCTGCGCCTTCGAGCCGACTCTGCGTAGACGAATACGTACCATGTTACTGTGTCTCCTTCACATTCTCAAATCAGGTCTTAGAAAATCGAAAGACGTTCCTGTGACTGCCAGAAAGCGCAAGCGGGCGAGGGAGCGGAAGGAGCGCTGTAACCTGCTTGCCGCCAGGGGCAAATGGCGGATCGTCTGTTCTTCTGTGGTTAGCCTCCGAAGATGCGCGGCAAGCCTTTCATGCCCGACTTCTTGAGGGTCTTGAACATCTTTTGGGCCTCGCGGAACTGCTTAATCAGGCGGTTCACGTCTTGCACCTGGGTGCCAGAGCCGGCCGCGATGCGCCGCCGGCGAGAGGCGTTCAGCACGTCGGGCTTACGCCGTTCGTGGGGGGTCATCGAATTGATGATCGCCTCGGTCAGCTTGAGTTGTTTTTCGGCCTCCTGAGGCGAAATCTGCTTGGCCATCTGGCCCAGGCCGCCGGGCAGCATTTCCAAAATCTGGCCCAGGGGGCCCATCTTGCGCAGTTGGCGCAGTTGGTTGGCGAAGTCTTCCAGGCTGAACTCGCCGGCCATCATTTTTTCGGCCTGGGCGCGAGCGGTCTTTTCGTCGTAGGCCTGTTCCGCCCGTTCGATCAGCCCCAAGATGTCGCCCATGCCCAGGATGCGCCCGGCCAGCCGGTCGGGGTCGTAGGCTTCGATGCCGTCCAGCGCCTCGCCGGTGCCCAGGAACTTGATCGGCACGCCGGTCACCGAGCGGATCGAGATGGCCGCACCGCCGCGGGCATCACCGTCGATCTTGGTCAGGATCAGGCCGGTCAGGGGGATGGACTGGCGGAATCCTTTGGCCACGTTGACCGATTCCTGGCCGATCATCGAATCCACCACCAGCAGGATTTCTGCCGGGTGGACGCGCTCCTGGATGGCGCTCAGCTCTTCCATCAAGGAGTTATCGAGCTGAGAGCGGCCAGCGGTGTCCAGGATCACGGCCGAGAAGCCGCCTTTTTGGGCGCGCTCGACGGCCAGGGAAGCCATCTGCGGCGGGGGAACGCCCTGCTCGTAGGCCACCGGGATATTCAGGCGCTCGCCCAGGGTTTCCAGCTGACGTACAGCCGCCGGACGATAGGGGTCGCAGGCCACCAGCATGACGCGTTCGCCCTGGTTGCGCAGCATACGCCCAATCTTGCCGGCTGCAGTGGTCTTGCCGGCGCCCTGCAGGCCGACCAACATTAAGACGCGCGGCCGGGGACCGGTCAGGTTCAAGCGGTCGGCCGGGCCCAGGGTGTTGATCAGCTCTTCGTGGACGATCTTCACCACTTGCTGGCCCGGGTTGAGGGCTTTCGAGACCTCGGCGCCCACGGCGCGCTCGCGCACCCGGCTAACGAAATCTTTTACGACGCCATAATTGACATCGGCTTCCAGCAGCGCCAGGCGCACCTCGCGCATCGCGGCGTCCACGTCCGACTCGGTCAGCTTGCCCCGGCGGCGCAGGCCCTTAAATACATCATCAAGGCGTTGGGTCAGGTTCTCAAACACGGCAAGACATTTTAGCAAGGAAGCGCGGATAGGTCAAGGTTATTGGGATAGTTTGTTTCATATAATGAAGACCTCCCTTGCCTGTTCCGCCCTTACTGGCGCTCCTTTCCCCATCTAGGCCCCCCGCCGAAGGCGGAGAATTTTTCTGGCTCTCCCGGCTTCGCCAGGAAAGAGGCATATTCGTGGATTCTGTCGCCCGAAGCGCGATAAAATCCACAAAACAGCTCTTATTTGATCTTTCCATCCTTGTTTTAATGGGGGGACTGCATGGTGTAGCCACGCAGCAACCCTCCCATAGCCCTGCTTTTCCAGCGAAGCAGCAAGAACTGGAATGGTTCGTCTCCCAACTTGGCCTGCCTTGCAGCCGTATCCCTGTGGGAGACGCGGGGTTATACCATTACCTGGCTGCGCGCCTGCCCCGCCCATCCAGACGACTTCAGGTTGAGGAGCTAATTATATGCCAAAAATTGCGCTTGTGACGGACAGTACCAGCAACTTACCTGCATCCCTCTTGAACCAGTACCACATCCAGATGGCCCCACAGGTTTTGATTTGGGATCAGGTTTCGTACCAGGATGGGATCGACATTACCCCCGAACAGTTCTACACCCGCTTGAAAACTTCTAAGACCAGTCCCAGCACTTCTCAGGCTACGATTGGCAGCTTTCATCAAATTTTTTCTCATCTCCTCGAGCAAGATTACCAGGTGTTGGCGGTGCTGATTTCGGAGCGATTGTCTGGCACGCTGGCTTCGGCCCACCAGGCGGCCGAGATGCTGCCCCCAGGCGCACCGTTGGAGATTGTCGATTCGCACACGGTTTCGATGGCAACCGGGCTGCTGGTCTTGCAAGCAGCCCGGGCGGCCGAGGCGGGGGCCACATTAGCCGAGTGTAAGCAGCTGGCCGAACAGGGCCGGGATCAGGTGGGGGTGATGCTGGTGGTCGATACGCTGGAGTTTTTGCACCGCGGTGGGCGCATCGGCGGGGCCAGCCGTTTCCTCGGCACGGCGCTGAATATCAAGCCGGTGCTGGAAGTGGTCGATGGGCGCGTCGAGCCAATCGAACGAGTGCGCACCCGGGCCAGGGCTTACGCCCGGCTGGTGGAGTTGGTCGAAGAGCGCATCGCCGGGCGCAGCCCGGTGCGCCTGGCGGTCTTGAACGCCGCCGCCGAGGCCGAAGCCCAGGAACTATTGTGCCTGGCGCAGGAAAAGATCGCCGCGGTGGAGGTCATCAACACCGGCGTCAGCCCGGTGATCGGCACCCACACCGGCCCCGGAACGGTGGGGATTGCTTACATGGCTGGGATGTGAGGATAGGGTTAAGTTTCATAGGCG
>CAYQDU010000123.1:0-12915 GCA_964416275.1 uncultured Anaerolinea sp. | reverse complement strand
CAATCCCCGGGTTACTCTCGCTACAAATCCTTGAAGAAATACTCCAAACTGCGAAAGCAGGTTGCGCTGAGCTTGTGGCCCACGTCGTCCTCGCAGTAAGATACGTCGGCGCCGGCCTGGGCGAGCAGATCGCGCGCCTGGCGGGCGCGCCCCACCGGCACGGTTTCATCCCGCGTTCCGTGGGCCAGGAAGGCGAACTTACCCGCCAGCGGGCGGGCGGGGGCCAGTTCGGCCGCGCCAGACGGCAGAAAGCCAGAAAGCCCGGCCAGGGCCCGCACCCGGGCCGGGTAAAGCAGCCCCAGGCTGAAGCCCAGGGCCGCCCCCTGGCTGAAGCCCAGCACGTCGAACCCATCCAGCGCCGCGCCGGGGAAATTCTCCGGGCGCAGCCAGGCCAGCAGGCGCTCGACGGCCGGGCGGAAGGCGAGCAGGTCGAGGCCGGCCCCGACCGCGGCGGGCGTCCAGCCATAGCCGCCAGGCGCGGCCGGATACAGGCCGCGCGGCGCAACCAGCCAGGCATCGGGCGGCAGGCGCGCCGCGAAGATCCACATCACATCCTCGTCGCCGGTCCAGCCGTGGAGCATCAAAATCAGGCGGTGCGGGCCCGGCCCGGCCGGGACGCGCTGGCGCAGGGTGAAACCGTCCAGGCTGTGCAGGGGCGCGGCGGCGTTCATTCGTCCCTGGCCTTACGCACGATCCACCCGATCAGCCCCAGGAACAGCCAGACCAGGGTCACCGGGGCCAGCGCGCCCAGGATGCACACCAGGCCCACCAGGGCCGATTCGCGCCCCATCAGCCAGTAGATGAGGCCATCGCCCACCAGGAACAGGATGACAAAGAAGCCAATCAGCAACCGGCGGTTGGTTTGGGCGGAATAGCGGCGCAGATCACGGCTCATAGGCTCAAACCTCCTCAGTGGCGTAGGGCATGGGCAGGGGCGGGCGCAGAGAGCGGGCCAGGGTGCGGTTCCAGCGCCGGCGCAGGCTGGCCGGCCAGGCCGCGGCCTGCTCGAGGGCCGGCAGGGCGGCCTCGGCAGCCGCCTCGCCCAGGCGGGCCACCTGGGCCGGGTCGACATTATCCAGCAGGCCGACGCCGCGCACGCCAGGGCGGATCAGTACATCCGGCGGGTCGGCAGCCAGCAGCAGCTCGGTCAGCAGCGCCCCGCTGATGTCCATCGAGCGCATGAACACGTTGAGGGCCTGCGAGAAGCGCAGCCGCTCGATGTAGCGGGTCAGGAAGCTGAGCGAGCCGAGCAGGCGCGGCGGGGTCGCGTCGTTCCAGTCTTCCAGGGGCGGAGAAAGGGCCACCCCCACCACCGGCAGATCGGGGAATATCTGGCGGGCCAGGGCCACGGGGACGGGGTCCAGCACGCCGCCATCCACCAGGGTATGGCCGTTGAAGCGGGCGGCGGGGAACACGCCCGGCACGGCGATGGTCGCCAGCACTGCATCGACCACCGGCCCGCGGCGGATAACCACCCGGCGGGCGGTATCCAGGTCGACCGCGGTGACGGCGAACGGCAGGCGCAGGTCCTGAAAGCGGCAGTCGCCCAGGGCGTCGGACAAGACCTGGCGCAGGCCCACCAGGCCCAGCCAGGCCGGGCCGTCGGCCGGGTCGCGGCCAAACAGGCTGTTCACATCGGCCTGGCTGATGCGCCGCTCGATCTCGGCGGGGGTGTAGCCGAAGGCGTACAGGCTGCCCCACAGCCCCCCGGCGCTGGTTCCGGCCAGACCGCGCACCCGGAAGCCGTTGCGTTCCAATACTCGCAGCACGCCCAGGTGGGCGTTGCCTTTAACCCCCCCGCCCCCCAGGGCCAGCACGACATCCTTCATGGATGAAACTCCTTTCAATAATGCGCTCATTATAGTGCAGGGGGAGAATTCTGGCAAAGGGGCCATCCATGATCTCGAGCGGGGCTGCCTCACCTGGCGGTGGATGACGGAGGGGCGGTTTTGACGGGTTCGTGGGGTACAATAGACGCTATGGACGATTGGGAAGCGATTTTCGAGACGGAAATGGCGCGGGCCGAACAGGCCCGGCGGGCCGGCAACCCCGGCATGGCCCGCGTCTGCGCCCGGCGGGCGGCTGGCCGGGCGGCAGGCGAATACCTGCGCCGGGCGGGAATGGCGACGGACGACCCCAGCGCTTACGATCAACTGCGCGCCCTGGCCCGCCAGCCCGGCCTGCCCCCGGCCGCCCGGCAGGCCGTCGAACGGCTGATGCTGCGCGTGACGCCCGAATTCAGCCTGCCGGCCGAGGTCGATCTGCTGGCCGAAGCCCGCGTCATCCGCCAGCTTGCGCTGGATACCCCGCCCACATGACCACCGCCGACGCCGATCTGCACTGGCTGGAGCAGGCCGCCTTGTTCCACGGGCTGGAGCGCCCGGCCCTGACCCAGGTCTGGCAGGCCGCCCAGCCCATCCGCCTGGAAGCCGATCAATACCTGTTCCTGCAGGAAGACCCGGCCGAGCGGTTTTACCTGCTCACCGAGGGCAAGCTCAAGCTCTCGCAGGTGACGGTGGAAGGCCAGCAGGTGATTATGGGCTACAGCGCCCCCGGCCAGGCGGTGGGCGCGGCCGCGGCCCTGGCCCTGCCGGGCTACCCCGTTTCGGCCCAGGCGGTGGGGCCAAGCCGGGCGCTGGGCTGGAGCCGGGAGAGCGCTCACCGGCTGATGCTGGCCCACCCGCAGATGGCCCTCAACGTGGTGCAAGACCTGGCCGGGCATGTGGTCGAATATCAGAACCGCCTGCGCGAGCTGGCTACCGAACGGGTAGAGCGGCGCATCGCCCGCACCCTGCTGCGCCTGGCCCGCCAGGTGGGCCGCAAGACCCCCGAAGGCGTGCGCATCGACATGCCCCTCACCCGGCAAGACCTGGCCGAGCTGGCCGGCACCACCCTCTACACCGTCAGCCGCACGCTGAGCCAGTGGGAAAGCCAGGGCCTGGTGCAGAGCGGGCGCGAGCAGATCACTCTGCGCAAGCCGCACGGCCTGGTGATGATCGCCGAAGATATGAATTGAGGTTCTTCCGCCGCAGGCCGGAACTTTCCCCCGGCAAAGCCGGAAGAGCCTGAATCGAACGGCGGCTTCCCTGCTTGCGCCAGCGCAAAGAGGGCCGGGCCGGCTTGTGGTATGCTTGACGATATGAGCGAACCGCCTCCTCCGCCCTCCATCCAGCCCGAAACGCTGGTATCCGAAGTCTTAGCGCGCTGGCCGCAGACCGCCCCGGTCTTCGTCAAATACCGCATGAGCTGCATTGGCTGCGAGATGTCGATCTTCGAGGCCCTGGCCGACGCGGCCTGCATCTATCAACTGGACCCGGCCGGCTTCGTGGAGGAAATCCGGCGGGCGGCCGATGTATCGGCGGCCGATGCAGCCATACACGAATGAAAGGGAACCCCATGCGCATCCTGGCAATTATCAGTCCCGGCGAATATGGCAAGCGGCACGTAGAGAACCTGCGCGCCCACGGCCCGGCCGATTGGCAGATCGAAACCTGGCAGGCCCCGCCAGTCTTGCCCCAGGTGATCGACTACCCCGAAGATTATCTGCCGCCCAGCCTGCCCCCGGCCGAGCTGATCCTGTCGTTCGCCGAGCATAAGGGCGTGGCCGAGCTGCTGCCCGACATCGCCCAGATGTGCGGGGCGAAGGCGGTCATTGCCGCCATCGACAACGAGGCCGCCCTGCCGCGCGGCCTGGCCCGCCAGCTGCGCGAGTGGCTGGCCCGCAGCGGGGTGGCCTGCGCCACGCCCAAGCCGCTCTGCTCGCTGACCGAGACGGATTTCGGCGTGACCCGCCGCCAGCGCCTGGCCTATACCAGCCCGCAGATCAGCGAGTTTGCCCGCTATTTCGGCCGCCCCGACCTGCGCCTGACGGTCGACCCGGAGACGCGCAGCATCACCGCCGCCGAGGTGCATCGCGACGCAGTGTGCGGCTGCGCCGCCTTCGTGGCCCAGGGGCTGATCGGCCTGGGCGTCGATGAGGCCGGCGAGCAGGCCGGCATGCTGCACCATCATTTCCCCTGCCTGGCGGCCATGGGCAAGGACTCGGATTTCGACGATACGCTGATGCATGTTTCGGGGAATATTCTGAAGGACGAGGTCGAGGCGCAGGTGCGGCCCTACCGGACGATTCAATACATCGCCCCCGGCTTCCGGGCCGACGAATGAGGTTCTATTGTGGGGAAAATGGGCGGCTACGCCGCCCATTTTCCCCACAATAGAACAAATCACCGGGTGGCTGCGCCATCCGCAAATTCATTCCTAAGTTATCGGTCGGAAGAGCGCTTATCTTTCTTCGGCAGGGCGGCGCATTTTGTGGAGCAGGCCCAACGAGGTCAGCAGGGCGGCCGCGGCCTGAACTGCGGCCACCAACAGCAGGGCCGCCGCGGCCACCCCACCCAGCGAGATCACCACATATTCCAAAATCACGCCCGGCGAGCGGGCCGGCGCGGCAGAGCGCTCCAGGCGGGTGTGCAGCCCGCGGCGGAAAGCGGGGCGCGGCTCGATGGGGTGAAACGAGGTCAGCAGAAGCTGCTCCAGCGATTGCAGGTCAGCCTCGCGGCGGGCTTTACGTCCGGCGGCCTTGCCGGGGGTGGGAGGGGTCATGGCTGCCCGGCCTCCTCAACCGGGTAGCCCACCAGCCCCAGCGTTCCGGGGCCAAGATTGGCCGCGATTCCAATCGAAAGCGGGGTGACGATGATTTCGCGGTGGGGGATGCGCTGGCGGGCCAGGCCGAGCAGCGTCTCGGCGGCCTGCGGGTCTTGGGCGTGAACCACGGCCAGGTTGGCCGGCCGGCCGGCCAGGCGCCGGGCGGTCAGGTCGACCACGTATTCGATGGCCCGGCTGCGGGTGCGCACCCGCTCGCCCAATTCCAGGGCGCCCTGGTCGAGGTTGATGATGGGCTTGACGTTGAGCAGCGAGGCCAGGGCGGCCTGCAGGGCCTTCACCCGCCCGCTGCGCCGGGCGTATTCGAGGGTGTTGAGGGTCAGGATGATCTGCATCTGGCGGCGCATGAATTCCAGACGGTGCAGGATGGCCTCCAGCGGAGCGCCGGCCTGGGCCATCTGGCGGGCTTCGCGGGCCATGTAGCCCATGCCGGCCGAACCGCAGGCCGAGTCGAACGGGGTCACGGTCAGCTCGCCGGCCAGGTCGCGGGCGGCGGCCTGGGCCGAATCGAAGGTGCCAGACAGCCGGCCGGTGACGTGGATCGAGAGGATGGCATCGCCGGGTGCGGCGATCCGGCGGTAGAAATCGCTGAACTGCTGCGGCGAGGGCTGGGAGGTCTTGGGGATGACCCCGCTCTCGTCGGCCAGGCGGTAGAAGTCGGCCTCGCTGAGGTCGATGCCCTGCAGGAACATCTGCTCCTGGAAGTGAATATTGATCGGGATGACTTCGATCTGGTAGTCTTTAGCCCAACCGGCGGGCAAATCGCCGGCGCTGTCGATCACAATCTGCAACATAATCGCCGTTCGCCTCCATCAAGATGACGGTTCGAGCAGGCCCGTATCGGCTGCCTCCGGCGGCAGACCGCCCAGGTCGTCGCGGATCGACAGCAGGGTGCGGTGATACAGGCTCTTGATCGCGCCTTCGCTGCGGCCCATAATGAGGCCAATCTCGGCGTTCGAGAGATGGTCGATGAACTTCAAGATCAGCAACTGCTGGCGTTCATCCGGCAGGCTGCGGATGACCTGCAGCAGGCGGTCCTGCTCTTCGGCCCGCAGGGCTTCCTGTTCGGGCAGATCGCCGGGGTGGCCGGTGAGCAGCAGGCTTTCGTCGAGCGGAATCTCTTTGCGCCGGCTGTTATCGCGGTGCCAGTTCGCCACCAGGTTGTGAGCGATGCGGTACAGCCAGGCCGAGAAGGGCAGGCCGCGCTGGCTGTAGCTGCGGATGTGGCGCATGGCGCGGAAGAAGACTCGCCCGGTCAGGTCTTCGGCGTCGTACACGCTGCCGGTGCGGTAGTAGATATAGTTGTAAATGCGGGTCACGTAGCGCTCGTAGAGGATGCCAAACGCTTCGTTATCGCCCTGAACCGCCCGTTCCAACGCCTGTTCTTCGCTGATCTCGGTTTCGGGAACGCCATCGCTCATAGAAACCCCACGGGGAGAAAAAAGTTGCTCACGCAGTCGGTTGCCTCGCTCACAGGTGCGCCTGTTCCGGCCTGGCCGGGAAAATTTCCAGGGCGCTCGATCTTTTGTGGGTGCTGTCGCCCTGCGGGCGACAGCACCCACGCTTAGCCCGCCTGGAGCAAAGCTCGCCGGGTCGCGCCCAACCCCGGCTGCGGCGAAAGAGCCGCCTTTGTATACCAGTCGTATCCGGTTAAGTGAGGGCCAGTATATCACGAGTCCGGCCCGGCGCTGTGCGGCCGGGCCGGGAGAGATTTCGGGCGGGGGCTTGCCGGCCGCGGCGCGGGCGGCAAGCCCCCGCCGATCTATAATTCCACCGTGGGCAAATACTGCGGGGGGCGGCGGGCGCGGGCGGCCTGCTCGAAGGCGTAGGCCAGGCGCAGCAGGGTTGGCTCGCTCCACGGGCCGGCGAAGAGCGACAGGCCCACCGGCAGGCCCCACACGAACCCGGCCGGCACGGTGATGTGGGGGAAGCCGGTCACCGCGGCCGGGGAGGAGAACCCACCCCCGGTGTACTGGTCGCCGTTCACCAGGTCGATCAACCAGGCCGGGCCGCCGGTGGGGGCCAGGATGGCATCCAGCCGGTGTTCGGCCAGCAGCTTTTGGAGGTTCTGCTGGGCGGCCTGCTGGCCTTTTTCCAGCGCCTGGCGGTAGGCCGGGCTGGTCAGCGGGCCTTTCTTCTGTGCGGCCAGGAAGCGCTCTTGCCCGAAGTAGGGCATGACCTGGGTCTTGTGGGCCTCATTGAATTGGATGAGGTCGGCCAGGCTATGCACCGGGGCGTCTGGCCCCAGGCCGCCCAGATAGGCGTTCAGGTCGGCTTTGAATTCGTACAGCAGCACGGTCGTTTCAGGCTTGCCCAGCTTGCTCTCGGCGATCACCGCCACGGGGTCGATCAGCTCGGCCCCGGCGGCTTTGAGGGTCTGCAGGGCGGCCTCCAGGATGGCATCCACGCGGGCGTCGAAGCCGAAATAGCTGCGCGCCACGCCGATGCGGGCCCCGCGCAGCCCGTCGGGGTCGAGGAATTGGGTGTAGTCGGCGTAGAAATGGCCAAGGCTGGCCTGGGTGGCGGGGTCGCGTGGGTCGGGGCCGGCCATGGCGCCCAGCAGGAGGGCGGCGTCGGTCACGGTGCGGGCCATGGGGCCGGCCGTGTCTTGCGAGTGGGCGATGGGGATGATGCCCGACCGGCCGAGCAGGCCCAGGGTGGGCTTGAGGCCCACGATGCCGTTGGTGTGGGCCGGGCAGACCACCGAGCCGTCGGTTTCGGTGCCCACCGCCGCGGCGCACAGGCTGGCCGCCACGGCCACGCCCGACCCAGAGCTGGAGCCGCACGGGCTGCGGTCGAGAGCGTAGGGGTTGCGGGTCTGCCCGCCCCGGCTGGACCAGCCGCTGGACGAATGGGTGGAGCGGAAGTTGGCCCATTCGCTCAGGTTGGTCTTGCCCAGCAGCACCGCCCCAGCTTCCCGCAGGCGGGCCACGATGAACGCGTCCTGGGCGGCGATATGACCTTCCAGGGCCAGCGAGCCGGCGGTGGTGGTCATCCGGTCGGCGGTGTCGATATTGTCTTTGATCAGAATGGGAATGCCGTGCAGCGGGCCGCGGGTGCGCCCGGCCCGGCGCTCGGCGTCGCGGGCTGCGGCGATGGCGAGGGCTTCGGGGTTCAGCTCGATGACTGCGTTGAGGCGCGGCCCGGCCCGATCCAGGCGCTCGATGCGCTCGAGGTAGCGTTCTACCAGGTCGCAGGCGGTGGCTTCGCCGGCAGTTTGCAGGTCTTGCAGGTTTTGGATGGTCAGTTCTTCGGTCATAGCATGAGGTTCCTGATTTTTTGGGTGGGCGGCTTACCCGGGGAGTGGCGCGCAATCCTTGCGGTATACCAGCACGTCTTGCAAGCGGCGGAAACCGCCAGCCTGGTACAGGGCATAGGCGGCGTTGCGGAAGTTATCGGTCAGCACGTAGAGGGTCTGCGCGCCGCGGGCATACAGGCGGCGCTCGGCCTCCAGCAGGATGGCCCGCCCCAGCCCGCGGCGGTGGAAATGGGGGTGAACGCCCAGCGGCTCGATCTGGCCGCAGGGGCGGCCAGCGTAGCCGTGCGGGTCGAACCAGGCCAGGCAGAAGGCGGCCAGCCGGCCGTCGGGGGCTTCGATCACCAGGTCGAGGTCGGGGAGGTATTCGGGGCAGGCCAGGATGCGCCGCCGCCAGTCGAGGGTCATGTTCTCGCTCTCGAATACCGCCCGCTGCAAGTCCACATAGGCCGGGGCTTCGGCCTCGCCGGCCAGCGGGCGCAGGCGGAAACCGCCTGGCAGGGGCGCGGCGGGCGCCGGCTGGCCGGGCGGGCGGCCCAGAAAGACCAGCGACCAGGGGTCTTCGCCCACGTCGGTCTGCTCGCTAAACCCGGCGGCTTCCAGGGCCGCCCGGCGCTGAGACTGCCCGGCAAACACGTTCACGAACCAGCAGGGCCGCCCAAAGCGGCCGGACGCCGCGGCGGCGGCCCGCTGGTCGGCCCAGGCCAGAATTTCAGGCAGCAAGTCGGCTTCGTGGTCTGGATGGCAGGCAAAGTCCAGGGTCCAGAATGGGGTTTGCAGGGCGGCCCAGGCTCGCAGGCCGCCGGGGCCGGGCCACACGGCCCAGTTGAGCGGCTCATCGAAGGCCCAGGAACACAGGCGGTAGGGCAGGTCGACGACATGCAGGTTGTCTGCCGGGCAGACGTGCGCCAGGGCAGCCAGGGCGGCCCGGTCAGTGGGGGGGAGAGAAGAGGTAAATTCTGGGGTCATTCGTTTGCCTGGAGGGTCTTGATCCGGCTGAACGAGGCAGGACGGGCGCCTATGGCAGTGGAATAGACACCACGCACGGGGCGTCGCGGTTGCAGGTTCCTACGGGCTGGTCGTTATACTGCACGGCGAAGCCGCCGTAGAGCCAGAAGCCGGTTTCGGGGTCGCGGCCCAGCACGTCGATGACCTCGCAGCCGGGGTTGTTGGGCAGCTTGGGCTTGGAGGTGGGGTACAGGATCACCAGGCACTCGCCGGGGTCGAGGGCCCGGCGGCCCAGTTCGCCGCCCCGGATGGCATCGCCGCCCCGCCCGATGAGCAGGGGCGGCAGGGGCAGGCGCAGCTCACCGGTGTTCGCCAGCAGCAGGTGGTCTTGCGGCAGGCGCTTGAGGGTCAGGATGGCGACCGCCGGGGTGGCCGAGGGCGGGGGGGTGTCGGAGGGGGCGGGCGGCGTTTCGCTGGGCGGCGGCGGGGATGGGATGGCGGCGGTGGGCGTATCGACGGCGGCCAGCGGTGAGGCCTGGGCGGCGGCGGAGGGCGCGCCGCCCGGCGCGGCGGTCAGGCGCGAGGCCAGGATGGCCCGCGCCGCCAGCCCGCCGCCCACGCACAGCAGGGTCGCCAGCAGCCCGGCCAGGCCCACCACCCCGGCCAGGCGGCGCCAGGAGCTGCGGGCGCGGGCCGGGGCGGGAATGACCCGCGGCGGCCCGCCGGCCGCCGGATCGCCCCAGCTGGGGGCGGCGGCGCTCCACCCAGGGCCGACGCCCTGGGTGGGCGGAGCGGCCGGCGGCGGGGTGGGCGGGGCAGTGGGCGGCGGCAGGGGCGAGGTCTCTTGCCGCACCCGGTCGGGCAGGGTCAGGTGGGCCAGGGTGGGCGGCGGAGCGGCCGGGCGGGCGGCGGAGCGCAGGGCGGCGGCCAGGTCGTCGACCAGGGCGCGGGCGGTGTGGTAGCGCTGATCGGGAGATTTCGCCAGGGCGCGCAGGATCACCTGGTCCACCTGCGGGCCCAGCTCGGGGCGCAGGCGGCTGGGGGCCGGGGCGGGCTGCTGGACGTGCTGCATCGCCAGGTTGAGCGGGTCGCGCCCGCTGAAGGGGAGCTGCCCGGTGAGCATCTCGAACAGGATCACCCCAAAGGCGTAGATATCGCTCTCCGGGCGGGCTTCGGCCGAGGAGACGGCCTGTTCGGGGGCGATGTAGGCCGGCGAGCCGAACACTTCGCCCAAGGTGCCAACGTCGGTCAGCAGAGCCAGGCCGAAATCGGTCAGGATGGCCCGCCCGCGGCGGTCGACCATGAGGTTGGAGGGTTTCAGGTCGCGGTGGACCACCTGGTTAGCGTGGATGTAGTCGAGGGCGGCGGCGACGTCGGCGGCGATGGTCAGCACATCTTCGAAGGGCATGCGCTGGTTGTCCTGGCGCAGGCTGCGCAGCAAGGCGCCCAGGTCGGCCCCATCGACGTACTGCATGGCAATGAAGCGGTAGCCCTGGTCTTCGCCGTAATGATAGAGCCGGACGACGTTGGGGTGCTGGCCTAATTGTGCGATGACCTGGGCTTCGCGGGCGAAGCGGTTGGCGGCGTCAGGGTCTTCGCGGAAGGGGGCGTCGACCACCTTGATGGCGGCGTACTGCTGGCGGCGCAGATCTACGCCGCGATAGACGCGGGCCATCCCACCGCGGCCCAAGAGCGACTCGATGTAATATCCATCCAGGCGATGATTGATCAGGCTATCGGCCGGCATAGCGCTCTTCGATGACTGACCTCCCGCTCAAGATTATCTCATAAGCCATCCAATCGGACAAGGTGGGGGGAATCCCGGCCCAGCGGACCCTCACCCCCCTGCCCCCTCTCCCACAGGGAGAGGGGGAAATGTGCGCTTTCCTCTCCCCCTGGGAGAGGGGCTAGGGGTGAGGGCAGGATTTCTATTGTCCAGAAACCCCATTCAACGGTACAATACAGGCGAAAGGGGCGCGCTGCGATGAGCCATTCTGATCCACAGTCCACCCAACGCCTGACGCCGCCCAACGCCGGCGGCGACAGCCGGCCGCGCCCACCCCGTCCGGCCCGCCTGGAACGGGCCTGCTTTAGCTCGCCGGGCAAGGTGCGCCCGCGCAACGAGGACGCCTGCTCGCTGCCGCCGCCGGGGGCCAACGAAGACCGCTGGGGCGCTCTGCTGGCCGTGGCCGATGGAGTAGGCGGCCTGCCGGGCGGCGAGGCCTCCAGCCAGCAGGCGGCGGCCTATTTGCAGGCCCTGTATTACGCCCAGAGCGGCCCGTCCGACCCGGCCGAGCGCCTGGCCGAATGCTTCGAAGCGGTCAACGCCCTGAATGGGATGAGCGGGCGGCGCTTGAACCTGGCCCAGCCCGGCCTGACCACCCTGGTAGCAGCGGTGGCCGCCGAGGGCCAGGTGTGGGTCGCCAATGTGGGCGACAGCCGGGCCTACCTGATCCAGGCCGCCGGGCGGCAGCGCCGCCAGTTGACCGAAGATCACAGCAGCCAGGTGCAGGCCGAGAAAGCCAGCCTGCTCCATCACACCTCATACGCCCGCCTGACCGACGGCAGCCGGGCCATCACCCGGGCCATCGGCATGGGCGAATATTTCCAGGTCGACCGCTATCGCTACGCCTGGCAGCCGGGCGACTGCCTGGTGCTGTGCAGCGACGGGCTGCTGGAACTGCCCGAAGCCGAGATGATCGACCTGGCCCTGGGCGGGCCGGCCGAGGCCGCCGCCCGGGCCCTGGTAGAGCGGGCGGTAATTCTGGACGGCGGCGATAACTGCACCGTGGCCCTGGCGCGCTGGCTGCCGGGGGAAACGCCCAATGGAACTTGAGGCCCGGCCCTGGCGTCTAGGGATCGAAAGCATGGCATCTTCGCTTATTTCCAATAACGGCCTCTGGCTGCTGACCGCCCTGTGCGTGCTGGGGGCGGCCGGGGTGGTTTCGGCCATCCTGATGAACCTCGACTTGCAGCGCCGGGGCGTGGCGGGCGGCGAGCGGCTGGCCTGGCTGGGGCTGGCCCTGCTGCTGCCCGGCTTCGGGCTGGGGGTGTATTTCTTCATCCGCCTGCTGAACCTGTTCCTGACCCCCGAAGCCGCCGAGGCCCCGCCGTGGGTCACCCGGCTGCGCCGGCCGGGCGGCGGGCGGGGCGGCCCCACCGGCGGCGAGCCGCCGGTGGGGGCAGGCAGCACCATCCCCGCCCTGGATTACCTGCGCCCGGCGCCGCCTGCGCCCGGCCCCGGCGGCGCTTTTATCCTGATGATTATCGCCGGCCCGCAGGCCGGGCAGGCCGTCCGCCTGGAGCGCCTGCCGCTGGTCATCGGGCGGGGCGGCGAGGTGGGCCTGCCGCTCGACGCCGATCAGAGCGTCTCGCGCCGCCACGCCGAGCTGTATCTACGCGGCGGCGTGCTGCGCATCCGCGACCTGAACAGCGCCCACGGCACCACCGTCAACGGCTTCAGCATCCAGGATAAGGCCCTGGAAGCTGGCGACCGGATCGAGATCGGGCGCACGGCGCTGCAAGTGCAGCCGCAAGGAGGCCGATGACGATGCCCCCCCCCGGCGGCAGCCCGCCCCCCCCACCCGCCCCCGGCGGCAAATGGCGCGCCCGGCGCATCGAGCGCCGCCTGGAACGCCTGCTGCCCTGGGAAAGCGGCCCCGTGCGCCCGGCCGAAGTGATCGAAGCCCTGCTGACGATCCTGCTCGACCGCGACAGCCTGGTGGAAGACGCCAACTACCGCAAGTACGCCCCCAACCACTTCATCATCGAGCTGGGCGAGGAAAACTACCGCCAGAACTACGAACCCATTGCCGGACGGGTGGTGCAGCAGTGGCAGGAACGCCTGCAAGACCACCTGAACACGGCCAACAGCCGCCAGGGGCGGCTGGTGTACCGCCTGGGCGGCCCGCTGGAAGTCGAAATTCGCCCCTCCGCCAGGCTGGCCGCCGACGAGGCCCGGGTGCTGTTCCGCCTCGACCCCCAAGGCGGCCAGCCCCGCCAGCTTCCGGCCTGCCTGCCTGCCTGTGCCGGGGCCAATCTGGAAGCGG
>CAYQDU010000122.1:0-13144 GCA_964416275.1 uncultured Anaerolinea sp. | reverse complement strand
CGTTGTACTGCTGGGCTACGCCGCCCAGCATGGCCTGGTGCATTTGGAGTAACTGGCTCCCGGCTTGGTTGCCGAAGACAAGATTGGTTCTATACGAGGGGACGTTGGGCGGTGAAACCGCCCAACGTCCCCTCATATAGAAATTTTTCCGGCGAAGCCGGAAGAGCCAGAATAAATTCACACAAGGAGAGTGGGATGAAGATTGACCTGGGTTTTATTCATATCCCGGCCGGGGAATTTATCATCGGCAGTAAGCGCTCGAAAGACTCGTTGGCCGGGGATGACGAGATGCCCCAGCACGTGCTGGACATCGGCGATTATTTCATTATGCGTTGTCCGGTGACGAATGCGCTGTATCACCAGTTCATGCAGTCTACGGGCCACCGCCCGCCGCTGTTCTGGCCTGAGGGGGAACTGCCGGCTGGTCAGGCCAATCACCCGGTGGTGGGGGTTAACTTTGGCGATGCAGCCGCTTTTTGCATGTGGGCCAGGCAGGTCACCGGGCTGCCGGTGCGCCTGCCTACCGAAGCCGAATGGGAAAAGGCCGCCCGCGGCGTGGATGGGCGGGTGTATCCGTGGGGCGACCGTTGGCAGGATGGGCGCTGCAATTCGGCCGAGGCCAGGATTGGCGCGACCACCGACGTGGGCCGCTTCTCGCCCGGCGGCGACAGCCCGTTCCGCGTAGCCGAAATGGCCGGCAACGTGCAAGAGTGGGTGGCCTCGATTTACTCGCCCTATCCGTATGACTCGGAAGATGGGCGCGAATCGCTGCTGGACGATTTGACCTCGCCCAGCCTGATGCCGCGCCTGTACGAGACGGGGAATACCTCCAACCCGAACGCGGTGGAGGCGACCGTTGGCAAGACGATGCTGCGGGGTGGGTCGTGGCGTGAATCCAAGACTCAAAGCCGCTGCGCTTATCGCAGTTGGGCCGCTCCGATGCACCGCTCGGTGGATACCGGCTTTCGCTGCTGCTACGAGTAAGATTGGCTCTTCCGGCGAAGAGGTACTTTTTGGGAAAATGGGTGGCTCTGCCACCCATTTTCCCAAAATAGAAAAAATCCCTGCCAGTCAGGCCCACCACGATGGTGTGGGGAGCTGCGTGGAGAGGCCGGAAGGGTCTACAAAAAGAGGCTGGCAATGCCCAGGGCCAGGGCGGCCATAACAAAAGCGATGACCCCGGTAATATGCATGAATACCACCAGCACAATTGTGCGGCGCTGGTCGGGGCGCTGGTTGAGATAGAAGCGGTCTAGCACCCAGCGCGTCAGGCGTTTCAGGCGGGTCTGGCGCAGTTCGGCATAGCGCTGGATGTTGCGCAGCCAGCCCTGGATCGTCTGGCGCACGGTGTGCGTAAACTCCTCGTCGTTTTCGGTCGAGGGGCGGAAGGTTTCGGTATAGGTCAGGCGGCAGCCGCGTGGGGTTTCTGCCAGGCTCCAGGCGACGCTGGTTTGCAAGTCTACATCCAGGCAGTAGGTGAATTTGGAGGGCGGATCGTAGTCTGTGATGACGGTTTCGTATTCCGGCTCCTGGCCTACCGCCAGGCTTACGATATAGCTGCTGCCCACCGCCGGGTAATCGCCGCACGGCTGGGCGATCTTTGTCATTCCCCACAACGGACTGAGCTGCATTCGGCGTTTTAGATCGGTGACCAGGGCAAAGACTTCGGCCCGCGGGGCCTGGATGTCGATCCATTCGCTCACTTTAACGAACTGCACGGCTGCTCCTGTTCAGAAGCCTGCTCCCCCTTGCTGAGAACTTCTATCTGTTTATCCATTTGCCTTTCTTTTCTGACCTGCGGCTGCTTCCGTTGCGCCGCACGCCAGAAAAGAAGTCTAGTGGGGCAATTTACCGCACGGCGCGCCCCATAGAAAGTATACCTGCAAAACGCGGCTGGGCCGGCGGTTCTTAGCGCGGTCTAATCCAGATCCGGTTTGGCGCGCCGCTCGTAGGCTGCGGCCAGCCCGCCGGAAGCCGTCTCGCGGTAGAGGGAAGGCAGGTTATAGCCTGTCTCAAGCATCACGCCTACCACCTCGTCGAAGGGGATCAGGTGGGTTCCGTCGGTGAACATGGCGTAGTCGGCGCAGCTCATGGCTCGCAAGGCGGCGAAGGCGTTGCGTTCGATGCATGGGATCTGCACCAGCCCGGCCACCGGGTCGCAGGTCAGGCCCAGGTGATGCTCGAGGGCCATGGCCGCGGCGTATTCCACTTGGCGGATAGTCCCGCCCATCAACTGGGTGGCGGCGGCGGCGGCCATGGCGCAGGCCGCGCCCACCTCGCCCTGGCAGCCCACCTCGGCCCCGGATATGGATGCATTGTACTTGACCAGCGCGCCGATCATCCCGGCCGTCGCCAGGGCGCGCAGCATTGAGGCCTCTGGAACCTGGAACGCCTCCTGGACGTAGCGCAGCACCGAGGGCAGCACGCCGCTCGACCCACAGGTGGGCGCGGTGACGACCTGCCCGCCGGAAGCGTTTTCCTCAGACACCGCCAGGGCGTAGGCCGAGAGCAGCCCGTTGCGCCGGGCGTGGGTGCTGGCGCTGAGGGTCTTGCGGTAGAAGGCGCAAGCTTTACGCGGCACGTTCAGATCGCCCGGCAGAACCCCCTCGGCCTCTAATCCGCGCTGGATGGCCTGACGCATGGCCTGCCAGATTTCGGCCAGGAACTCCCAGATGTCTGGGCCTTCGCGCTGCTCGACGTATTCCCAGAAGGCCAGCCCGTTGGCTTCGCAGTAGCGCAGGATGTTCGCCAGGCTGTCCCGGTCGTAGACCTCGGCCGGGGCCTGGGTGGCGCCGTCACCGATGGCCCCGCCGCCCAGGCTGTAGATCTGCCACAGGTTGGCGGGCGCGCCGGCTTCGTCCAGAGTCTCGAACTGCATTCCGTTGGGGTGCAGAGGCAGCAACTCGCCGGGCAGCCAGACGAATTCGACTGGGATGGGGGCCAGGGCCTGCTGGATGGCCTGGTCGGTCATGTGGCCCTTGCCAGTGGCGGCCAGGCTGCCGAACAGGGTCACGCGGTAGCGAGCGGCGCCGGGGTGGCGCTGCTTGAAGATTTCGGCGGCCTTGCGCGGCCCCATGGTGTGGCTGCTCGATGGCCCATAGCCGATGCGGTAGATTTCACGGATGGTTTCCATAGCCCGTTGATTATGCCACACTTTGGAGGATGCGTACGTCTTTAGCGAGCGGTGCGGGCGACCAGGTTTCTGGCCCAGGTGGGTGCGCCAGAGGCGTGAATATGCGTGTAGCCAGCAAAAACATTGCGATACACCAGGCCATCTCGGGCCGGGCCTTCAGGATGGGCCGCTGATCGGCCCATCCCGCTGCCGCGTTCCAGGGCGAAGGCAGTTGTCCAGCCCGGGTCCAGGTTCGCCAGGCGCGAGTGGCGAAATTCGTGGCCGCGCACCTGCTCGCCCTCGGCAAAGAAGGGGTTGGCCGCATCGCAGTGGGCCAACACATAGCCGTGACCCTGCGGGCGGGCGGTCATTTCGACCGTGCACGGCAGCGCGCCCACCATCGGCGCATAACGCCCCTGGTAGTGGATGCCCTGTGAAAGGTACATCAGCCCGCCGCACTCGGCGTAGACCGGCAGCCCGGCCTCCACTGCCCGGCGCACGTCCTGGCGCAGGTCCTGGTTGGCGCTCAGCGCATCCATGAATAATTCGGGGAACCCGCCGCCGATGTACAGCCCATCGATGGACGGCAGGGCCGGATCGTTCAGCGCATCGATGAAGACCAGCCGCGCCCCGGCCTCTTGCAGGGCCTCCAGGTTTTCGGGGTAGTAGAACGAGAAGGCCCGGTCGCGCAGGACGCCGAAAACACTTCCCTCACCCCCGGCCCCTCTCCCAGGGGGAGAGGAGGGCAGAACCGCCTCACCCCCTCTCCCTGAAGGGGAGAGGGGGAAAGGGGTGAGGGGCGCGCGTGCTATTTGCAGCACCGCCTCCAGATCGACGTGCTGCTGGACGGCTTGGCGGCAGGCGGCCAGGGCGGGCAGCAGGCCGGCATCTTCACCGCGCGGGATTAGCCCCAGGTGACGGTCAGGGATAGTCAGTCGCTCGTCGCGCGGCAGCGCTCCCACTACCGGAATGCCGCAGGCGCTCTCGATGGCCTGACGCAGGCGGCTTTCGTGGCGGGTATGGGCCACGTTGTTCAAAATCACCCCGGCAATGGGTGTGTCTGGCTCAAAATGCTGATAGCCCCATACCATGGCGGCTGCGCTGCGGGTCATGCGGGCGGCGTTGATCACCAGCAGGATTGGCGCGCCCAGAATGCGGGCCAGGTCGGCAGTGCTGCCGCGCCCTTCGCCCTCCTGAGTGTCGTACAGGCCGTGGTTGCCCTCAATCAGGCACACCTCGGCCGGGCGCGGGCCGCTGAGCGCGCCTTTCACAAAGGCGGCTTGCAGGGCCTGCGGGTCGGGCAGGAAGAAGGCGTCCAGGCTGCGGCAGGGCCGCCCGGCGGCCTCGCTCAGCCAGGATGGGTCGATGTAATCGGGGCCTTTTTTGAACGGTTGGATGGTCAGGCCGCGTCCAGCTAAGGCCGCGCACAGCCCCAACGAGACGGTGGTCTTGCCGCTGCGCCCCTGCGGCGCGCCGATCACCAGGCGAGGAGGGGAGACGATCATGCGTTTCTCTTTAGATAGAAATTGGGCCGCGCCGCGGCCCAATTTCTATCGCACAAACCCATTCCGTTTACAGCTCGGTAACGGTAATGGCGTTCTCGGCGCAGGTCGATTCGCACGACAGGCAGCCGATGCACTCGTCGGGGTCGCCGCTGACCATGGCATACTTTTTGCCGTTGTCTTCGGTGATCGAGAACAGCATGTTCGGGCAGGTATCGACGCAATCGCCGCAGGCCTGGCACTTTTCGATGTCAATCGTGATGACGTACATTTGTGATCCTCCAAAAGTTTTTATGTTGCTCCTACCGCAACCGGTAGGAATTATCCCACAATTTTGGGTTGTTGAGCAGGCGGGCTGGTCTGCCGCCGCCTCACTCCCACACAATCGCAGCCGCTACAAGCTCGCTCAGGTTTTGAATCTTCACTTTGAGCTTGTAATGGCGGCGGATTTCATCCAGTTGATCCAGGCAGTTGTGGCAGGAGGTGGCGACGATCTCGGCGCCGGTGGCGCTGATCTGATCGGCCTTGACCTTGCCGGCTGCGATGCGCTCTTTGGCAAACTCGGTCATCGAGAGCATGCCGCCGCCCCCGCCGCAGCAGAAATTTTCGGCCCCGTGCGGGGTCATCTCGACGAAATCTTGCACGCAGCGGCGCAGGATGTAGCGCGGCTCGTCGATGATGCCGCCCTGGCGACTCTGGTTGCAGGGGTCGTGATAAGTGACGCGCTTGGTGTTGACGCTCGGATCAAGCCGGATGCGCCCCTCACGCAGATATTGGGCTTGCAGTTCGACAAAGCTGATGACTTTGAACGGGTAGGCGTGGCCCAGCCAGTTCTCGGCTTCCCAACGCTGCGAGCGGTAGCCGTGACCGCATTCGGCCATCACCAGGGTTTCGGCTCCCAGGTCGTTGACGGCTTTTTCCAGGTTTCCGGCGATGGTCTTGGCAGCCGCATCGTCGCCGGAGAACAGGCCGTAGTTGGTGGCGTCCCAACTGGCGCTGCTCAGCGTCCAGTCTTCCCCGGCGGCGTTGAAGATCTTGGCCGCCGCCTGGATCAGGTAGGGGAAGTATTTGACCTCGCGCGGGTTGAAGGTGTAGATGACTTTGGCGTGCTTTTTGTCGATGGGGATCTTCAGGTTGGGGTTGTTCATCTCAGCCTGAAGTTCCTCTTCCATCCATTGCAGCGTGTCGATGTAGTCTTCGGCGCTCACGCCCATGTTGTTGCCCGTCTCCAGGTGAACGTTGACGGTGGCTTTCAGACCTTCGGGGGTCATGTCGATGGCGGTCAGCATGGCGCGGGCGGTGCGGATGATCTGGCGGGTGTCTACGCCCATCGGGCAGTTGATGACGCAGCGCCCGCACATGGTGCAGGAGCCGAAGGCGGTCTGGATGAGCTGCTCGATCATTTCCTGGTTCAGCGGGGCGGCCCCGGTCCACTGTGGGGCAAGCTTGCTGAGCGGATCGTTGAGCGTGCGGTACAGCTTACGGAGCTGCTCGGCTCGATAGGCCGGGACGTATTCTGGCTTGGGATTGGCGACGTAATAGTGGCACGCATCGGCGCACAGCCCGCAGCGCACGCACACTTCCAGCGAGGCCTCTAACTGGCGGTTGAGGCGCTGGCGCAGCACTTCCAGGGCCAGGGCGGCTTTTTCGTCGGTCAACTGGAAGCGTGGGTCGTTGAATTTGTCGTTGAAAGAGGATGTTTCGCTCATGGGGCCTCACTCGGTATAGGGGCCATGCGGTTGACCGATCACACCCCGGTGGCCGAAACCGCGCCCGAAGAAGAACTTGGAATAGAAGAAGTAGGCGCAGTGGCGAATTTTGCTGATGGGTACGTATAGGCCCAACAGCCCGGTGACAAGGTAGAAGACCGGCAGCCAGGTCGGGGCGGCAAAGACCACGGCCGCCAGCAGGGCGAACAGCCCGGTCAGGGCTACGGCAAAGTAATCATCTGGTACGCTGATGGCGCGTTCGTTTGGCCCAGACAGGCGCATCCAGATGCCCGCCAGCCCCAGCAGCCCGCCCAGCCCGGCCAGCAGGCCCAGCGGCAGGCTGAGCCACAGCGGCAGCCGGCCGATCCACGGGCTGAGGAAGAAAATCCCAAAGGCCAGGAACACGCCTACATGGAACAAGATGCCCCGGATATAGGCAATCCAGTGCTGGCGGGTGCTTTCTTTCTCCCAGGGCGCCATGCCCAGGGTGAAGGCGTACAGCACGCCCCGGCGCTCGTCGCCGCGCGGCCGGGAGAGATCGTTCTTAAACGGGCGGTTCATGATTTCTTTCAGACGGAGCAAGATGCCCAATAATCCGATCAGCAGACCGGCCCAGGCAAACCAGCGGGTGAGAGAAATGAGATCCATGCGCTTCCTTCCTTCAGCCCATCTTAGCGCAGGCTGTGGTGAACTACCAGTGATGCTTTTCCTGTTTTTGTCACGATTTGAGGGGAGGTGATTATGATGAAGCGGGCCGCGCCGCGGCCCGCTTCATCATAATCACCTCCAGGGGTTTAACGAATCGGGATCGCCAGGGCGATCTGGTAAGCCTGCTCTAGGGCCAGGCGGGCCTTGACCGGGTCGGTGGGGATAAAGGCCAGGGCCAGGTCGAGCGAGGCGCGGGCCGGGGCCAGCGGATCGCTGCGCACGCGGGCGGCCTGGGCCATCCCCAGGGCCCGCTCGAAGATGGCCGGGTCGCCGGTCTGGAGGGCGATAGCGTTCAGGGCCGCCGAGCGGTCGGCCTCGCGCGGCATTTGCTCTACCAGGGCCAGGGCGGCCTGTGGATCAGACCCGGCCAGCGCCCACGTTAACCCGACCAGCGGATAGCCATCTTTGGGCGGGTTTGCCAGCAGTGCGGCCTGGGCCTGGTCGAGCGAGCCTGGGCTTGTGTATGCCTGCAAGCGCAGATAGGGCCAGCTAATCCACTCCATCCAATCGCTCTCGCCCGACAGAAGCAGCAGGTCGCGGGCGGCGCGCTGGCGCAGCGCGGCGACTTGTATCTGGTCGAGCGCGGCGGCGGCCTGGTCGCGGTTCGCTTTGGCCTGGGCCTGGGCCAGGCGGCTCAAGACGTGGGCCTGCTCGTATGGGTCGGAGATATTCTGGCTTTCCTGCAGCGCCGAGGTGTAATCGCCAACGCCCAGGTAAGCCACGGCGCGGGCGGTTGGGTAGGCGGCGGAAATCCGCCCGGCCAGGGCCGGGTCGCCGCTCCAACCGGCCAGGGCGCTCAGGGTGTAGGCCAGTTCCGGCGTATCTTGTTCTGGCAGTTGGGCGGCGGCTTCGACGAACAGGCCGGCGTCTTGGCTCTCGGCGGCAATGCGCCCCAGGGTCAGCGCCCGCTGGTAGGGATCGCTCACCCGGCGGGCGGCCTGGACGGCCGAACTGTAATCGTGGCTGTAGGCCGCCACAGCCCGCCAGGCCGAAGCCTGCAGGGCCGGGTCCTGGATCTGTTTGGCAATCTGCCCGGCCCGTAGCGGGTCCAGGCGGGCGTAAACGGCGGTGATCGCGCCCAAATCCAGGTCGCGGTAGCCGCCTTGGGCGGATAGAGCTGCGTCTGCGGCCTGTTCCAGCAGGCCGGCGGCGGCGGGATCGTCCAGCCAGGCTTCGGCCGCCAGGCGCAGGCCCCAGGCCCGGCTGCGGGTAGCGTCGAGGCGGGCGGCCACCAGCCCCGCCTTTTCCATCTGGGCCGGGTCGCTTACGGCCGCTTCCTGGGCGGCGGCGGCCTGGCCCCACAGGGCGGCGGCCTGGTCGTTGGCCTGCCCGGCAGCCTGGCGGGCCTCAGCCAGGATGATCGCGCCGCGCTGCGGGTCGAGCGTGTTCCAAACGGCCCCGATCTGCCCCAACATCCAGGCGCGGGCGCCGGCCCGGTCGGCGGCGCTGGCGGCGCGGGTGGCCGTGTCGAGCGTGGTCTGGATAGCCTGGGCTTCGGCGCTGGTAGCGGTGGCCGGTTGAGCCGGTTCTTGCAGCAGCGGCAGGGCAAAGAAGGCGAAGATTGCCAGCAGCAGCAGGGTCTTCCCGGCCAGCCGGGGCCAGCCCTGGCCACGCAGCCCGCCGCCGGGATAATGCCGGGTATTGAACCAGCCCCAGCCAAGCGATAGCGCCAGCAGCAGGCTGACCGCCCCGGCCACAATAGCCGCCCAGCGACGCTTGCTCTGATCGTTGACCTGGTTGATCTCGGTATAGTCCTTCCCCAGCTTGTAGCGCAGGCCCTGGGCCTCGGCCACGAAAGCGTCCAGGCTGACCACTGGAGCGTCGAGCAGGCGCAGGTAGCCTTCTTGCTCGCCTTGCAGGCGGGCGGCAAAGGCCTGGCTCATCGGAGCCTGGACCGAAGCCCGGTCGATCATCAGCAGCAGGCGTTCGGTGTAGTACAGTTCTTCTTGAATGCGGCGGTAGGCCGGGCAGGGGCTGAGGGCCGCGGCCGCCGGGCCGCCGCGCCATTCGACCGCCTGAGCGGGGCGCGGGTCGCCGGCGGTGTGGCAAGCGGCGCAGTAGTTGGCGGGCTGCAGCGCCCCGCTGGATTCACTGGCCTGGGCGGCGGCGCCGTTTGCCGGCCTGGGGGCCGGGGCGGCCCCCGCCCTGCGCTGCGCCGATAACCAGACCGGAACAGCGACCAGGCTCAGCATCAGCAGGCCGTTCAACATGCGGAACAGGCTGCGGCGGTTCATTGGGGTTTCTTGCCTTTCCCGCCGGTCAAAATCCAGCGCGTCAGGTAGATGTACAACCCCAGGGCGACGGTAAAAACCAGTATGACGATCACCCCACCCACGCCAGGGGTGTTGATCAGAGCGTAGAGCAGCGCGCCGAGGTCCATAAATATCTGTCAGTCTCCTGGTTGAGCGGCCGGTTTGGCGGTTGGGGCGGCCCGCCGCGTTTGGGCCTCTTGTTCTTTGGCAATCGCGGCCTGATAGATGTCCACCGTCTCCCACACCGGCACGATGGGGAAATAGCGGGTGAAGACCACATACAGCAGGATCAGCCCGGCAAAACAGCTCACCGTCAGGGTGATTTCGGTCAGGGTCGGTCGGTAGGCCCCCTGTCCCATTTCATGCAGCAGGCGCGGGCTGATCTCGGTGGGGATGATGACGATGAAGCGCTCCATCCACATGCCGAGGTTAATCAAGATCGAGGCGAAGACCATCCAGCCAATCGAATTTTTGCCTTTGAAGACGAACACCAGCAGCGGCACGCCGAACACCAGCACCACCATGCCCCAGAAGATGGCGGCGTAGGTTCCGCTGAACTTGTCATTGAGCACCACCATTTCCTCGGTCATGTTGCCGTAGGCGGCGGTCAGGTATTCGGCGATCATCATGTAGATCCAGCCCAGGGTGAACACGATCAGCAACTTGCGCAGCGAGTTGAACAGGCTGAGCGGCAGAACTTTCTCTAGATGATAGGCTTTGCGCAGCAGCGATAGTACGATCACAACCGCCGCCGTGCCAGACAGGATGGCCCCCAGCAGAAAGAACGGCCCAATCAGGGCGGTGTGCCAGCCGGGCTGCAGGGTCATGCCGAACAACCACGATACCACTGTATGCACCGTGACCACCAGCATGGTCATAAAGATCGCCATGCCATCCAGCACTCTTTCCAGGCGGTGGATTTGCGCTTCCGTTCCCTGCCAGCCCAGGGCCAGGATTTCGTACATACGGGTCTGCCAGCGCGGCAGGTCTTTGAGCGTGTCGCGCAGCAGGGCAATATCGGGCAGCAGCGAGAGGTAGAAGAAGACGATGCTTGACAGCAGATACAGCCCCACGGCGGTGAAGTCCCACAGGATGGGCGACTGGTAGCGACCGTAGAAGATTACGTTCAGGATGCGCTCCGGGCGGCCCATGTCGATCAGAATAGAGGCCGCGCCGAAGGGCAGGCTGAACAGGGTGATGGCCTCGGCGGCCCGGGTGAGCGGTTTGCGCCAGCCCTGCCCGGCGATGCGCAGGATGGCCGAGATGAACGTGCCAGAGTGGGCCAGGCCGATGAAGAACACGAAGTTGGTCAGGTACACGCCCCAGTAGACCGGGCGATTCAGGCCGGTGATGCCCAGCCCCAGGATGAACTGGTAGACCCACACCCCCACGCCCAACAGCAGCAGCCCGCCCAGGAAGCTCCACAGCAGCTTATCGCCGGTGGAGGGACGGCGCACCGGGGCCAGGATGACGGTTTGATACGGGTTTTGTTCGGGCATAACCGCTCTATCCTTGCTTCAGGTAGTAGACTTTGGGCTGCGTGCCAAGCTCTTCCAGCAGGCGGTAGGCGCGTGGGCTGTGGGCCAGCTTGCTCACCAGGCTGTTGGGATCGTCCAGGTCGCCAAAGTAGCGGGCGTGACCGGTGCAGGTCTGCACGCAGGCGGGCTGATAGTCGGTGGCTTGGAAGGTGCGGCCCTCGGCGGCGGCTTTTTCACGCGCTTTGCGCAGGCGCTGGATGCAGAAGGTGCATTTCTCGACCACGCCTTTAGGCCGGGGTTGGGTTTCCGGGTCGGGGTTCAGGTGGCGCTCTAACCCCTGCGGCCATTCGGGCGGGAACCAGTTGAAATAGCGCACGGTGTAGGGGCAGGCCACGGTGCACATGCGGCAGCCGATGCAGCGGGTGTAATCCACCACCACGATGCCTTCTTCATTCTTATAGGTGGCCCGCACCGGGCAGACGAAGGTGCAGGGCGGATTCTCGCAATGCATGCACGGGCGCGGAATCATGGTGGAGGTCACCAGCGGGTATTCGCCCTCCACGAAGGGCAGCACTTCGTTCCATAAGATCGCCCGGCCCAGGGCGGCCTCGTGCGGCCCGGCCACTGGGGTGTTGTTTTCCATCCGGCAGGCTGCGGTGCAGCTCTGGCAAGCGAAGCATTTATCCAGGTCGATCACCATTGCCCAACGGGGCATACCCTACCTCCTGAATTGGGTATTTGGATGAAGTTGTGGGGCTGCGCCCCACAACTTCATCCAAATATAGACCTCATCCCGCCTGCAGCGGGAGAGTCACGATCTTGACTCGCACCGGCCCGGTGACGGCCTGGCCGCTGAGCGGTTCGCTGGCCGAGACGGCCAGTTGAGCGGGGTTGGCGCCCACCACGCTCTGGCGTGGAGAGCGGCGGCCCCACTGGGTCAGGGTGTGATGGCCCATCCCGGCGGGCATGAAGACTGCATTCGGCCACAGGCCGGGCTGCAGGCGCACCGGGGCCTGCGCCTGGCCGGAGGGCGATTCGACCGTCACCACCTGCCCGTCTTCCACTCCCAGGGCTTTGGCCGTAGCCGGGTTGATCTCGATCCAGCTCTCCCAGCGTACATGGCCCTGCAGGCCCACCGCTTCTTGCAGGGTGGGCAGCACGCCCTGCCAGTTGGGCGATTGGGTGATGAGCGGCTGGCTGATGAGCAGGTAGGGGTATTCCTGGGCTGGGGCGCTGCTTTCGTCCAGGGCGGCGGGCAGCTCGAAATGCGGCAGGCAGGCCTGGTCGATCTGCGGAGCGGGGGCGGCCCCGGCGCTGAATAAGGCGTGCAGCTCACGCGAGAAGAAATCGTAGCGCCCATCCTGGGGCGCGTTCAGCCGGTCGCGGCCCACTACCCGGCTCCAGGCCGGGCTGCCGGGCTGGGCGTGGAAATACACCATCTCGGCCCAAAAGCCGTTGGCGTCCAGCTTGTCCCACTCCAGCGGCGCGCCCGCTAGACGCTGTTTGACGGCGGCCTGGTAATCGGGATAGGGCAGGGCGGCCGCCAGCGGGCCGCCCTGCCGAGCGGCCAGGGCCAGCAGAGCGTCGGCCGGGCTGCGGCTGTCGGTCACCGGCTCGACCACCGGGCGGCGCAGCGATACCCCGGCATAGCCCACGCCCTCGATGTAGTCGTCGCCCCACTGCTCCATAAACGTGCTGGCCGGCAGGATCACATCGGCCAGGGCGGCGCTTTCGTCCAGGGTGGGGGCAAAGCTGACCACGAACGGGATTTTGAGCAAGGCCTCTACGGTGCGGCCATCGTCGGGCAGGTCGTAAAGCGGGTTGGCGTTGAGCAGCAGCAGGGCCTGCAGGTCATACGGCTGGTCGGCGAGGATGGCGGCCGGCAGGTTTTGATAAACCGAGGCTGCCAGCGGAAGTTCGGACGAGCCGGCCCCATCCAGGCGGGGTTGTTCCAGCCCGGCCGCGCCGATGGCGTCGGCGGCGTAGGCCGGCCAATCAGCCACCAACGGGAAGCGCTGGGTCATCACCCCGCCTTTGGCGTCGATAGAGCCGACCAGGGCGTTGAGAGCGTGGACGGCCAGGGCGGTATACAGGGCGTTGCCGCTGTTCAGCTCGCCCGGCTCAGTGGGCAGCACCGCTACCGCCGGGCGGTTGGCGGCAAACTCGCCCGCCAGGCGGGCGATGATCTCGGTCTTGATCCCGGTGATCTGCGAAGCTCGCTCCAGGGTGTATTGCTCTAAAACCAGGCGCTTGAAACCCAGGTGTAGGCTGCCGGAGGCGTCTTGAAAATCATCGAAGCCAAAGGTAAAGTCGCGCACGAAGGCTTCGTCGTATAGCTGGCTGTTGAGGATGACGTTTGCCATGCCCAGGGCCAGGGCGGCGT
>CAYQDU010000121.1:0-13211 GCA_964416275.1 uncultured Anaerolinea sp. | reverse complement strand
CAGCCTGCCGGCGCGCGAGTCGATGAAGACCATCGCCTACGAGATCGTCGAGCAGTTGGGCTGGCGAGCGCCCGATTGGTACATCCAGGCCGTCAGCGGCGGGCTAGGGCCGCTGGGGGTGTATCACGGCTTCGAGGAAATGCTGGCGATGGGCCTGACCGATAAAGTGCCGAAGATGGCCGTGATCCAGGCCGAGGGCTGCGCCCCGATGGTGCAGGCCTTCCACGCCGGGCAGAGCAAGGCCAAACCGGTGGCCCCCAGCACCCGGATTGCGATCCTGTCTACTGGGGACCCGGGCCAAACGTATACGTATCTGTGGAAGCTGATTCAGAAACACGGTGGTACAATGGAGAGCGTCAGCGATGGCGACGCTTTCAGCACGATGCGCTCTCTGGCGAAAGCCGAAGGGCTGGCGGTGGAACCGGCTACGGCGGTGGCCTTTGCCGGGTTGGCGAAGCTGATTCACCAGCAGGCGATCAAGCCCGACGAGCTGGTGGTGGTGAACTGCACCGGCCACACCTTCCCGGTCGAGAAGCACGTTTTGGGCGACCAGTGGGCGGTGGATATCAAGATCGAGGGCAGCAAGACCCCCGCGGTGAGCGACGGGTTGGTGGCGGCCCTGGAGCGCCTGGACGAAAAGACGACCACGGTCTTGATTTTGGACGACAACCCGAACGATTCGATGCTGGTGCGCCGCTTCCTGGAAGCGCGCAAGAATTACCGGGTTTTTGAGGCTTCGGACGGGTTAGACGGCTTGCAGAAAGCGCGCGAGCGCCTGCCAGACCTGATTATCACCGATCTGATGATGCCCAACATGGATGGGTTTACGCTCTTGCAAGAGCTGAAGGCCGACAGCCGCACCCGCGATATTCCGGTGATTGTGGTCAGCGCGAAAGACCTGACTGCTGCCGACCGCGAGAAGCTGAAGGGTAATATCGAAGCGATCTATCAGAAAGGTTCTTTGCCGCCGCGCGCGTTTGTCGATCAGGTGGTGAACGTTCTGGAGCAAAAGACCAGCACAGGGGGCACCGGCCCGTTGAAGGCGGATGCGGCCAAGAAAGCGGAGGAAGACAAGAATGCCTCATAAAATCCTGTACGTTGAAGACAACCCGGATAACATGACCCTGGTGAAACGGGCATTGGAGGCGCGCGGCTATCAGTTCCTGTGGGCCCAAAACGGGCTGACCGGGGTGGAAATGGCCGAGACGCAGGCGCCAGACGTGATCCTGCTGGACATCAACCTGCCCGACATCGACGGTTACGAGGTGGCGCGCCGGCTGCGCAGCAGCGGGAAACGCCAGCTGGTCTATGTGCCAATCATCGCCGTCACGGCCAACGCCCTGCGGGGAGACGCCGAGAAAGCCCTGGCGGCCGGCTGCGACGTGTATATGTCGAAGCCGATCAACATCCGCGAGCTGTGGGCGCGGGTGGAGGGCTTCCTGGCGGAAGCGAATTAATCGTGCGCGGCCAGGGCGGCTGCGCCGCTGGCCGCGATTGGTTAATCAGCACAGGAACAGACAACAAGGCCCATGTCTTATCTCAACGATCTTATCTGTTCGGCGTGTGGGATGTCCTACAACCCGGATGTGATTCAGACCTACTGCCCCGAATGCCAGGCGCCGTTGATGGCCCAGTATGACCTGGAGGCGGCCCGCAAACACCTGGATCGGGATGAGTTCATCCGCCGGCCGCGCGGTATGTGGCGCTGGCACGAGCTGCTGCCGGTGCACGAGCCGGCCAACCGCATCACCCTGGGGGAGGGCGATACTCCGCTGCTGCGCCTGCCGCGGGTGGGCGAGGCGCTGGGGCTGAAGAATTTGTATGTCAAAGACGAGAGCCTGAACCCCACCGGTTCGTTCAAGGCCCGTGGGCTGGCGGCGGCGGTGGCCAAGGCCAAAGAACTGGGCGTGAAGCGGGTCATCATCCCCACGGCGGGCAACGCCGGCGGGGCCATGGCCGCCTACGCCGCCCGGTCTGGGCTGGATGCCTGCATCTATATGCCCAAAGATACGCCCTACGCCAATATGGAAGAGAGCCGCATCGCCGGGGCGCAGGTGATCTTGATCGATGGGCTGATCAGCGAGGCGGCCGGCATGGCCGGCGAGCGGGCCCGCACCGAAGGCTGGTTCGATGTTTCGACCTTCAAAGAGCCGTATCGCTGCGAAGGCAAGAAGGTGATGGGCTACGAGCTGGCCGAGCAGTTCGGCTGGCACCTGCCGGATGTGATCATCTACCCCACCGGCGGCGGCACCGGCCTGGTGGGGATGTGGAAGGCGTTCAAAGAGATGGCCGCCATGGGCTGGCTGGAAAGCCCGCACCGGCCGCGGATGGTGTCGGTGCAGGCCGATGGCTGCGCCCCGGTCATCCGGGCCTTCCAGAAGGGGGCCGATTTCTGCGATTATTGGGTGGGCGCGCAGACGTTGGCTTCTGGCCTGCGGGTTCCCAAGTCGTTTGCCGACCAGGTGATCTTAAAGGATATTCGCGAGAGCTACGGCAACGCCGTGGCGGTCAGCGACCAGGACATTATTCGCTATCAGAAGCAGTTGGCCGCCCAGGAAGGCATCTTCGCCGCTCCCGAAGGGGCGGCCACCCTGGCCGCGGTGGCTCAACTGACCCAAGAGGGCTGGCTGCAAAAAGACGAGCGAATTGTGATGTTTAATACCGGTACAGGGCTGAAGTACCTGGATAAAAAATAACGACTGGTTGGATTGCGCCTGAGATTGAAAAGCGGCGGCCCGGCTTCAAAACCGGGCCGCTGCTTTTCAATTCCGCCTGCGGCGGAAGAACCCCAATTGGGCCCAATCAGCGTATAATCTGAGGATCGTGGAAACGAGGATCAAACGCGCGGCAAATTATTAAAAACGCGCGACATAAGGAATATACGCTATGGATGAAACTCAGAAGCCCACACCGACAACGACAACGACAAATCAGGAATCGATTATTCAGGCGACCGGCGTGCACAAAGTCTACCATACCGGCCTGGTGAGCGTGCCTGCCCTGCGCGGCATTGATCTGAGCGTGGGGCGCGGCGAAATGCTGGCGGTGATGGGGCCCTCGGGCTGCGGCAAGACCACCCTGCTCAACTGCCTGTCGGGGCTGGATACCTGTGATCAGGGCCAGGTCGTGATCGAGGGCGTATCGCTTTCCGGCATGTCGGACCAGGAGCGCACCGCCTACCGCGCCCGGCGGATGGGCTTTGTCTTTCAGTTCTACAACCTGCTGCCGGTGTTGAGCGCGGTCGAAAACGTGGAGCTGCCGCTGCTGGTTTCGGGGGTGCGGTTGAGCGAAGCGCGCAAACGCGCCCTGGAGGCCATGGAGCAGGTGGGCCTGCTGCCGCGGGCCTATCATCGCCCGGCCGAGCTTTCCGGCGGAGAGCGCCAGCGCACCACCATCGCCCGCGCCCTGGTCAACCGCCCGGCGCTGGTCTGGGCGGATGAGCCGACCGGCGACCTGGACTCGGAAACCGCTCACGAAATCATGAACGTACTGCTGGATTTGAACCGCCAGCAGGGGCTGACCTTTATCGTGGTGACCCACGACCGGGGCGTGGGCGAGCGCTGCCAGCGCATCGTGTGGATGCGAGACGGCCTGATCGAAAGCGAACAGCCGCTCGCCGCCGGGGAGGCTTAGGCATGCAAAAGCTCTTTGGCCTGGAAATGGCTTCCATCGCTGGCAGCCTGAGCGCCGCCCTGCTGCTGGTGCTGGCCGGGCTGGCCCTGCTGGCGCTGCGCCGGCCGGTGTTCTTCAAGCTGGGCCTGCGCCCAATCCCCCGCCGCCGGGCCCAATCGATCCTGATCGTCGTCGGCCTGATGCTGGCTACCCTGATTATCACCGCGGCCTTCATCACCGGCGATACGCTCTCGTACACGATCCGCACCCTGGCCGTCGAGGGCATGGGCGAGATCGACGAGGTGATCCGGGTGGGAGGCGGAACCGCATCCTTTGGTGGCGGAAGCATCGGCTCGTCCTACTTCAAGATGGCCCGCTACGAAACCCTGGCCGAGCAGTTGAGCGGCTACCCGCTGATCGACCACCTGGCCCCGGTAATCAGCGAATCGATGCCGGTGGTCAACACCACCCGCCGGCGCAGCCTGCAAAGCATCGACGTGATGGGTCTGCGCCCGGAAGATGCGGCGGTGCTGGCCCAGGCCGAAATCAGTGACGCCGCCGGCCGGCCGCTGGCGCTGGAGGCCCTGGACGCCGGGGAGGTATACCTCAACGTGGCCGCCGCCAAAGACCTGGCGGCCGAGCCGGGCGATGTGCTTGAACTGTACGTCAGCAGCCGGCCCAAGGTCTATACCGTGCGGGCGATTGCCGCCCAGGGCAAAGAGCCGCGCCTGCTGCTCAACCTGCGCCAGGCCCAGGCTTTGTTCGACCAGCGCGGCAAAATCAACCTGATCGTCGTGTCTAATCAGGGCGACGCGCTGGGCGGCGTTGCCCACAGCCAGGCCGTCACCGGCCGCCTGCGCGGTCTGTTGAGCGACCCCAAGGTGACCACCGAACTGTACGCGTTCCTGACCGGCGACCCCGCCATCGCCCAGGCGGTGCGCAAGGCCGCCGCCAGCGAGAAGGGCAACACTCAGGCCGATCTGCTGGCCCTGGCGGCCGGGCTGGAAGCCGGAAGCGCCGGCAGCCCGGCCTCGGCCGAGACGCGCAGCCTGCTGGCCGACAGCGAGCTGGCCAGCCGCCTGCAGTCGATTCTGGCCGACGCCCATTGGGGCAGCCAGCCCCTGCGCGACCGGCTGGCCGAGATGTTCAACAGCCAATCTGACCTGGGGGTGGACGACTCTAAGCGCGATACGCTGGACGAGGCTGAACTGGCCGCCAGCGCGTTCACGACCATTTTTATCGTCTCTGGCCTGTTCGGCATCTCGGCCGGGCTGGTGCTGATCTTCCTGATCTTCGTCATGCTGGCCTCCGAGCGCAAGTCGGAGATGGGCATGGCCCGGGCGGTGGGCGCTCAGCGCGGGCACCTGGTGGAGATGTTCGTCTTCGAAGGCACGGCCTATGACCTGGCCGCGGCGGCGGTGGGGGTGGGGCTGGGCGTGCTAACCGGGCTGGTGATCGCCGTCACGTTGGGGCGGGCCTTTGCCGGAACCGGCCTGACCATCCGGCCCTACATCAGCGCCAACAGCCTGCTGGTGTCCTATTCGCTGGGGATGCTGGTCACCTTTGCCACCGTGGTCTTCTCCGCTTATCGGGTCAGCCACCTCAACATCGTTTCAGCGATCCGCGATCTGCCCGAACCGCCCCGCTCGCCCACGTATCTGCGCGACCGGCTGCTGGCGCCGTTTCAGACCCTGCGGGATGGTTTCCTGGCCCTGATCCATCTGCGCCTCTTCCGGGCGCTGCGGGCCTGGTTGGTAGGGCTGCCGGCCAGCCTGCTGCGCCTGGTGTGGCTGGGGTTTTCCAGCGGGCCGTTCACCCTGCTGCTTGGCCTGCTGCTCACCCCGCTGGGCTTCCGCTCGGCCAACGGCGCGTCCTTCAGCCTGGGGGTTTCGTTTGTTATCATCGGCGCGGGGCTGATCTTGCGCGGCCTGCTGCGCTGGCTGATGCGCCGCCGGGACACGGTCGATCTTCCCGACCGGCTGGCCTATACCCTGCTGGGGCTGGCGCTGACCGGCTTCTGGGCGCTTCCCAGCCGGGTGCTGCAAGACGTTTTCAACGTGCCGGTCTTGAGCAGCGGGCCGGAGATGCTCTTTATCTCTGGGATCATGATCGTCTCTGGGGCGGTGCTGGTGATTATGTATAACACCGACCTGCTCCTGCGGCTGATCCTGCTGGCGGCCGGCGGTTCGCCGCGCTTTGCCCCGGTGCTGCGCATGGCAATCGCCTATCCGCTCTCGAACCGCTTCCGCACCGGCATGACGATTGCCATCTTCGCCATTGTGATGTTCAGCGTGATTTTTATGGCTACGCTGTTCAAAGTGAACGACCTGGTTTTGAATGATACGCAGCAGTTTACCGGCGGGTTCGATTTGCGGGTCAGTTCGAGCAGCAATAACCCGATCACCGACCTGTCGCGGGCTATTGGCGTCCAATCGGGCCTGAAGCGAGACGACTATGCCGTGGTGGCCTCGCAGATCAGCCTGGCGGTCGAAGTGCGCCAGGGGGAGTCTGGGCGCTGGTCGAATTATTTGATCCAGGCATCCGACGACGCCTACCTGGAGAATATCAACTACGACCTGGCGGTCAAAGCAGAAGGCTACCAGACCGCCGCCGAGGTGTGGAAGGCCGTTCGCCAGCGCCGGGGCTATGCTGTGATCGACCGCCTGGCCGTCCCCTCCCGTTCTACCAACAGTATCATGATCGGCGGGCCCGATTTCAGCCTCAAGGGCGTTTATCTGGAGGACGAGAGCATGTCGCCCATCCAGGTGAGCATCCGCGAGCCGAACAGCGAGGCGACTTTCGACCTGACCATCATCGGGGTGCTGGAACAGTCGGCCATGACCGGCTTTGGGATTGTCACCTCGCAGGAGACGCTGGCTAAGGCCCTGCCGTTCGAGCTGCCGGCTCCCACTTACTACGTGCGCCTGGGGCCGGGGGCCAGCGCGCCGCAGGCCGGGGCCGCCCTGGAGAGCGTCTTTCTCAAGAACGGCCTGGAGAGCGTAGATCAAATCCAGGAGCTGCGCGATGCCCTGGCCCAGCAGTATGTGTTTCAATACCTGCTGTTGGGTTTCCTGACGGTGGGATTGGTGGTGGGCGTGGCGGCCCTGGGGGTCATCAGCACCCGGGCGGTGGTCGAGCGGCGCCAGCAGATTGGCATGCTGCGCGCCCTGGGCTTCCAGCGCGGCATGGTGAGCTGGATCTTCCTGCTCGAATCGTCCTTCGTGGCCCTGCTGGGGATTGGCCTGGGGGCGGGGCTGGCCCTGATCCCAGCCTCGCAAATGATCAGCGACATGGCAGCCGATATTCCGGGGCTGACCTTTCAAGTGCCCTGGAAAGAGATCCTCCTGGTGTCTGGCCTGGCCTACGCCATGACCTTGCTAACCACCTGGCTGCCGGCGGTCCAGGCCTCGCAGGTTACCCCGGCCGAGGCGCTGCGCTACGAGTGAGGACGGCTGTCCATTCAACCGTGGACAGCCCCAAAAATAAAGAGGAAGCGTGGATTTTGTCGCACGAAGTGCGACAAAATCCACGCTCAGGTTGTTTTGGCTCTGAAACTTTTCCCGCACTCCCGCGGCGTTTAGTGGACTGGTCTTAGCACCAGGCCCAGGGTTGGCTCGCCGTGGGTCCAGCGCACCGGCTCCCAGGTGGCGTCGAGGGCCATGCCGTTCTTGAGATCATACTTCTCATCCACCGGAATCTGGCCCATGGCTTTGACGCCGTTCTCGAACTGTACCACGCCGATGGTCAGGTAGCGTTGGTCGAAGCCCCAGGGCAGGTTGTAGATGCGGGTGAACGTCAGCAGGCTGGCCTGGCCCTGCGGTTTGACCTTCTCGAACTCGCGGCCCCGGCACACCAGGCAGCGCTCGTGAAAGGGATAGTGCAGCTTGCCGCAGGCTTTGCACTTATAGGCGACGATGCCCAGGTCTTTTTTGCTCATTGTTCTACCCTCCGCAGCACGAACGACAGCACGTTGTTGCCAAACCCACCGAAGTTGACCGTCAGCCCGGTCTGGGCGTTTTTCACCTGGCGCTCTTTGGGCAGCTCGTGGCGCAGCTGCCAGACGATATCGACTACCTGGGCCACGCCGGTGGCGCCCACCGGGTGGCCGCGGGCCTTCAGCCCGCCGGATACGTTGATGGGGATCTGCCCGCCCAGGCGGGTCTTGCCGGCCAGGGCGGCCTTCCCGCCTTCGCCCTTCTTGAAGAAGCCGACATGCTCGCTTTCGGCAATCTCCAGGATGGTGAAGGCGTCGTGCAGCTCGGCCACGTGGATGTCGGACGGTTTGAGCTTGGCCATCTCGAGGGCCTTCTGGGCGGCCAGGGTGACGGCTTTCAGGTCGGTGGGGTCGTCGCGCTCTTGCAGGGCGTGGGTGTCGGTGCCCTGGCCGAACCCGGCGATCAGCACTGGGGTCTTGGGGGCGATCTTCTTGGCCAGGTCGGCGGCGCAGACCACCACGGCGGCCGCCCCGTCGCTGACGGGACACAGATCGTACAGGTGCAGCGGGTCGGCGGCCATGGGGTTGTTGACCACCGCGGCCGGGTCTTTGTAGATGCCGTTCAGGTCGAGGGCCATCTCGACATGGGCGTAGGGGTTGAGGCAGCCCATCTCCTGATTCTTGAGAGCCACGGCGATTAGCATTTCACGCGTCACGCCGTAGCGTTCCATGTACAGGCGGGTGAACATGCCGGCCATGCCGGGCAGGGTCACACCGTAGGGATATTCCACCTGGGGGTGGCTCATGGTGGCGACGAAATCGGTAGCTCGCCAGCCGGTGACTTCGCGCATCTTCTCGCCGCCCACCACCAGCACGGTGTCGTAATAGCCAGAGGCGATGGCCAGCACAGCCATCTTGATGGCCGAAGCGCCGGAGGCCGGGCCGTTTTCGATGCACTCGGCCGCGGCCGGCAGCAGGCTCAGCCGGTCGACCAGCGAGCTGGCGACCGAAGTCTGGTGTTGGATGGCGCCGGCGCCCATGTTGGCGACGTACAGGGCGTCGACGGTCTTATCGCCCAGGCCGGCGTCATCCAGGGCTTTGAGGCCGGCCCACGATAGGATATCCATCAGGGTGTCTTCGTCGCGCCGCCCAAACTGGACCATACCGGCGCCAATGATCGCTACGTCTCTCATGGGTTACCTGCCTTTCAGCCCGGCGATGCGCTCGCGGATGGTGTTGTCGTCGGCGAATTTTAGCTCGGCCATGGCCTCGTCCATCAGGTCTTGCGGCACGGGGCGCTCGCCCACCACCAGGCGCGGCTTCGAGTTGAAGTAGATCTCGCGGGTCAGGCGGTAGGAATCGCCGCCGCCCAGCTCGTGGGGGATGTTCGTCTTTTCGAGCGGGTACTCGATCATCCAGCGTCGGAAGCCAATCGGGCTTTCGGCCACGATCAGCACCGATTCATGCCCGATGTATTCGATGTGATATTCCATTTTGGCGGCGAACATGTGCGAGCCGATGCGCAGACCGCGGTCGATTGCCAGGGTGTGGTAGCTCATGCCCACTTTTTCGGTTTCCATGCGGCCATTGGCCGCGCCCACCACATAGCCATCCACCTGGCCCACCAGGCAGTATTCGGTTTTGACCCGGTGGCGGTACCAGGCCAGCAGCTCGCCGTATAGGCGGGCGCTGACGATGTCATAGTAGTCGCGCTCGATGGCTAGGCAGGGCTTGACGCTTTTGAGTAAATCCGGCACTTCTTCGCGGGTGATGGCCCGCACGACCAGCTTTTTCCCGTTCGCCAGGGTGATGACCTTGGGCGGGTAGGCCGGCATGTCGTACTGCTGCGGTCGTAAGACCGCTTCCAACTCCATGTCCAGGGGCATATCAATCTCCTTTGCGGTAAGTTTGGGGGATGTTTGCCCGGGCCGGCGGCCCAGGCAAACATCCCCATCCATCATCAAGCCAGGTTGGCCGCGGAGAGCTGGTTGATGCTCTCGACGTGGGCGGGGTTGTAGGCGTCGCCAAACTTGGTGCGCGGCATGCCGGCCTTGACGGCCATCAGCTTCTCGTATTCGTCGTCTTCGACCATCGCCACGCAGCGCCCGATGCTGGATTCGCCGTCGACGAAGCGCCAGGGGAAGAAGCCAATCTGCACCCGCCGGTTGAGCAGCAGGTCGATCTCGCCGCCCAGGCATTCGGCGTGGATGATGCCGTAGGGGAACATCTCCAGGTGCATGAGCTGGTACTTGGTGTCGTCGAAGAAATCGGCCAGGGGCATGCCGTATTTCTTCTTGAAGACCTTATCGGCCTGGCGGGCCTGGCGGGGCATCCAATCGCGGATGATGGTGTTCATGGGGTGGTCGGCGCTGCCGCAGTCCACCCCGATCCAGCGCAGCTTGAGGTCTTTGGCCCACACGGCGAACTCGCGGTCGGGGCCGGGGTGCATGCTCATGTAGCGGATTTCGTTGGCGGTGGGGTGATCCCAGCCGAAGTGGTGGTAGCCGGTGTGGATGATGAGGATGTCGCCCGGTTTGACCTGAACGCGCTGCTCGATCATCTGGCTGGTGTATACGTCGTAATCGCCGCACACGTCCGACAGATCGACCACCGCCGCATCGTGAACCAGGAAGTCCATATCGAGCGAGGCGATGTCTTTGCCGGGGGTGTGGAAGTGGATTTCGCCGTCCAGGTGGGTGCCGAGGTGGTTGGAGTGGGTCACCACCTGGCCGTTGGCCCCGTTGGGGGCCAGGCGCTTGAAGTACTTGATTTGCAGCGGCTCATAGGTGGGCCAGGGCGGGGTGGCGATGCCCAGGGGTACGGTAAGATCGAGGTATTTCATGTTTTGTCTCCTTGAACTAGATCGTTTGGAAAGGATTGCATATTCTGAACAGTGGATTCAAGTTAAGGGTAAGGAACACGGGTATCACTCCACGTAACCGTGGAGCAGCCTATGGCGTTCTTTGAGCGCCAAAAAAGAGAAATTCGAGGGATTTTGTCGCACGAAGTGCGACAAAATCCCTTGCTAAATCATCCTAAAAACCCAGTCTCATCAGCGGATGCTTTGCCTCTGCGCTCAATCTTGTTTTGTAGCAGCTTACAATTGCCTGAGCGCCTCAAACGCCTCGGTGAAGCACGCCTGGGGAGCGCGCAGAATGCCGGCCCCCACCATGCCCACGCCGGGGTCTTTGTGGGCGATGCCGGTGTTGATCTGCGGCAGGATGCCGGTCTCCATCACCTTGCGCACGTCGATGCCGCAGGGGGTGCCGCGGAAGTTGAGAGCGGGGATGGTGAACTGCTCGTGTTCGTCGAAGGTGATTTCGTACATTTCCAGGGTGGCCTGGGTAGCCAGGCTGGGCGTGCCGCCGACGAACTTGACGATGGCCGGGGCGGCGGCCATGGCCACCCCGCCGTAGCCGGCGGTTTCGGTGACGGTGCTATCGCCGATGTCGGGGTTGGCGTCTGCGGCGGTGTACTGCGGGAAGTATAACCCCTGCACCTGCCCGGCCGGGGCGGTGAACCAGCGCTCGGGCATCGAGGCCAGGCGGATGCCGAAATCGGTCCCATTGCGAGCCATTACGGTCACAATCGAACTCCCCGGAATACCTTCGGCCGGTTCCAATATGGACTTACCGGCCGGCATACTCAGGTTGAGGAAGAAGTGGTCGTTGCGGTCGATGAACTCGATCACCCGGGCCAGGGTCTCGTTGTCTTTGCTGGTGCGGGCCAGGGCCGGGGCGATGGCGCGCAGGAAGAGCGAGGTGGCGGCCCGGTTGCGGTTGTGGCACTCGTCGCCCATGTGCAGGGCCTGGGCGATCAGGCTGCGCAGGTCGATGCCGCCGGGCAGGGTTTCCAATGCCCGGTCGAGGGCGGGGTAGAGATGGCTTTCCATCCACTTCAGGCGGTCGTAGACTTCACGGCCCATGCCGCCATAGCGCAGCACTTTGCCCAGGCCTTCGTTCTGGGTACAGTAGGCCCGGTTGCCGAAGGCCTTGTTTTCGATGATGAAGACCGGCATGGAGGGCGAAACCACTCCGGCCATCGGGCCGACGGCGTGGTGATGGTGGCAGGGCGAGAATTCGATCTGCCCGGAGGCGGCCATGCGGGCGGCCTCGGCTTCGTCCAGGGCCAGGCCCTCGTAGATGATGGCACCCATGACTGCGCCGCGCTGCGGGCCGCACATGCGCTCCCAGGTGATGGGCGGCCCGGCGTGCAGCAGCATGTGATCGTGCATGCCGGGGATCACGTCGCGGGCGATGCCCATGCCGGCCAGCACGGGCTGGCCGGTCTTGATGCGCTGGCAGACTTCGGCGTTGGCGGCCTCGATGTCGACCCCGGCGGCGGTGACCGCCAGGCGGGAGACGCCGGGGGCGGGCGGTTGCCAATCGACCTCGATCACGGGGATCGACTGGTCGCGCACGGCCTGGGCCATGCTGGCCAGCCCCAGGTTGACCACCGAGATGGGCTTGCCAAACAAATCGTTGATTTTAGGCTCGGTCATGGCAGTCTATCCTTTGCTGGCGGCGGCTTGCTGGACGATGGCGGCCGTCAGGCGGGCGGCGGCGGCGTTGCTGGGGCAGACGACCACCCCGGCCTGCTCGAGGGCCTGGGTCTGGCGGCTGAGGCGCTGCGGGTCGGCTTCGGTTCCGGTGACGGAGGCCACCACCGGCAGGCTGCGGCCCTGGGCGGCGGCCAGGCGGCGGGCTTCGCCAATGGCGGGGCCCAGCTCGGCGGCCGGGTCGGGGTGGGCGCCGTAGCCGATGACCACATCCAGCATCAGAACGGCAGTGCTGGGGTCGCGCGCTTCTTGCAGCAGGCGGCGAATGCGCAGGTCGTTGTCGATCATGGGATGGGGGCGGCCGACGGTGAACTCTTCTTCGCCCAGATCGACGGCGGTGTGGAGCAGGCTGCGGTTCGAGTCTTCCATCCGGTTGGCGGCGTGCAGGGGGGCGTTGGACAGCACCGGGGCGTGCAGGCAGTCTTGCCAGACGACCTGGGCTTCGTAGCACAGGGTTCCGCCAGAGAACAGGCCGCGCAGATAGCGCTGGGAGGGGGCCAGGTTGGCGGCCAGGTTGGCGGCGAGCTCGGCGGCGGCGCGGTCGATAGTCTGCGTATAGCCGAAGTTGCCGCTCAGGGGCAGGGTGTCGCCCGAGGCCAGGTGGGCGGCGGCCAGGGCGGCTTCTTCCAGCGTACCGACCATGGTGTGCAGGGGCGAGGTCAGGCGCTCCAGATCGCCGCCCAGCAGGCAGACCACGGTGGGCTTCTGGCTGCGGGCCACCTGATCCAGCACCTGGCGAGCCACGGCCGGGGCTGGGGGCTTGCTAACCAGCACAATCAGCCCGGTGGCGGGGTCGTCTTGCAGGGCTTGCAGCCCGGCCAGGAACATCAGCCCGCCCACGTCTTCTTTCAGATCGCGCCCGCCCGTGCCAATCCCCTGGGTCAGGCCCAGGCCGCGCCGGGCTAACAGGGTGGACACTTCTTGCAGGCCCGTGCCGGCAGCCGAGACGATGCCCACCGGCCCGGCCGGGATTTTATTGGCAAAGCCCAGGGCCACCCCGTTGAGGATAGCCGTACCGGCGCCAGGGCCCATCAGCAGCCGGCCGTGTTCGACGGCGTAGCGTTTGAGGGTGATCTCGTCTTCGAGCGAGACGTTGTCGCTGAACAG
>CAYQDU010000120.1:0-13401 GCA_964416275.1 uncultured Anaerolinea sp. | reverse complement strand
CTAGATAAATTAGCCACCTGGATAGAGTGAGAAACTCCCCGCCTGCCCGATGCAGGCCGGGGAGTTTGCTTTTAAACTGGGCGTATGAGAAAGGCGCGAAGATGAAGATTTTGCTAGCCGACCACCGTTCCAGAGTGCGCTATGCCCTGCGCGTGCTGCTCGAACAGCAGCCCGGTTGGACGGTGGTTGGCGAGGCGGCCGACGCAGCCGAATTATTCGCCTGCGTCCGGCGCTTGCTGCCCGATTTGATCCTGGTGGATAGCGGCCTGCCTGGCCTGGAGGAGGTCGATTGGCCGGCGCGGCTGCGCCAGGCCAGCCCACCCGTGCGCATTGTGGTGTTGAGCGAGCAGCCCGACCAGGCTCCAGGCGACCCGGCCGCCTTTTCCGACGCTTACGCCAGCAAGGTCAACCCACCCGAACGCCTGCTCTCGGTTATTCGCGCTTTAAACGGCCTGCGTCGCAACGCTTGTTGATGCGATGGGTGAGGAGGTCTACCGATGGAAGATATTGATACCTATCTGCGTTTGTGCCTGCGCCAATACGCCGCCCAGCAAGACCTGGAAGAATACTGGCGCGACCGGCTGCTCAAAGCCGCCAACGAGAAGCCCAAACCGGCCTTTGGCCTGCTTGCGCCTGTGCTGAAACTGCTGGCGCGCCTGGGAAAACGCTTGGAGGCTGCCCCCACCCGGCTTTTTCAGTGATCTCGGTTTTCCCGGCGAAGCCGGAAGGACGAAGTTATCTGCGGGAGCTGTTGCGCGGCTGCGCCGCGCAGCAGCTCCCGCAGATAGGGAAATTCCGCCCAACTATTTTGAGAAGAGGAGAATATGATGCGCACGAAAACATGGTCTGTCATTTTGTCCTGCGTCCTGCTGCTGAGTGTGGCGCTGGCGGCCTGCGCCGCGCCCGTCCCGCAGACCATCATCCAGACGGTGGTGGTGACGGAAATGGTCGAAGGTACGCCGGTCGAAAAGATCGTCGAAAAGGTGGTCACGCCCACGCCTGAGCCGCCCACCGCCGCCCCGGCTACCGCCGAGCCGCAGCCCACCGACACGGTCATCATTGGCATGCAGCAAGAGCCAGACAGCCTGCATAGCCAGCTCAGCACCATGTCGGCCTCGACGATGGTCATCAACCTGTTGGAGCCGGGCTGTATGCTCCAGAACGAAAAGCTGGAGTGGGTCCCGCTGGGCTGCCAGGAAATCCCCTCGTTGGAAAACGGCGGGGCCAAGATCGTGGGCGAAGGCGACGACCGCCATCTGGAGATCACCTACAAGATCCGCCCCGGCTGGCGCTGGACCGATGGCGTGCCGGTGACGGCCGCTGACGCCATCTACTGGTGGAAGCTGAACATGGACCCAGACTTTGAGAGCCAGGGCCGCACGGTCATCGAGAAAATCTATGACATAAGCGCGGTGGACGACCACACCGTGCTGGTCAAGTATATGACCAAGACCCAGCTCCAGCAGGCTTCGCAGGGTACGCTGACCGGCAACGTAAACTTCGCCGCCTTCAAGGAAGATTATGCCGCCACCTATGGCCCAGACTGGCCTTATTACGCCGTGGACCCGCTGTTCTGGTACAACGCCCTCGATTGGATGCCCGAGCATATCTTGAAAGACATCCCGGCCGGCGAGCAAGATGCCAGCGAGTTTGCCCGCAAACCGGTGGGCGACGGGGCTTACGAAGTAGTGGACTGGAAGCCCGGCCAGGAGATTGTCATTCAGGCCAGCGCTCAGCCCTTCCCATTGGGCGAGCCGAAAGTCAAGAATATCATCTTCCGCTTCTACGGCGATGGGGCCGGCATCAAAGCCGCCCTGCAGAACGGCGAGATCGACGCCGCCATGGCGACGGTTTCCGGCCTGAGCGAAGCCGATGGCCCCGACCTGGACGCTATCGAGGCCGCCGGGCGCTACCAGGTCGAGTGGGTTCCGCAGTTCAACTACGAACACATCGACCTGAACATGGATAAGTTCCCCCTGGACGATGTGAAGGTGCGCCAGGCGCTGTACCTGGCCCTGGATCGCCAGGCAATCAACGATGCCCAATATAACGGCAAGCGCACCATCCTCGACCTGCCGCTGCCCAAAGGCCTGTCTTGGGCCTACCCGCCCGACAGCGAGCTGAACCTGTATCCCTATGACCCGGAGAAGGCCAAGTCCCTGCTGGCCGAGGCCGGTTGGGACTGCTCGGCCCTGCCCTGCACCAAAGACGTGAACGGCGAGACCAAACGCCTGGAATTCACCCTGATGACCACCGACCGCCTGGATCGCCAAAAAGTGTCCCAGATGATCCAGGCCATGTGGAAGCAGATCAACGTAGGCGTGAACCTGCAGTTCTTGTACGGGCGCGGCCTGTTCTCGAACTGCTCGGCCGGCGGCCCGCTGAACTGCCGCACCTTCGACGCAGCCATGTACGGCTTCACCTCCGGCGACGACGCCACCTTCAACACGGTTCACTCTTGCGCTGGCATCCCCAGCGAGGCCAACGCCTGGTCGGGCCAGAACTACTCTGGCTGGTGCAACCCGGAAGCCGACGAAGCCCTGAGCCAATCGGAGAATAACCCCGAAATCTCGCTCTCGCCCGAAAAGCGCAAGCCGTACCTCAACACTTTCTTCAAAGACATGACCGCCGACGTGCCGGTAATCTTCCTGTTCGGCTCGTCCTGGCCGTACCCACACCTGGCGAACTGGAAGAACTTTAAAGCCGGTTCGACCCAGTATTCCTACCCCCTGTGGAACGCCTGGGAGTGGGAAGTAGCGAAGTAGGGATTGGCCTGGTGGCCGGGGCCGGCTATGCCATGCCCCGGCCACCAGGCGCATGATTTGCGCGAGGAGAGGATGGCGCTGCCGTGACTACCTATATCATCCGCCGCCTGTTTCAATCGTTCATCCTGTTGTTTTTCATCTCGGCCCTGATCTATGCCATCATCAACCTGGTCCCCGGCGGGCCGTTCGACACACTGCGTCAGTCGAACCCACGCATCACCCAATCGCAGATCGACCGGCTGAACGCCCTGCTCGACCTGGATAAGCCCCTCTTTCCGGGGCAGTACTGTCCCCGGATCGGCAACGAGACCCAGCCCTGTCGCATCGACCAGGGGCGCTATCTGCGCTGGCTGGGCCGGGTGGCCCAGGGCGATTTTGGCAAGTCGTGGACAGTGCAGAACGGCGTGCCGGTGATCCAGATCATCCGCTACCGGTTGGGCTATACCGTGCTGCTGATGCTGCTGGCGACCGGGCTGGCGATCCTGCTGGCCGTGCCGATTGGCATTTATTCGGCGGTGCATCAATATTCTCCCGCCGATTACACCGTCACGGCCTTTGCCTTTTTTGGCCAGTCGATGCCCACCTTCTGGACGGGGCTGCTGGCGATGTCGTTCTTCGCCGTGGCCCTCAAGGTCTTTCCCACCGGGGGGGTCAAGTCGGTCAACCTGCCGGGCGACATCACCGAGGCCCTCAGCCGGATGCTGACCTTCGGGCAGACCTATCCGCGCCTGGCCGGGCATGAATGGCAAATCGTTTTCGATGGGCTGTGGCACCTGGCCCTGCCCGTGGCGGTGCTGGTGTATTTCAACATGGCGGGCTGGATCCGCTTCACCCGCTCGTCGATGCTGGAAGTGATGCGCCAGGATTATATGCGCACCGCCCAGGCGAAAGGGCTGGGCGAGCGAATGGCAATTTTGCGCCACGGGCTGCGCAACGCCCTGATCCCGCTGATTACCCTGCTGGCGTTGGCAATCCCCGGTTTGTTTGGCGGGGCGATCATCACCGAGACGATCTTCTCCTGGCCGGGGATGGGCCGCCAGTTGATCGACGCCATCAACGGGGCCGACTGGCCGGTGGTGCAGGCTATCCTGATGATCTCGGCTGCCCTGGTGGTGTTCTCGAATCTGCTGAGCGACATCCTGTACGCGGTGGTCGATCCGCGCATCAAGTACAGCTAAGATGTAAGACACAGATTGCCAACCTGTTGGCCCTCCCCAGCTTTACCGGAAAGGAAATTCTATGTGGGGGAAATCGTGGGGCGCAGCCCCACGATTTCCCCCACATAGAGAAGGAGTGTGGATATGGCTGTGAATACATCGGTAAAAGATCTGCCCAGGTCGCAGGCCGCCGGGCGACCCGTGGGCCAGTGGACGCTGGCCCTGCGCCGCCTGCGCCGCCACCGCCTGGCGATGTTCGGGTTTGTGACGCTGTTTACGGTGGTCATCTTGAGCCTGCTTTCGCCCTGGATTGCCCCCTATGCATACGACGCCCAGGATTATCATCGCCTGTACGCGGGCTGGTTTTCGCCCGGCGAGCCGGGCCAGCCAATGCACTGGATGGGGACGGATGGCCTGGGGCGCGATACCCTGACCCGCATCCTGTACGCCGGGCGGATTTCGCTGGTGGTGGCGCTGGTGATCACCCTGCTCAACGTGACCGTCGGCACGCTGTTTGGCTCGTTGGCGGGCTATCTGGGCGGGGCGGCCGATTCGCTGCTGATGCGTTTCACCGATCTGATGTTGACTTTGCCTGACCTGCCGCTGCTGTTGATCCTATCGAGCAGCCTGCGCCAGTTCACCACCCTGCAGGAATTCCTGGGGTCCAGCCTGAGCGTGGTGATTATCATCGTGGTGCTGGCTTTCTTCGGCTGGATGAGCAACGCCCGCCTGGTGCGAGCCTCGGTATTGAGCCTGCGCGAGACCGATTATGTGGAGGCCAGCCGGGCCATGGGGGCCAGCGGTTGGCGCATCATCACCCAACACCTGATTCCCAATTCGCTGGCCCCGATCATCGTTTCGGCCACCCTGGGGTTTGGTTCGGTCATCATCGCCGAATCGGCCCTGTCGTTCCTGGGCTTTGGAGTTATGCCGCCGGTGCCTACCTGGGGCAACATGCTCAACGAAGCCCGCGGCGCGCCGCAGCTTGGCTATACCCTGTTCTTACAGACCCTGGCCCCCGGCTTGTGCATCTTCCTCACGGTGCTGTCGGTCAATTTCATTGGAGATGGGCTGCGCGACGCGCTCGACCCGCGGTTGAAGTTGTGAGATCGGCTTCCGCTGCAGGCAGAAGGGCTACCTGCCTGGAAGGCGGCGCGCCGCACAACGTCTTCCAGGCAGGTATAATTACGCCTGTATGGAGGACCCCACATGACTTATTCTCTTACTCGCCAACCAATTTTGGCCGCCATTCGGACGGCGGTGGAGCCGCTGGATTACGTCTACGCCATGTGGGAGGGCGGCGCGGCCGCCTTCGACCGGGTGGACGAATGGTCGGACATCGACCTGCAACTCGATGTGCAGGACGAGCGCATCGAAGACGCCTTCGCTGCGGTGGATGCAGCCCTGGCGCGGCTGTCGCCGATTGAGTTGAAATATCGCCTGCCCGACCCGACCGCCTTCAACATCCCGCAGGCTTTCTATCGTCTGCAGGACGCCGGGCCGTTTTTGCTGGTCGATCTGGCGCTGGTTCCCCATTCTCACCCGGATAAACTGTTGGAGGCAGAAATTCACGGGCGCGCGGTGTTTCATTTCGATAAGATTGGGCTGGAAGCGGCCAGCCTGGGCCGGGTTGCGCCCCAGGCGCCGGCGGTTAAACGCTTTGACCCGGCCGCCTGGGAGGTCCGTCTGCGCCAGCGCCGCGCGCAGATGCGCCTGACGTTTGATCTGTACCAGGTGTTCGTGCTGAAAGAGATCAACCGCCGGAACTGGATGGAGGCCATCGCCTTCTACCAGGGCTTTACTTTGCGCCCGCTGGTGGAGGCCCTGCGGATGAAATACTCTCCCACCCATTACAATTTCCATACCCGCTATGTGCATTACGAACTGCCGCCCGAAGCGACCCAACGCCTCCAGCCGCTCTTCTTCGTCGGCCATCCAGACGACCTGGCCGCCCGCCGGGCGGAAGCCGAAGCCTGGTTTATCCAGATCATGGATGAGTTGAAGTGACCCTGCTCCTCCGCCGAAATTGAGGTGTTCTCTCTCCCCGGCAAAGCCAAGAACGGGGTTGCTGTGGGGCATAGCTGCGCAGCGACCCCGCCCTGATTCCGGCTCTCTCGTCGAAGGTGGGCTTGACCTGAATTTTCCCGGCGAACTCAATGCGCGGTAGCTTCCCATTCAACCGTGGTGGATGTGACAGGCGAGCTTCGCCGAAAGAGGATTAATCGTAGATTTTCTCGCCCGAAGTGCGACAAAATCTGCGCAACATCGGTTTAATGGGGCGCTGCCCAATGCGCCTGGGCGGGGATGGGGAGATTAGCGGGCTTGGCCAGGTGGTTGATTTTTCGATCCCCACGAACCTGAAATTTTGTTAAAATAACCTCGCACATATTCATATCTTTGCTGAGAACCTTATGCCTCCAGAAACCAACCAAGCCTTGTTCGAACAGCTTAAAGAGCGGGCCGCCGCCGATATGGCCCGCTATCACATCCCCGGCCTGGCGCTGGGGGTAATTGCTGGAGGGTGCACCTTCAGCGCCGGGCTGGGCGTCACCAGCCTGGAAAACCCCCTGCCGGTGACGGACGAAACCCTGTTCCAGATCGGCTCGATCACCAAAACCCTCACCGCCCTGGCCGCCATGCGCCTGGTGGAGCAGGGCGCGCTCGATCTGGACGCCCCCCTGCGGGCCTACCTGCCCGGTCTGCGCCTGGCCGATCCTGACGTGACCGCCCGCGTCACCCTGCGGCATGTCTTCAACCACACCGGCGGCTGGCTGGGCGATTACTTCGACGACCTGGGGCCGGGCGACGAGGCCCTGGCGCGCATCGTCGAGCGCCTGGCCGACCTGCCCCAGGAAACGCCGTTGGGGACGGTCTTTTCTTATAATAACGCCGGGTATTACCTGGCCGGGCGGGTGATCGAGATTCTCACCGGCCAGACCTACGAGGCGGCCCTGAAGGCCCTGGTCTTAGACCCATTGGGCATGGGCCGTTCGTTCTTCGCCCCGGCCGACGTGATGACCTATCGCTTTGCGGTGGGTCACGACGCCGTCTACCCCGGCCAAGACCGCCTGCCGTGCGTTTCACGCCCGTGGGCGCTGGCTCGCACCGGCAACCCGGTAGGTGGGCTGACTGCCCCTATCGTGGACCTGCTGCGCTACGCTCGCTTCCAGATGGGCGATGGCTGCGCCCCGGATGACGGCCCGCGCCTGCTCTCGCCCGAACGCCTGGCCGAGATGCACACCCCGCGCACTTCGGCCGCCAATGGCGAGCGGTTGGGAATAAGCTGGTTTATCAGCCAGCCGGGCGGGGCGCGCATAATCCGCCACGGTGGAGCCACGAACGGCCAGATGGCGACCTTCCGGGTGGCGCCCCAGGCCGGGTTTGCCCTGGTGGTGCTGACCAACTCCGACCGGGGCGACGAACTGTACCAGCCCCTGGCGCGCTGGGCCTTCGAGCAGTACCTGGGCCTGGTCGAACCGGAACCGCAGCCCCAGCAGGCCGCCGCGGAACGGCTGGCCGAATACGCCGGGCGCTATGCGGCCGCCGCCCAGGATATTGCGCTTGAGCCGCTGAACGGAGGTTTCCAGATGCGCATGCTGCCCAAGGGCGGCTTCCCGGCCAAAGATTCGCCCCCGCCGCCTGCCCCGCCGCCCATTCGCCTGGCCCTGTGCGGGCCTGACCAGGCCGTTGTGACCGACGATCTGGGCCGCGGCAACCAGGGCGAGTTTTTGCGTGGGGCCGATGGTCGGGTGGCCTGGTTTCGTTTTGGCGGGCGAGTGCATCGCCGGGTTGAGGAATAACTTCTCGCATGAAAAACACGCTTCCTCCGCTGCGTCTGGCCGTAGTTTTGATTGGAATCCTGGCGATCAGTCTGTCGATCTGGCAGCTTTCCAGCGCCTATCATGGCCTGCAGGAGTTCCAGTTCGTCGAAGATGGCATCCCTGTGACGGTGATGGCCCCCCTGGAGGGCGACCTGGCTACCCGCCCCCTGGTGTTGATCGGGCATGGCTTTGCGGCTTCTGAGCGGATGATGCTGGGCTACAGTCTGAGCCTGGCCCACGCCGGGTACACCGTGGCCGCCTGGGACTTCGACGGGCATGGCGGCAGCCGGCGCCGCTTTGGACAGGGCGATGATCTGTTGCGCAATGTGGAGCAGGTGCGTACGGGCCTGGTGCGCCGCAAGCTGACGAATAACCAACGCGTAGCGATTTTGGGCCATTCGATGGGCGGCGGGGTAGCCTTGGATTTCGGGATGCGCAAGCCGGAAGTCGAAGCGGTGGTGGCTATTTCGCCGGTTGAGCGCAGCCTGACCCCGGCCCTGCCGCACAATTTATTGCTGATGGCCGGGCAGTTAGAGCCGTCCTTTGGGCGCAGCGCCGAGCGTATGCTGGTTCAGGCCGGGGGCGCCGGGGGCGACCCGGCCGCCGGGAACGCCCGCGCCCTGAGGATCATCCCGGGGGTGGAACATATCCTGATCCTGTTTACGCCCGCTGCTCACCAGGCCGTGCGCGCCTGGTTGGACGGAACGTTCGGCGTGCAGCCGGGGGCGCGCCCATCCGTCGATCTACGCCTGCTGTGGTATACGCTCGGCTTTATGGGATTTGCGCTGGCGGCGGGCGGGCTGGCCTCTCCGCCCGAGGCCTGGGCGACCTCGAAACCGGCCGCCCAGGCGGTCGCCCAGAGCCGCCTGGCCTTGGGCCTGGCGGTTGGGGCCTCGAGCGCTACAGCCCTGCTGTGGGGGCTGAGCCTGGCGGGCATCGCCCTGTATTCGCTGTTGGGGGTGGCGGTGGGCGGTTATCTGCTGATCTGGTTTGGGGTGGCGGGGGGTGTAGCCGGGTTGGTGGGCAGGGTGCATTGGGATTGGCCGCAGCGCGGCGAGGTCATCGGGGGGCTGAGCGCCTTCCTGGCCCTGTGGTTGGGGGTAGGCTGGCTGGGTGGGCAGGTATGGGTGCATTGGGGGCTGAACGGGCCCCGCTTGCTGCTGTGGCCGATAGGCAGCCTGCTCTTGCTGCCCTGGATGCTGGCGCTGGGCGAAGGCGTGCAGCGCGCCCGCCCGGCAGGCTGGCTGGCCTGGTGGGTGGGTCACAGCCTGGTGTTGGCGGTCGCCCTGCTCTGCGCTTCGCTGCTTAACCCTGAACTGAGCTTCATCAAACTGGCCTTGCCCCTGCTCCCGGCCGCTTCAGGCTTGCACATCCTTGCCAGCGGAGCGCAGCGCAGCCGGTGGGCCTTTGCCTTAAGTGGCGCAACCTTTTTAAGCTGGCTGCTGCTGGCTGTTTTCCCAATCTTATAGTTCAGGGGGATTTTGGCGCCCGAAGTGCGACAAAATCCACGATTAACCCTCTTTCCAGGCGAGCGAAGCTCGCCAGTCATTCCTCCACGGTTGAGTGGGCAGCTACCGGCAGAGCCGGGAGGCCCATAAATTGGCATGTTTGTTGCATCTACAAGGATTGCTGCGTAAAATTTTCACAAAATATTGAATGTCAAGGCCTCTACCCTATTGAAAAAAGGTTGCATTCCAGCTATAATAAATCAATAAAAGCTTAATCTGGCAGTAATATGCTGCCGCGCTGGCAACGAGGCAGCCAGTGAAGCGAAGTCATTGAGGCGTCTACTTGAGGAGGATGAACATGCAATACCTGAAACGCGTCCTGTTTGCTGTGTTAGCTCTTGTCATCCTGGTCGGGGGAATGGGCGTTTCAGCTCAACCGGCGCAGGCTGCAGGCTGCACCTACTATCACACCGTCCGCTACGGGGAAAGCCTGTCCTGGATCGGCCGCTACTACAACGTCTACTGGCCTTATCTGGCCCAGGTGAACGGAATTGGCGGGCCGCGCTTCACGGTCTTTGCCGGACAGGTATTGTGCATCCCCGGCTACGCGGGCGGGCCGCACGGCGGCTATCCGCCGGCGCCCTTCCCAGGCGGCTACGTCCCCGGCAACCTGCGCACCTGGAGCTTCCAGGTGATCGACGTGGTCCCCAATACCAGCGTGACCATCCGCACCTATAACGCCCCCAGCAACATCCGCCTCAATGTGCGCGTGGGCGTGGCGGTGGGCAACAAATATAAGTGGGAAGTATTGGGTGACCTGGACACCGCCGACGGCGGCACTCAGACCTACATCCTGAATATCCCGGCATCCTTCAACAATGCCGCCCAACTGAAGCTGCGCATCAGCCAGTACAAGAAAAATGGGCGAACGTTCCAGCAGGATGAGGTCTTCTGGTACAACCGCCTGGGCGGTGTTTCGGGCGGTATTCCGATCAACTACAACCCTGGTTGGTGGCCCTACTACAGCACCGTCCCCACCATCTGGATCGCCAGCGTGGCCCGCAATAACTCGGTCACTATCCAGACCAGCAACTTCCCGGCCGGGCTGACCTTCGATGTCTTCATGGGGCCGATGGGCACCTATGGGCATGGCTTCCATGTTGGCACGCTCAGCTCTGGAGCGGGCGGAACCATGTCGGCCACTTTCCCCATTCCGGCGCAGTTGTACAACCTGGGGCAGATCTCCATCCGCACCCAGAATGCCTGGTCGGGGTATTACAGCTATAACTGGTTCTACAACAACACCACCTACTAATTCGGGGTTTCGGCCGGAACGGTACGCTTTGTAAGAACGTGGCAGAATTTGGATCGCGGCGCGATCCAAATTCTGCCACGTTAATTTTATGGCTCTCCCGGTTTTGCCGGGGAAATTTCTATCCATAGATCAAGGCCCACTTGCGGCGGGGTAGCGCTGCACGAACCCTAACATCAACCCGACCGCTACCACGGCTGCGCGAATCGACGGTAGGACATTTTGCGTGGCCCACGCTCGTGCGAGCAGCGTTTTGAAAGCGTTCGCAGAGCGCCATGTCTGCTCCACGGTTTAATGGGGTGGTGTCTGCGGCGGAAGAGCCTGCTCTATTATATGGATGGGCGGCCCTTTTCAGCCGCGGCGCGCGCCAGGAAAGTAAAGCCGGTCGCTACCAGGGCCTCTAGCTGCGCCGCCTCTTGGGGCGTTATTGCGGCCGCATCTGGCTGGTCGAAGCGCTCGACCCAGCGCAGCAGTGCGCCGCGATGACCGCTGGAGCGCCTGGCCCAGATCGAGTCGACCGAGACGCGCTCCAGCCGCTGTACCAGCATGCGGGCCTGTTCGATTAATTCCAGGGTTTCGGTTTGCGAAAGAGTCATGGTCTACCAGCGAAGTGTTGCCTAAAAGCAGTGGATTTATTGGGGCCCGGGGAATGGGCCCGCCGGCGAAGCTTCCCCTTCCATGGAAGCCAGGCCGGGCAGGGTTGGATCCCACACGGTTACCCGGTTGCGGCCCATATTTTTCGAGTGGTATAGGGCCTGGTCGGCTTTGATCATGATGGTCTCAGAGTCGTGACCGTGGGTAGGATAAGTAGCCACGCCAAAAGACATATAGATTCGCAGGCTTTTCCCCGCCTGACGCAGGTCTAAACTGGCGCATTTCTGGCGCAGGGCCTCGGCGCGCTGTCTGGCGGTCTCCACCGATACGCCCGGCATGACCACCAGGAACTCCTCGCCGCCGTAGCGGCAGATAATATCCGAATTGCGGGTGCCTTGCAGCATCATACCGGCCACTTCGATCAGGATCTGATCGCCGACCTGGTGTCCATAGGTGTCGTTGACGCATTTGAAATGGTCGATATCGGAAATGATGATGCTCAGGCAACTACCCTCAGCCTGAGCGCGGGCGATTTCTGCTGGCAGCCTTTCGGCCAGATAGCGCCGGTTGTACAGCCCGGTGAGAGGATCGCGCTGAGATTGGTCGCGCAACTCGGCCTGCAAGTCTTCGATCTCGGCTAAACGACGGCGCAGCTCCAGGGTGCGTTCTTGTACGCGCTGCTCCAGGTCGCGATTCATTTCTTCCAGAGCCTGCCTGGCCCGGACACGCTCGGTGATGTCTTTGCCAAAGACTGAAACGCCAAAAACCTGGCCGTTCTGGGTGAGCAAGTTGAAGCTCAGTTCCAGCAGAATGTTGCCAGCGTAGGTCTGATATTGAATGGTATAGGAGCCTTCCGCCAGGGCCCTCTGGTAGAAGCTGCGCCAGGTCTGGATGAAATCCTGGGTGGGAAAGATGTCTTCCGGGCGCAGGCCCAATCTGAGGACAATGTGGCGCGTATTGAAGAAGTAATTGCGCAGGCCGGCGTTGAAGGTCAACAACCCGAAGGATTGGGCGTCGACAGACCAGATAAGGTCGGAGGTGCTGTCGATGATGGCTTTGAGGGTGATCTGCGATGCGTGCAGCGCAGCTTCGGCCTGCTTGCGCTCGGCCAGGGCCTGTTCTCGTTCGGCGATGGTGGCCTGGGCCTGGGTGTACAACTGTCCGTTTTGGATGGCGATGGCGATCTGGCCCGCCAGCATTTCCAACAGGAAAATCTGATCGGGGGTATAGGCGTTGGGCGCATGGCTTTGCATCGATAGGACGCCCACTGGTCGCTCGTAGCTTTTTAGCGGAATAGCGATCACGGAGCGGGTTGGCTCACCCGGCATGCGGATGATTTGCAGCGGGATAGACAGGTGGAACGAGTCTGGAATGTATAGCACCTGGACGTTGCGGATCACATATTCAACCACGCCAGCGTGTTCTTGCAGCAGGCGGTCGGCAACGCTGCGCCGTTCTCCATCCTTCATAAAGAAGGGAAAGCGTATGATCTGGCTGGTCTCATCATATAGCGCCACGTAAAAAGTATGGGTTTCCCCAATCTGCTGGCACTGCTGGTAGAGGGTCTGCATAAGCTGCTCGAAATCCAGGCCGGCGGTGATCGTGGCGCCAATCTGGTTGACCAGCTTCAACTGCTGCGCCAGGCGTTTGGCGGCCGACTCGCTCTCTTGCAGCGCTAACTCTATCTGCTTCCGCTCGAGGATTTCCTGGCGGGCCTGCTCGTAGAGCATCGCATTTCGGATCACAACGGCGGCCTGGGCGGCGAACATTTCGGCCTGCTGTACATCTCGGCTGGTGAACTTGCGCCGGCTTGAGTCGGCTACCAGCGTCAGCACGCCAATCACGGCCCCCGTGAGGATCAGGGGCAGGCCCATCACGGCGCTGGGCGGATCGCTGACCAGCACCGTGGCCTGTTCTGGCCAGCTGGTATAGTCGTTGATGACCAGCGGCTGGGCGGTACGATAGACGTGGCCGGCTATCCCCCGGCCTACCGGCACCAGCACGCCACCCCGCCCCTGGTTCATGCCTGATCCATGTACCAGGCGCAGGCCCTGGTTATCTGGCTCGTAGAAATAGACCCCGCCGCCGCGGTCGGCTTTCAACAGCGATTGGGCCTGCTCGAGGATGTGAGACAGCAGCACTGGCAGGCGCAGCTCGGCGCCGATGTTGAGCATGACTCGATGAATAGCCAGCAGCAGCCCGGCGGTTTGGCTGTCTTCACTACCGTCGTCTGGTTGGGGAGCGCTGGCGGGCAAATCTTCGTACATGAAATTTCCTGTATCCAGGTCAATTATAACTTCAGTG
>CAYQDU010000119.1:0-13535 GCA_964416275.1 uncultured Anaerolinea sp. | reverse complement strand
AAGAGATGTTGCGTGGATTTTGTCGCACTTCGGGCGACAAAATCCACGATTAACCCTCTTTCCGGGCAAGCGAAGCTTGCCAGTCACGCTCTACCACGCTTGAGGGGGGAGCTGCCTCTATCGAGAGCGGCCCGCATCCACGCGGGCCGCTCTCGATAGATTAATATTCAGATCATCTTTGTCTGCTATAATCGGGCAACCCTGGAGGTATGGTATGTTCGATAGTTTTTTTAAACGCAGAGAAGATCAAACCCGGTTTGCCCAGGAAGGGCGGCTGCCGCCCGGCCAATCGGTAACGCAGAAGTTCCCAGTGCTGCATTATGGCCCTACCCCCGGCTTCAACCCTGCCACCTGGGATTTACGCGTCTGGGGTGAGGTGGAGCAGGAAGCGCGCTGGACGTGGGATGAGTTCCAAAAACTGCCCCGCGCCAAACTGCTGATGGATATCCACTGCGTCACCCGTTGGAGTAAATTCGATACCCTGTGGGAAGGGGTAGCGCTTAAGACCCTGATCGACCATGGCCTGATCCGCCTCAAGCCCACCGCCCGCTACCTGATGCAGCACGCCGAATACGGCTTTACGGTCAACCTGCCGCTGGAAGTGGCCCTGCAAGAGAATTTTCTGCCGGCAACGCACTTCAACGGCGAGCCGCTCTCGCCCGATCACGGCTACCCGCTGCGCGGCGTGGTAGGGGCCATCCCCAACCGCAGCGATCTGGAAACGCCCTATTTCTGGAAGGGGGCCAAGTGGCTGCGTGGACTGGAGTTTATGGCTCAGGATAAGCGCGGCTTCTGGGAGCAGGCCGGGTATCACAACCGGGCCGATGTATGGAAAGAAGAACGATTTGGTTAATCGAAGGGCTGCCTAAAAGTGGGTTTGGGAGTATGTTGCTCCTCCTGAGTGGGGGGCAACATACTCCCAAAATTTTTTATTGGCTCTTCCGGCTTTGCCGGAAAAAGAAGTTATATTTGGAGGCTGTTGCGTAGCTACGCTACGCAACAGCCTCCAAATATAGAAAAATACCCGCCTTCGGCGGAAGATCCCTTCTATATTAGCCCCTTGTCATCCTGACTTCGATCAGCCGAACCGCTCCGGGTCGGAGGGCAGGTCGAGCTTGAGCATCTCGTCCCGGCGCAGTTGAAAATAATCAAAGTCACGCGCCACCAGGGCGGTAGGGAAGACCGAACGGGCCTCGGCGATCACATCTCGCTCGCGATAGCGGCGTGAGACATGGGTCAGGATCAGGTTCTTGACCCCTGCCCGCACGGCCAGCTCGGCTGAGCGGCGAGCGGTGAGGTGGGCAAATTCGTCGGCCATCTGGCTTTCTTCATCCAGATAGGTGGCCTCGATCACCAGACCGTCGGCCTGCTGGCACACGGCCTCCAGGTCGGAGGTGCGTCCGGCGTCGCCCACATGCACCAGGCGCACGCCGGGGCGCAGCGGGCCAAGCACCTGGTCGGGCTGAATGACGCGCCCGTCGGGCAGACGTACCGGTTGGCCGTTTACCAGCTCGCGCCGCCATGGGCCGGGAGGAATGTTGAGCGCCTCGGCCTGTTCGGGCAGGAATGGGCGGCGCGACTTCTCTTCGAACAGATAGCCGTAGCAATCGGCCCCGCGATGGTAGACCGGGAAAGCCGAAACGCTGAAATCGTCGGCGTCGAAGATCACCCCTGGCTGCACCGGGATGAAGCGGATGTCCATCGGCGGGCGCACGCCGCGCAGCACCACTCCAAACAACAGGTCGCGGATGCGTTCCAGAGCCATTGCCCCGCCATACAGTTCCAGAAATTCGATGGTCTCCCAGCGGGTGAAGGTCGAAAGCAGCCCGGCCAGCCCCAGGATGTGATCCAGGTGGCCGTGGGTGATCAGGATGCGGTGCAGGCGTTTGAAGCCGATCCCGGCCTGCATGATCTGGCGTTGGGTGCCTTCGCCGCAGTCAATCAAAAAGCGAAATTCATCGTGCATCACCAACTGGGCTGAAAGCCCGCGGCGAGCCGAAGGTGCAGAAGCAGACGTACCGAAGAATAAAATCTCGAACAAGGGAACCTTTATAGGATCGGGCTGCGCCGCCGGGGAAGGTATTGCGCTTACAAGCACACCCCGATCAATGAGAGTAGATGGGGAATATTGTACTATAATCCCTCCTATGGCTGACAAGAAGTCTCCCCGGCCGGCCAGCAAACCGGCGGCCAAAATTCCGCTTAAAAACGCCCCGACCAGAAAACCGGCCGCCAAGCCGGCCGCGCCGGTTAAACGCCCGGCGGCCGCCAAGCCGCCGGCCAACAAGCCCGCCAGCCGGGCGCGCCCGGCTTCGACCGGCGGCCGCAGCGCCCGCGCCGCCCGCCCGCCGCGGCCCGGCCTCTCGCTCGACCGCAAGCTCGATATCCTGGGCATGGTCCTGATCCTGGTTGGCGTGCTGACCCTGCTGATCCTGCTCTCGGCTATCAACAGCCAGGCGACCGGCTTATGGAGCCTGGCCCTGGCCCGCCTGTTTGGCTGGGGAATGTACCTGTTCCCCTTCGGGCTGATTGTGGGCGGGTTGTGGTTGGTGCTGCGCAACTTCGAGCGCATCCCGCAGATGGCCGTCGAGCGGCTGGCTGGGTTTATCTTGCTGTTTCTCAGTGGGCTGGGCGGGCTGCACCTGTTTGAGATGCTGTTGAGCGGTCAGGCGGCCATGCCGCTGGCCCGGTCCGGGGGCGGCGGCGGATACATGGGCGCCCTGCTGGCAGGCGGGCTGGACGCCGTCTTAGGTGTGGCCGGCGCGGTGATTGTGCTGGCGGCCCTGCTGGTGATCTCGTTGGCCTTGTCGTTCGACGTGACCCTGGTCGAGATGGGCCATTGGCTGCGCCAGCAGGTGGAGCGCCTGCAAGATGCAGCGCAGGACTGGCAGGCCGGGCGCCGCGCCGGCTGGAACCAGATTCCCCTTTCTCCTCCAGACGATCTGCCGCCGGGCGACCAGCCCCTCATCCCAGCCGGCAGAACACCGCGCAGTGGGGCGGCCGGGGAAGGCAAACCTGGCAGCCTGCCCGCTCCGGCCAGCGGGCCGGCCGGCAGTTCGCCGGCCAGCCCACCCTGGAAGCTGCCCCTGGTGGCCGATGTGCTGGATGAAGGCGGCGACATCAGCCACGATGACGAGATCAACCAGGAGCGAGCCAGGGTGATCGAAGATACGCTCAAATCCTTTGGCGCCCCGGCCAGCGTGGTCGAAATCAACCCCGGTCCCACCATCACCCAGTTTGGGGTCGAGCCGGATTTTATTGAGACGCGCAACGGGCGTATGCGGGTGCGGGTAAGTAAGATCACCTCCCTGGCCGACGACCTGGCCCTGGCCCTTTCGGCCCGCACCATCCGGGTGCAGGCCCCGGTGCCGGGCAAGGGCTTCGTGGGCATCGAAGTGCCAAATGAACAGGTGGCTGTCGTGGCCCTGCGCGATATTATGGAGAGCGAGGCCATCAAGCGCATGAAGTCGCCGCTGCGCTTTGCCCTGGGCCTGAATGTTTCGGGCAACGCCGTGGCCGCCGACCTGGCCGCCATGCCGCACCTGCTGATTGCTGGGGCCACGGGGTCGGGCAAGTCGGTGTGCGTCAACGCCCTGATTTGCTGCCTGCTGCTCAACAATACCCCCGACGAACTGCGCCTGGTGATGGTAGATCCCAAGCGGGTAGAGCTGACGGGCTACAACGGCATTCCCCATCTGCTGGCCCCGGTGGTGGTCGATCTGGAAAAAGTGACCACCGTCTTGCAGTGGGTGACGCGCGAGATGGACATGCGCTACCGCAAGCTGGCCGAGGCTGGCTGTCGCAATATCCAGGAATATAACCATAAAGCGCCCGGCCGCGGCGAGCGCAAGCTGCCTTTTCTGGTGGTCATCATCGACGAATTGGCTGACCTGATGATGCTGGCTCCGGAGGAGACTGAGAAATCGATCACCCGCCTGGCCCAACTGGCCCGCGCCACCGGCATCCATCTGGTCATCGCCACCCAACGCCCATCAGTGGATGTAGTGACCGGGCTGATCAAGGCCAACTTCCCGGCCCGGGTTGCCTTTGCGGTAGCCTCGGGGGTCGATAGCCGAGTGATTTTGGATCAGCCGGGCGCCGAGCGCCTGTTGGGACGCGGCGATATGCTGTTTCAGGCCCCCGACGCCCCCGCCCCGGCCCGCCTGCAGGGCGTGTACGTGGCCGACAGCGAAATTCAGCGCCTGGTGAGCTACTGGCAGGCCCAGGCTGGGCTGGCCCAGGCGGCGCCCACTGCCGCCGGCGGCATCGTAGATGCCCCGGCGGCCAATCTGCCGCTCAAGCAAATGCCTTTATGGGAAGCCATGGAAAAGCCGGAAGAGGAAGACGGCGACCCGCTGCTGCAGGAGGCGATTGATCTCTCGCGCCGCCAGGGCCGGGCTTCGATCTCGATGCTGCAGCGTCGGATGCGGATCGGCTATACTCGCGCCGCCCGGCTGGTCGAGACAATGGAAGAAAAGGGCATCGTCGGCTCGCCCGAACCCGGCACAGGGACGCGCCCAATCCTGGATTATGGACAGGCAGCCCCTCCGGTGGACGAAATGGAATGAACAGATCGACACAGCCATCCGTCACATCTGGCCCAGCCGCATCCACAGAGAAGTTCCCGCCTTCGACTGGAGAGGGGAATCTCAGGCTCTTCCACCGAAGGCGGGAATTTCTCTATATTTTTGGGAAAATGGGTGACTACGCACATTTTCCCAAAAATAGCATCTCTTCCCTGGCGAAGACAGAAGAGCCGAATTTCATCCATCGGCGCCTGGCGTGCTTCAGCCGGGCTGAAGTGCGCCTGAAGGGGATCGGCCCCGGGTTCCTACCTGAGGCGACCAGGGCGCTGGCTGAATAGTTGCAGATGAACTTATGGCTGTTGGGCTGCTGGGGTGACCTGATCGCGGGCAATAGCGGTGAGCTGCTGATGGAACAGCTCGGCTCCATAGGTAGCAGTCACATCGTCGCCCAGGATGGGCTGCGGCGTGCCGTTACCTCCCCCGCCGCCTCCACCCCCCCCGCCAATGCAGGCCATGACCGAGGCCAGCATGGCAAGGAGGATAAGTGCAAAAAAAATGATTCGAGCGCTTTTCATAGCGACACTTAACCGGTTTAAATGAATTGCGAAAGTCTATACAGCGTCAATATTAAATAATATTTTATGGGAAAAGTGGGATACATCTGTAAATAATGACTAAAATCTGGATTCAAATTGCGCCTATGTTCTATCGTTTTCACAGTTATTTAGTCGTTCTCGGATTACTTTTGGTGTTGTCCAGTTGTCAGGTTGTTCCAGGCGCGGCCGCCCGTTCCGCGCCCACGCTGCCAGCTGCCACTACCCTGCCCTCTACCCCTACGGTTTCGGCCACGTCCACCGCCGCCCCTCCGCCGCCGCCCACCGCTGCGCCAAGCGCCACGCCCACCCTGCTGCCCACCCCACAGCCGGTGACTACCACCCTGATCTTTGTGGGCGTGATCGTTCCGGCTCGCTGCGTGCAGGCTTCGCTCGACCGCCTGGATGACCCCGACCACCCGTACAAAGAAGTCGGCCCGATTCTCTCGGCGGCCGACTTGACGGTGGGGGTGTATAACGCCTCGATGAGCGACCGGATCGAGCAGACCGGCTGCCAGATCACCTACCAGCTTGTCAGCCGGCCCAACAATGCCCCGGCCATGGCCCGCGCCGGGTTCGATCTGTTGAGCGTAGCGACCAATCACATCAAAGACTGCGGGGTGATGAAAACCTGGTGCGACCTGGCCCTGTACGATACCCTGGACAACCTGCACACGGCCGGGCTGCAGACCGTGGGGGCCGGGAAAGACCTGGATGAAGCGCTGCAGCCGGTGGTGCTGGAGGCCAACGGGGTGCGCTTTGGGTTCGTCTCGCTGGGCGACAGCAAGATGGACGATTCGGTTTTCGCTACGTCTTCGGCTCCTGGCATCGCTTTCCTAAACGATGAAAACGCCCGCCGGGCGGTAGCGGCCGCCAAAGCCGCCGCCGATGTGGTCATTGCTCTGCCGCATTGGGGATCGGAATACAATCAAACCCCCAATTGGAACCAGCTTGAGCAGACTCGCTACCTGGTAGATGCCGGGGTGGATCTGATCGTGGGCAATCACGCTCACATGGTGCAGGCGGTGGGCCAGATGAAAGACGTGCCGGTGTTTTTCGGGCTGGGTAATTTCGTCTTCGACCAGGATCTGCACGAACAGCGCCAGGCCCTGATCTTGAAGGTGCATTTCTTTGGGACGCACTACGTGGGCTACGAGCTGATCCCCACGATTGGCGACCGCGACGGGCGGGTGCATGTGGCCCAGCCCTGGGAGGCGGCCCAGATCATGGAGCGGGTAGACCTGGCCAGCCTGATCGCCCAACAGATGATGGACAAATAAGGCTGGTTCCTCCAGCGGTGCCGCCCCACTTAACCGTAGGGTAGTCTATGGCGCCCTGCGAGCGCCTGAAAAAGAGATACTCGATGGATTCTGTCGCACAAAGTGCAACAAAATCCCTTGCTAAACATCTTTGGCCCTTCTGCTGAAGGCGGGGATTTTTCTATTTTAGGGAAAATGTGGGGCGTAGCCCCACATTTTCCCTAAAATAGAACCTCTTCCCGGCCAGGCCGGAAGAACTTCTTTTTTGAAGGCGCTCGCCGCGCGCCCCATCTGCTCCACGGTTTTGTGGGGGAACATCCGGATAACCTGGGCTATAAAGAATTTGCGAGCGGCTTGGCCGCTCGCAAATTCTTTATAAATCTATTCCGTTCAGGGCTGGGTAGTTGCCGTGACGGTAAAGGTGGGACTGGCCTGGACGGGCGGCGCAGCCGGGGCGTTGGGTGTCACGGCGGTCGGCACGGGGGTGCCGTTGATGGTCAGGTTGCGGGTGGGGGTGATGGTGGCGGTCGGCACCGGGGTGACCAGGTTCACCGGCACGATCAGCTTTTGACCCACGTAAATCTGATTCTCGTTGTCGAGCTTATTCTCTTTCTTGATGTCGTCGGTGGTGCTGTTGAACTTCAGCGCGATCGACAGGAGCGAATCGCCCAACTGAACCTGATATTCGATCTTCGTCCCCTTGCGGATGCCGGTAGGCAGTGGGGTAGGGCTGGGCAGTTGGGTATCTTTGCCGGGGATAATGATCTTGTCGCCCACCCGGATGTTGGGGGCGTTCGGGTCCAGGTTGTTGACGGCGTACAGCACCAGCAGATCGACGCTAAACTTGGTCGAGATCGACCAGAGCGTATCGCCTTCTTCGACCTGATAGACGAACGGGCCCGACTGCGTGGGGACCAGGGTGGCCGTGGGGGCCGTGGTGGGGGTAGCCGTTTCGGTGGGAGTGGCGGTTTGTGTAGCGGTGGCTGTGGGTGTAAAGGTGTTGGTGGGGGTGGGCGTATCGGTAGCAAACAGGGCAATCGACGGCCCGCCTGAACCCATCAGATAGAACACAACCAGCGCAATCCCTACGATTCCCAGGACGGCGGCTGCGATATAAATCGGCGCTTTGCGAACCCTTTTTTGACGCTTACGATAGGCGTCAATCACATTTTGAGCGGATTCTCGATCACTCATTTTTCCTCATGCTTTTCCTGCATAGATTTTCGGCCAGAGCGGGGCGGCCGCGCCGACGCGAAAGAACAGGATCGGGATTGCCACAAAACAGGCTATTGGCGTGATTGTACCCTATTTTCTACATCTTTGCGAATCGCTGCAGATTGGACGACGCCCGGCCCAGGTTGGTTCCCGGCGCCTTAACCGTTGGGTCGGGAGAATCCGTGAGTGGTACCCGGGCTGCAGGGGGCGGCCGAACGGCTGCAAGGGGCGTGGGAGAAGTGACCTTCATGTACCTGTTATGTCTGTTTCGCGGCTTTGGAGTACAATTGCTGCAGTGCGTGATTCTTTTGTCTGTAAGAGCGCATACTTTCCGTGTTTTAAGAGGTAAACCGATGCGAAAGTGGATCATCACCCTGGTTGTCATCGTTATCCTGGGCAGCGCAGGTTATATTTATTACACACGTTCGAGCGCCCAAAAAGCGGCGGCGGCCATCAGTAACTTGCAGACCCAACCGGCGGCGCGCGGCGAACTGGTCGCCACCATCGGGGCCACGGGGCAGGTGCGTTCCAATCAGACCACCCTCCTGGCCTGGAAGACCACCGGTACGGTCGAGACCGTCCATATCCAGGTGGGTGATCGGGTTAAGGCCGGGGATAAGCTGGCCGAACTGGCCCAGACCTCGCTGCCGCAAGCCATCATCCTGGCCCAGGCCGACCTGGTGAACGCCCAAAAGGCCCTATCTGACCTGAACACTACCGCCGAAAATGCCGCCGTGCAGGCCCTGCAGGCCATCTCTACCGGCGCGCAGGCCGTCAAAAGCGCCCAATATCAGATCGATAATTACATCATGCCTACATACCTGCAGGGCCTGAGCGCCGAAGCCGCCTTCGATGAGATGCAGAAACGCCTGGACGCAGCCCGCACCGCCTTTGAGCCGTATAAACAGTACCCCGAAAGCGACGACACCCGCAAAGACCTGAAGGAGAAGCTCGACCAGGCCCAGGCCGATCTGAACGCAGCCGTCAAGCGCCTGGAATACGAATATACCCTCCAGGTGGCCCAGTCCAACCTGGTCAAGGCCCGCGCCGATTACGAGAAATATAAGAACGGCCCGGCCGAAGAAGACGTGGCCGCGGTCAAGGCGCGTATCGCCGCCGCCCAGGCCGCCCTGGCGCTGGCCTGGATTGAAGCGCCCTTCGATGGCACGATCACCCTGGTCAATACTCACCCTGGCGATCAGGTCGCCCTGGGCGCGCAGGCCTTCCGCCTGGACGACCTTTCCAGTTTGCTGGTCGATCTCTCGGTTTCCGAGGTGGACATCAACCAGATCCAACCCGGCCAGGAAGTGAGCCTGACCTTCGACGCTATCCGCAATCGGGAATACAAAGGAACCGTTACCGATGTAGATCGGGTAGGATTGCAAATCCAGGGGGCGGTGGAATTTCAGGTAACGGTGCGCTTGAGCGACCCCGACGAACAGGTAAAGCCTGGCATGACGGCCGCCGTCAACGTGGTGGTCAGCCAGTTAGCCGATGTGCTGCTGGTTCCCAACCGGGCGGTGCGCTACGTAGATGGCAAACAGACCGTCTATGTGCTGCAAAATGGGCAGCTTACCCCGATCACGATTAAGATCGGGGCCTCGAACGATGCTGTGAGCGAGGTAGTAGAGGGCGACCTGACCGAGGGTGCAGCGGTGGTCTTGAACCCGCCGGTGCAGTTCAGCAACGATGGCCCGCCGCCCTTTGCTCAACAGAGGTGAGCCGATGCGCGACGACGCGGTGATCCGGGCGGAAAACCTGACCAAAGTCTACCAGATGGGCGATATCGAAGTCCATGCCCTGCGTGGGCTGTCGATGCAAATTCGGCGCGGCGAGGTGGTGGCGATCATGGGGCCGAGCGGATCGGGTAAATCGACCCTGATGAATATCATTGGCTGCCTCGACCGGCCCACTGCGGGCGAATATATTTTGGATGGCGAGCGCGTTTCGAACATGAAGGACGATCAACTGGCCTCCATCCGCAACCGCAAGGTGGGTTTTGTGTTCCAGAGCTTCAACCTGCTTTCTCGCCATTCGGCCCTGACCAATGTGGAATTGCCCATGCGCTACGCCGGGGTAAACCGCGGCCGGCGCGAGCGAGCCAGGGCGGCCCTGGAAGCGGTGGGATTGGCTGAGCGGGTGAACCACCGCCCGAACGAGCTTTCCGGCGGGCAGCAGCAGCGGGTGGCGATTGCCCGCGCCCTGGTGAACGACCCCGCCATTCTGCTGGCCGACGAGCCAACCGGCAACCTCGACAGCCATTCTGGGGTCGAGATCATGCACCTGCTGCTTTCGCTCAATCGCGAGCGCGGCGCAACCCTGATTATCGTCACCCACGACCCCGAAGTGGCCGCCCAGACCCAGCGGATTATTCATATCAAAGATGGTATCGTAGACGAAAGGTAAGCGGCGTTTCATGATCTTCATCCAATCGATCCTCGAGGCCCTGGAAAGCCTGACCTCCAACAAACTACGCTCTGGGCTGACCATTATTGGTATCGTTATCGGTGTGGCGGCGGTGATCGCGATCATCTCGATTGGCCGGGGGGCGCAAGACACCATCACCGGCTCGATCCAGGGCATCGGCACCAACCTGCTGTTCGTTTTTCGGGGCGGCTCGGAAGAAGTGCGCAATCCTCAGCCGCTCACCCTGGGCGATGTGGAGGCCATGAACGACTCATTCCAGGCGCCTTCGGTGGCCCAGGCCGCCCCGGCCCTGCAGGGCAACGTCGAAACCGCTTACGCCGGCGAAACCCACGCCACCCAGGTTATTGCCGCTACGCCGGAATACGCCGCCGTGCGCAACCTGATCGTCAGCGAAGGTGAGTTTATCAACCAGGAGCATATCCTGGGCCGGGCCTCGGTGGCGGTGCTAGGCACAGAAGTAGCTGATAAGCTGTTTGGGCGCAAAGAGGGCCTGGTGGGCGAGACCATCCGGGTAGAAGGCCAGCCTTTCCGGGTGATCGGCGTGTTGCAATCCAAGGGCGGTTCGGGCTTTGGCAACCAGGACGATCTGATGATCGTCCCGATCACCACCGCTCAGATGCGCCTGCTGCATCGCGCCAGCCGCGACCGGGTGGATGTGGTGCTGGTGCAGGCCGTCAGCGCCGATGCCGTCCCCCAGGCCACCGACGAGATTGCCCAAATCCTGCGCGCCCGGCACCGCACCAAGATCGGCGCCGATGATTTCACCATCCTCTCGCAGCAGGACTTTCTCGATACCGCCCGCACCATCACCAACGTGCTGACCATTTTCCTGGGCGGCATCGCCGCCATCTCGCTGCTGGTAGGCGGGATTGGGATTATGAACATCATGCTGGTATCGGTCACTGAACGGACGCGTGAGATTGGCCTGCGCAAGGCCCTGGGGGCCAGGCGGGTTGACATCCTGATCCAGTTTCTCACCGAGTCGTCTTTGCTCAGTCTGATGGGCGGGCTGGTGGGCATTGGGCTGGGGGTGCTTATCTCGTATATCGTGGGGAGAGTGGCCGAAGCCAACGGCACCAACCTGACTCCAGCCATCAGTGCGGATACGATCCTGCTGGCGACCCTGTTTTCGACCGCGGTGGGCCTGTTCTTCGGCCTGTATCCGGCCAACCGGGCCGCCGGGCTGGAGCCGGTGGAGGCGCTGCGCTACGAATAAGGGCAAGTTATCTATGGGTGGGAAGGTTTACGCGGCGCAGATGGGCGGCCCCTTATGGCGCGGGCGACTGGCAAGCTTTGCTCGCCTGTATAAAGGGTTGAGAGGGGGATTTTGGCGCACGGTACCACCCCATTAAGCCATGGGGCAGGTATGGCGCTCTTTGAGCGCCTCCAACAAGAGATGTTGCGTGGATTATATCGCCCGAAGTGCGACAAAATCCACGATTAACCTTCTTTCGGCGAAGCTCGCCAGTTATTTCCCCACGGTTGAGCGGGGAGCTACCTGGCGCACTTCGGGCGACGAAATCTCCTGAATACCTTTTTCGGACGCTCGAAGAGCATCATAGGCTGCCCCGCGGTTAAGGGCAGCATCGGAGTGGGATGGGTCTAACAGAACTGTTTTGGACAGGCATTGCTTTTTGTTCGTATGTTGTTTATACTATCTTCCAAACAGGGTTAGGCCCGTCGTGATTCAGGTATGACCTGGCATTCGCCAGGGGGAAACAGTGGACAAAGAGCAGATTCTTGTCGTTGATGATAATCGTCAGTTGGGAGATTTCCTGGCCTACCGGCTGCTGCCCAACCTGGGCTACAGCGGGAAGATCGTCTATAGCGGGAAAGCTGCCCTGGAGGCGATTCACCTTTCTCCCCCTACGCTGATTATTCTGGACCTGGAACTGCCCGATATGAGCGGGCTGGATATCTTGCGCCAGTTGAATCGGGAGGGCTTCCAGGTTCCTACCATTCTATTCACCGCCCACGGCTCTGAGCAGGTGGCGGCCGAAGCCTTCCGCCTGGGCGTGCAGGATTACCTGGTCAAGCCGGCCGAGCCGGAAACCCTCGAAGCCGCTATCAGCCGGGCCTTAACCGAAACCCATCTGCGCCAGGAGACGGTGCGCCTGACCAGCGAGCTGAAGGAACAGGTCACCTGGCTGAGCGCTCTGGCAAAGGTGGGCCAGAGCGTCACCTCTTCGCTGGAGCTGGACGACGTGCTGCACCGGATCGTGGATGCCGCTGTGCAGCTCACCCAGGCCGAAGAAGGTTTCCTGGCACTGTTGGACAGCAAAGGCGGCCCCGAATTCCATCTGCGTGCAGTTAAGAATATAGAGGAAGAACGGGCCCGCTCTTCGCACATCCCCGTACAAGACTCGCTGATTGGGCAGGCCATCCGCTCTGGCATGCCGGTGCGCAAATCCATCGAGCCGGATCAGCAGCCGCTCAAAATCAGCACCGGTTACCTGGTCTACAGTCTGCTGTACGTGCCGATCTTCTCGAAAGGCAAACCTCTGGGCGTGTTGGCGGTCGATAATCGCAACGTGCGGCGTTTCTTTACCCGCCGCGACGAGGGGGTCTTGACCTCCCTGGGCGGGTATGCCGCGGTGGCCCTGGAAAACGCGGCCCTATACGACCAGATGCGCCGCGAGCTGGACGAGCGCCGCCGCATGGAAGCCGCCCTGCGGGAGAGCGAAGAGCGCTATGCCCTGGCGGTGCATGGGGCCAATGATGGCATCTGGGATTGGAATCTCAAGACCAATCAAATCTACTTTTCGCCGCGTTGGAAGTCGATGCTGGGGTACGGCGAAGACGAGATCCGCAGCGACCCGCAAGAGTGGCTCAGCCGGGTGCATCCCGACGATCTGTCGGCCCTCAAAAAGGCGCTCTTTGCCCATCTGCAAGGCGGCACATCGCACTTTGAACATGAGCATCGCATGCGCACCCGAGACGGCAACTACCGCTGGATCCTCAGCCGCGGGCTGGCGGTGCGTTCAGAAGGCGGGGCGGCCGCTCGCATTGCCGGCTCGCAGACCGACATCAGCCTGAGCAAAGAAGCCGAAGCCCGCCTGCGCCACGATGCGTTTACCGATCAGCTGACCCAGCTCCCCAATCGGGCCCACTTTCTGGAGCGCCTGAAAGGCGTGATCCAGCGCGCCAGCGAGCAGAACAACGCGCTTTTTGCCGTCCTGTACCTTGATCTGGATGGCTTCAAGTTCATCAATGACAGCCTTGGGCATCCAGCCGGCGATCAGTTGCTCATCGCTGTATCTGCGATTTTGCAAGACCAGCTCCGCCGGGGCGATATGGTAGCCCGCCTGGGCGGCGACGAATTTGTGATCTTGCTGGATCATCTGGACGATAAAGAGCTGGCGATCAGCATTGCCCGGCGGATCATCCAGCGCCTGTCTTCTCCCATCTACCTGGAGAAATATAACACCCGCGTGGCGACCAGCGCCAGCGTGGGGATCGTCCTGAGCAGCCTGGGCTACCAGGTGCCGGATGATGTACTGCGCGATGCCGATGTG
>CAYQDU010000118.1:0-13620 GCA_964416275.1 uncultured Anaerolinea sp. | reverse complement strand
TACCTGGCCCGCGCTGGGGCGCAGCAACGCGGCCGGGGTTTTGGACGTTTCCGGCCGCCCGGCGTCGCTGCGCCCCTACCGGCGCGGCGTATGCCGGCGGTATGCCTGGCCCGCGCTGGGGCGCAGCAACGCGGCCGGGGTTTTGGACGTTTCCGGCTGCCCGGCGTCGCTGCGCCCCTACCGGCGCGGCGTATGCCGGCGGCAGTTCTCAACTAAAAAGGCCCGCTGCAGCGCAGCGGGCCTTTTTTCGTGACATGCGATTATTTTCCATGAAACCGGCGATTCGGGGGTACAATTAAGCCGCTTTATCCACAGAAATATCGTTTTCTGGGTTTACCTGTATTGTGTCCCCAACTTTTACCGAGGGGGAATTGCTGTGGATCACGATTGCCTGTTTCATACGCAGCTCATAGATCCCCACCCATTCCCGCAACGGAGCGAAACTGCGCCCCAGGGCGGCAAACGCCCACAGCGGCAGCTTGCCGCTGATCACCAGGCCGCCGGGGGCGGCCGGCGGGCGCGGCAGGGCCAGGTCGCCCGGCTCCAAAAACGCCTGTGGCGGCAGGTCGATCTCCAACACTGCGCCGGTTTCGATGGCGCGCAGGCGGGCGGGCAGCCGGGCGCGCCGGCTCCAGCGCACGCCCAGGGCCGGAACCCATCCATAGCGCATATCGAACAGCTCCACCGGGCCGGGCCGGGCGTGAGCGGCCAGCCCGCCTGCCAGCCAGGCCGGGCCGCGCCCGTAGAGCGAAACCGCCGCCCCGCCGGGGATCAACCTCAAGACCTGGGGCAGTTGGGCCGGTTGCCACCACCCGCCCGGCGGCAGCCCCACCTGCTGGGCCAGCCCCGGCAGCGAAAGCAGCCGGTAACGGGCCTGGGCGGCGTGACGGGCCTCCAGAAAAGCCGGGTCGTAGGCGCATATCCCGGTCACCCGCGCGGCCAGGGCCTGCCAGGCCGGCCCGCCTGGGGGCCGCCCGGCCTGGCGCGCCAGCCCAGCGATCTTCCCCGTCAGATACGGCTGCTCGGCCTCGATCTGCTCGGGGCCGGTTTGGGTCGATTGCAGCGCGGCCAGCCAGTGCAGGGCCATCGGCGCCAGGCGGGCCTGCCACTCGGCCCGCTCGTCTGGCGTGCGATAGAGCAAGATCACGTGGGTGCAGGCTTGCAGCAGCCCCAACTGCGCCGCGCCCTGGGGCAGCCCGCCCACGTCTACCAGCAGCGGCAGCGGGCGGGTCTCGATGGCCTCCTGCATTTGGGCCACGAAAGCCGGGCTGTAGCCGCGCTTGGCCCGGAAACGCAGCGTGCGGGTGACGGCCGGGTCGGCCTCCAGAAACCAATCTCCTTCGCCGTCGGGCGCGGCCCGCAGCAGATAATGATCGACCGAGGCGGCCCGCAGGCGCTGGCTCAGCCAGTAGGCCAGCACCGATTTGCCGCTGTGCGGCGGCCCGGCGATCAAGATAGCCGGAAACAGATTAACCGTCATGGGAACCCTCGCAGCCTGCATGAATGAACCCACCACCCTGATTGCTTCCCTGGGCGGCCAACCGCAGATCGTCACCTTCAGCCTGGATTTGCTGCTCGCACGCGGCGAGCGCATCGAGCAGGTGGTGATCGTCTACCTGGCCGGCGAGGCGCGCTACGCAGCCGCCTTCCGCACCCTGGCCGCCGAATTTGCCGGCGACCGCTACGCTGGGCGCCCCTGCCACCTGCGCGGCCTGCCGGTGCGGGTGGGCGGCCAACTGCTGGCCGAGGCCCGCACGCCCCAAGCCGTGGAGGCCGTGCGGGCGACGTTCTTCGACCTGCTGGCCGAGCTAAAAGCCCAGAACCAGCGCATCCACCTCAGCCTGAGCGGCGGGCGGCGCATCATGGCCCTCACCGGGCTGGCGGCCGCCATGCAGTACCTCACCCCGGCCGACCGGATCTGGCATCTCTACACCGCCCCCGAGCTGACCCAGGCGGCCCTGCAGGGCCGCCTCCTGCACGCCCCCACGCCGGGCGATACCGCCCTGATCGACGTGCCGTTCGTCCCCTGGGCGGCCTATTTTCCTGGCCTGCGCCCCCTGCTCGACCGTTCGCCCGGCGACCTGCAGCGCCTGGCTGGCGGCTGGCTGAGCGCCGCCGACCGGGAACGCTGCGCCCAGGTGTGGGCCGCCCTCACCGCTCGCCAGAAAGAGGCCCTGCGCGCCCTGGCCCAGGGCGATAGCCGCGAGCAGGCCGCCCTGCGCCTGGGGGTCAAGCTTTCGACCCTCGACACCCATCGCAAGATCATCTTACGGCGCTGCCAGGAAGCCTGGGACGATCCGGGCCAGCGTATCGACGTTCAGTTTATCCGCCAGCGCTTCGCGCCCTACCTGGCCGGGCTGGAGGCAGTGTAGCATGAAGGCCGCCGCCCGTCATCCCCATTCCTGGGGAGATCATCGCCCGCTGTTTGGGATGCGCCCCGGCCGGGCCGGGGGTATGATTCAGAGCGTGGCTGGCGCTCGCCGCCGGCCGCACACCTGGATCGAGCATCTTGCGTGGGCCGGTGAGATATCAGGGGCCCGGCCCCAGGCAGAACCGGACACGCGCCGGTTGCTGCCGCGTAGCCAACGAAATCAAACCGTTTACCCGCCCCAGTGAATGGGGAAGCCACAAGGAGGACGGATGGAAGAAAAGATCATTCTGACAGCCATCGCCGGTTTGCTGCACGATATTGGCAAGCTCGAACAACGCGCCCGGCCAGACCCCTGGACGCCGCCCCAGGCCGCCGACCAGGAAGGGCAGCCGGTGCATGCCGCCTGGTCGATTGACTTTGCCCAGCATTCCGTCCCGCCCGCCTATTGCCCGGCCGCCCTGGCAGGGGCCTATCATCACCGCCCGGAGCGCTCTCCTGCCCAGGACCCTGCGCTGAGCGAGCTGATCGCCCTGGCCGATAAGCTTTCGGCCGGCGAGCGGGCCGATCTGGCGGAAGACGAGAAAAAACTGCCGCGCCAGTTGTTAAGCATCTTTGACCGGCTGTTTCCGCCGGAAGCAGCCGCAGCGCGGGCCTCGCATTACCTGCCGCTGAAGCCGCTGGCATTGGAGCGGGCGGCCATCTTTGCCGGCGATGCCGGCAAAGACGACCTGACCAGAGCGCAATACGAAGCCCTGCGCGACGAGCTGCGTCGCGTCGCCCGCCAGGAGATCGCCGACCCGCAGACCTACCTGGAAAACCTGCTGGCGGCCATGCAGCGTTTCACCTGGTCCATTCCTTCGGCCTATTACCATTCTGTGCCAGATGTGTCGCTCTACGATCACAGCCGCATGACGGCCGCCCTGGCGGTCTGCCTGGCTGGCCGCCCACCGGCCGAGATCAAAACCCTGCTGGGCGCGGTGACCCGCCAGTTCCAGGGCCAGGCCACCCCGGCCGACGAGGCCCTGCTGATCCAACCAGCGGCCCTGCTGGTGGGCGGCGATATTTCGGGGGTGCAGAATTTCATCTACACCCTTTCGTCCAAACGGGCGGCCCAAACCCTGCGCGGCCGTTCGTTCTACTTGCAGCTCCTCACCGAGGCCGTGCTGCGCTTTACCCTGGCCGCCCTCGACCTGCCCTACACGAACGTGATCTACAGCGGCGGCGGGCATTTCTACCTGCTGGCCCCGCCCGAAGCGGCCGCCCGCCTGCCCGAGGTGCGCCAGGCGGTGAGCCGTAAGCTGCTCGCTCTGCATGGCGTGTCGCTCTACCTGGCCCTGGGCAGCGCCCCGGTTCCGGCGCAGGGCTTTCGAATAGGGCGCTTCCCAGAATATTGGAGCGCCATGCAGCGCAGCCTGGCCCAGGCCAAGCAGCGCCGTTATGCAGAACTGGGCGACGACCTGTACGAGTTCGTCTTCGAGCCGCCCGCCACAGGCGGTAACCCGGAGGGTGTATGCAGCGTGTGCGGCGCAGACGACCGCCCCGTGACCGATCTGAAAACCACCAACGAGACCGGCAACGCCCAGCGCATCTGCGACCTGTGCCGCTCGTTTGCCGAAGACATCGGCAAAAAATTGCCCCAGGCCCGCTTCGTGGCCCTCAAGTTCGGCCCGCCGGAAGACGACCGCCTCACCGCCGCCCAGGCCCTGGCCGCATTTGGGATGCGCGTCCAGTTCATCGAACAGGCCCAAGAATCCTTCGACCTGCCGGGGGCCGGGCGCAGCGTGGTGTGGGCCCTGGATGACCCGCCCGACGACCGCTGGCCGCAGCCGGCCGATGGCCGCCCGGCCGCCCGCCTGCTGCGCTACACCGTCAACCGCACGCCGCAGGTCGAAGACCAGGCCGAGGCCGATGAGATCAACCGCCGGGTTTATGAAGACGCGCACTCAGGCCTCAAAGCGGATGACGCAGACGAACTGGCCCAACCTCACCGCCCCAAGCTGTTCAATCACCTCTCGGCCCAGGCCGAGGGCATCGACCGCCTGGGCGTGCTGCGCATGGACGTGGATGACCTGGGGCGGGTGTTCCAGCACGGGTTGGGCAAAGCCGCCACCCTGGCCCGCCTCTCGACCCTCAGCTTTCAGATGAGCCTGTTCTTCGAAGGCTGGGTCAAACAACTGTGCCAGCAGGCCGCTTACGCCGGCCTGGTCTATGCTGTGTACGCCGGGGGCGACGATGTGTTCCTGATCGGCCCGTGGGACCGCATGCCGGCCCTGGCCCAGGCCATTCGGAACGACTTCGCCATCTATACCGGCCAACATCCAGACATGCACCTCAGCGCCGGGATCGCCTTTATTCACGGCAAATACCCGGTCTACCAGGCCGCCTCCGACGCCGCCGAGGCGCTCGGCCAGGCCAAAGCCCTGGACGGTAAGAACGCCATCAGCTTCCTGGGCCGGGCCTGGAAATGGGAGCAGTTTGCCCAGGTGGATGAAAAGCGGGCGCGTTTGAGCCGTCTGGTTGGCAAATCGAACAAGAAAGCCGGGGCTGGCGAGGAGCAAGCTGAAGGGCTGGACGGCCCGCAGGCCATCTTGCAAATCCTGCAAACCCTGGCCGCCGACGAAGCCGCCGCCGCCCGCCGCCGCCATGGCCGCCCCGTGTGGGGCCCCTGGATGTGGCGCGGGGTGTACATGCTCACCCGCATGGCCGAGCGCAGTAAGAGCAAACACCCCCAACTGGCCGAGCAGGTCTTAAAGATTCGAGACGAACTGGATAAGAATAACTACGGCGACATCACCCAGTGGGGCGCAGCCGCCCGTTGGGCGCAGATCGGGAACCGGGAAAGACCGGAGAAGAAGGAGCGTAAATAATGTCTGACGTTGCTACTATTGCTATCGTAATGAAAGCCGACCCAACCGGGGCGGAGATGGTGAACTTCGCCCGGCAGACGGCCGAGCTGTTGGTGAGGAACAACCTGACCCGCTCGCAGATCCGCAATATCTTCACCGAGGTGCGCAAGATCGAAGCGATGTGGGATCAAGATCAGGCGCGGGCTATGCGCCGCTTGAATATCCTCAAGCCCAAGCTGGCCTACGCCACCGCTCGCACCGAGGCAGTGGGCTTGCTGCGAGATGTGCTGAGCAAAGCAATCGACGAGGTTGAAGCGGCTCCGAATGGCGAGCGCGAACCCCGCTTCAGGCGCTTTATGGAATTGTTCGAGGCAATTTTGGCTTATCACCGCGCCCTGGGCGGACGCAACTAACACAAACGGGAGGCACATATGACCGACATCAACCTGTACGGACGCGTAATCATTCGCGCTCAGATCGAAGCCGTAACCGGCCTGCACATCGGCGGTTCGAACACCGGGATGGAAATCGGCGGGGTGGATAAGGCTGTGATCCGCAACCCGCTGGATAAGAAGCCCTACATCCCCGGCTCCAGCCTGCGCGGCAAGATGCGCTCGCAGACCGAGAAAGTATTGGGCAAGCCGCAGAACAACCCCATTGCTCAGGTGACCATCCACACCTGCCGCAGCGAAGCCGATTACACCGCCAACGGCGGCTGCGTGGTGTGCCACGTGTTCGGCGTGCCGGCCGAGATCGGCTATTCCGGCCCCACCCGCCTGGCAGTGCGCGATACGCCCCTCTCGGCAGACAGCGCCGAGAAGCTGAATAAAGTCAATACCGAGTTGAGCTATGCCGAGTTGAAGACCGAAGTCGCCATCGACCGGGTGACCAGCGCCGCCACCCCACGCAGCCTGGAGCGCGTCCCGGCCGGGGCGGTCTTTGGGCCGGCCGAGCTGGTCTTCAGCATCTACGAGGCCGCCGATTTCGAGCGCCTCAAGACCGTGATCGACGCCCTGCAGCTGGTGGAAGACGACTACCTGGGCGGGGCCGGGTCGCGCGGCAGCGGCAAGGTGCGCTTCTTTGAAATCACAATCACGGCTCGCAGCCGCAGCGATTACGGCCAGCCGCTCGATTATGCCGGTGGACAGACCTTCGATTCGGTGCAGACCCTGCGCAACGAATTTCCGGCCCTTAAATCCTGGCTGACCCAGGCGATCCCCCTGACCGAGGTGAAACAGGGGAAGGAGTAGCCGCTATGCGCGTCGAATGTTGGCATATTCACGGCGGCGGCTTCCATTTTGGCGATCACGGCCTGGATCAGGAAGGGACGCGGGTCACCCTGGCCTCCGACAGCCTGTTTTCGGCCCTGCTAACCCGCCTGGCCGAAACCCAGGGCGGCCCGGCCCTGGAAGCCTGGCTGGCCCCTTTCCTGGCCGGCACGCCGCCCTTCCGTATCAGCTCGACCTTCCCCTACGCCGGGAAGGTGCGCCTGTTCCCCCGGCCTGAAGCGGCCCTGCGCGGCGCAAACGAAACCGCCGCCCGGCCCAAAGAGCTAAAAAAGGTAGCCTACCTTTCGGAAGCCCTTTTCCGGCGCGTGCTGGCCGGCGAGCGCCTGGCCGACCTGTACCCGGCTGCCCTCAAGCTGCAGGGCGGGCAGGCGTTGATCGACCCATCTGAAAAGGCCGCCCTGCCCGAAGCCATGCAGCAGGATGAAGCCAGCCCGGTTTGGAAGAAAGAAACCCGCCCGCGGGTCACCCTGGGGCGCGGGGCGCAAAACTCGGCCCTGTATGTCACCGGGCGGGTGTGGTACGCCCCTGGCTGCGGGCTGTGGTTTGGGCTGGCCTGGGAGGCGGGCGCGCTGGCCCGCCTGGGCGGCCCGCTGACCAGCCTGCTGGCCGACCTGGCCGCCGCCGGGCTGGGCGCCGAGCGCAGCGCCGGGTATGGCGCCTGCTCCATCGACCCCGGCGGAGAGATCGACCTGCCCCTGGCCGCCGGGCAGCCCTGGGTGAGCCTGAGCCGCTACCTGCCCCGCCCGGAAGAACTGCCCGCCATCCAATGGAAGGCCGCGGCCTACACCGTGCAGCGCGTGGGCGGCTGGATCGCCTCGCAAGACGGGCGCGGCCAGCGCCGCCGCCCGCTGAACCTGCTGGCCGAAGGCGCCACCCTGGGCGGGCTGGACGGCCTGCCCGTGGGCCGGATCGCCGAGGTGCAGCCGGTCTACGACCAATCGGCCCCGCTGGGCCACCCGGTCTACCGTTCGGGGTTGGCCTTCCCGGTCGCCATTCAGCTGCCCACGGAGGCAAATCCAACATGACCGTCTACCGCCTGACCCTGCAAACCCTCTGCCCGCTGCACATCGGCGATGGCGGCGAGCTGCACCAGGATTTCGACTACGTGGTGCATCAGAAATGCACCTACCGCCTGGACGAAGACGCCATCCTGCTGGCCAAGGAAAAGAAGCTGCAGGCCGTGCGCGGCGGGCAGTATCCGCCGCCCGGCAAACTGCTGGATCTGCCTGGCGATCTGGAGAACGCCCGCTTCTTCCGTTATGTGGTGCGCGGCATGCCGCGCTCGCAGCAGACGGATTCCATCGTGCGCACCTTCATTAAAGACGTGTCCGACCGGCCCTATATCCCCGGCTCCAGCCTGAAGGGGGCCATCCGCACCGCCCTGGCCTGGATGGGCTGGAAGGAAGTGCGCCCCGCCCTCGACCGCAACGCCATCGGGCGCAGCCGCGCCTGGGCCGGGCAGCCGTTGGAGAAGAAGCTGTTTGGCCGCGACCCCAACCACGATTTGCTGCGCGCTCTGCACGTCTCCGACCTGTTCGGCCCGCAGCAGGCCGGGCAGGGGCTGGCCCTGGTGAACGCCCAGGTGCTGACCCTGCGCAGCCACGGCTCGCCCATCGAGCTGGAAGCCCTGGCCGGGGATGTGACCCTGCAAGGCTCGCTGACGGTCGACGAGACCCTGTTCGCCCCCTGGGCCGAGCGCGAGCTGGGCTTCCAGAACCGCAAGCATTGGCTGGACGGCAAAGAGATGACCGCACGCCTGCAGGCTCACAGCCAGGCCCGCATCGCCAAACTGGCGGCCTGGTTCGAGCGGGCCGAGGGCGGCGCAAGGATCGCCGCCTTCTATCGCAACCTGGCCGCCGCCAACCCTGGCCCCAACCGGGCCCTGGTGCAGCTGGGCTGGGGCAGCGGGTGGGACGGCAAGACCTTCTGGACCCATTTGCAGGCCGACCCGCAGCTTTTCGAGCAGTTAGTGCGCGAGTTCCGCATGACGAAGCCCGGCAAGATGGCCCCGCCCCGCCGCCCCGGCGATCCCTTCCCCAAGAGCCGCCGGGTGGCGATGAGCGTGAAAGACAGAATCCCCCTGGTGGCCGCTCCCTTCGGCTGGGCCCTGCTGGGGCTGGAGAAAGGATAGGCCAAAATGGATGAAGCCAACTTGAGCGCATTGATTACGCAATGGCGCGACCTTAAAGATACTGAGCGCATGAACCGATTCTATGACGAATCGATCTTCCCGGCCCTTGGGCAGATCGTCGTGCCGAGAGAACGCTTGAAGTTCCCCCAACCTTATACACATTTGATCCTGCCGGTTGGCCTTTCGCCCGAACCGCTTATCCTTTCCATCTACGTGCTGCAACCCGAACGAGTCTATTTTCTCTGTACAAAGGCTTCCGAGAAGCATCTGGATCGGATCGTGCGAGATTCGGGCTTGCGTATCAGCCAGGTAGATAAAGATAGCGTCGATGAAACCAATGTGGCGGAAATCTATCAGAAGGTCAAGGCGATCTATGAAAAATGGGGCCAGCCGGAGCGCATCGCGGTCGATATTAGCGGCGGAAAGAAGTCGATGATTGGCGCCTGCGCCCTGGCGGCCAGTTTCATCGGCGCGCGTATTTTCTATGTCGATAACACCAAGTACATTCAAGAACTGCGCAAGCCAGAGCCTGGCAGTGAACGGCTGGCGATGCTGGAAAACCCATACGATGTATTTGGAGATTTGAAGTTTGCTCGGGCGCGCGACTTGTATGCCGAGTTGGATTTCAGCGGCGCAGAGCGGCTGCTTCTTGAATTGCGGGATCAAACCAGTACGCCCGAAGCTTACGAAGCCATCGTGTTGTTGTGCCAGGCTTACGCAGCCTGGGACGATTTGCGCGTAGACCAGGCTTATCGCGCTCTGCTACAAGCCCAGCAAACCGTCGAAAAATACCGCCGCAGCGCGCCCAATACCCCCCTCAATGGTCAACTCCCGCGCATGGGCCTTCAGGTTGATTTGTTGGCCCGCCTGGATCAAGCGCTAAGGCTTGATATGAAAGACAATCCGCAGCAGTTACAATTGTTGAAAACGCCAAGCCTGTACCAACCGCTGATCGGTTCGCTGAAAGCCGGCGCTTTGCGCCAGGAGCGACGCGGCAAACGGGATGTGGCCGCTCTGCTCTGGTATCGGTTGATCGAATTGCTCAGCCAACGCCGCCTGGCCCAGTATAACCTGATTACCAGTCGCCCAGATTATGCCCGCGCTGGTTTAGATGCGGCCAGTCTGTTACAAAAATATGAGAAGGTGTATACAGATGCGGATAGCTCAAAGAAGAGCCGCCCGGTGGAATTGCCGAAGGAAAAAGAGGGCATTTCTCTCCTCAACGGATATATGCTCCTGAAAGCCCTCGATGATGCGTTTGTGGCCCATCTGCACATGGGCAAAGTGCGCGCCAGCATTGCCGCCCGCAATAATGGTATTTTTGCGCATGGGTTTCGACCAATCACCCAGCCCGACTATGAAACTTTCAAATCCTTTGCGCTCGATCTCCTGGATGCTTTTGCCTGTATAGAGCCAGATCATCTTCCAGATTGGGAAACCTGTCAGTTTATCGAAGTTTTGTAATCAGCGCATGATCCTCCTCAACTTCTCTCACCCCCTCACCCCGGCCCAGCGCGGGCAGATCGAGGCCCTGGCCGGGCAGGCCATCGAGCAGGTCTGCGACCTGCCGGTGCAGTTCGACCCCCTGGCCCCCTTCGGCCCGCAACTGGCCGCCCTGCTGGAGCGCCTGCCCCTCGACGCCGCCGCCCTGCAGACCGAGCCGATCCTGCTCAACCTGCCGGCCCTCAACGTCATCGCCGCCCTGCTGCTGGCCGAGCTGCACGGGCGAATGGGCTATTTCCCGCCCATCCTGCGCCTGCGCCCCGCCCCCGATAGCCTGCCGCCGCGCTATGAAGCCGCCGAAATCCTCAACCTGCAGGCCGTGCGCGACGCCGCCCGGAAACAGCGCCAATGACCACCCCCCCAGACCTGCTGGCCCTGACCCTGCTGCTGCGCCCCCTGCCCGCGGCGCCGCCCGCGGCGCCGCCCGAATGGTGGGCCCGGGCCGGCCACCGCCTGCTGCTGGATGTGGCCCGCCAGGCCGACCCCGCCCTGGCCGACCGGCTGCACAACGCCCCCGGCCTGCGCCCCTTCACCGTCTCTACCCTGATCGGGCGCTTCCCGCACGGCGGGTTGGACGAATCCGGCCTGTACCGCCTGCGCTTCACCGCCCTGCAGGCCGACCTGGCCGCCATCCTGCTGCAGGCCGCCCAGGCCGGCCCGCTGGCCCCCGGCGCAGCCGTAGAACTCGATTACCACCCCTTCCAGGTGACCGCCGGGGCGGCGGCCCCGGCCGAGGCCAGCTATGCCGGGCTGAGCGCCGCCCTGCTGCTCTCCAAAGAACCCCCGCCCCGCCGCCTGGCGCTGCGCTTCCTCAGCCCCACCACCTTCAAACGCTCGGGCCGCCCGGAGGCCGAAGAACCCCTGCTGGACCCCGAAGACGGCCCCGCCCCGCCCGGTACGCCCCGCCAGGCCCGCCCTGAAACCCCCACCAGCCGCCCGGCCATGCACATCCCCGTCCCCCTGCCCGACCTGGTCTTCGGCAGCCTGCTGGAGCGCTGGAACGCCTTCGCCCCGCTCAGCTTCCCGCCCGAAGCCCGCCGCTACGCGGCCGAATGCCTGGCCCTCACCCGCTACGAGCTGAGCACCCGGGCCATCCCCGTCAAAGGCGGGGCCCTGCGGGTGGGCTGCGTGGGCCAGGCCAGCTACACCAGCCTGAGCTACGACCGTTATTGGATGAGCCTGATGGGCGTGCTGGCCGCCTTCGCCCGCTTCGCCGGGGTGGGGGCCGGGGCCTCGCACGGCCTGGGCCAGTGCGAGGCAATCTCTAATTTCTGAGGAATGATTGCAAAGGGGGCAAAATGCCGCCGCTGTATGTGGTGCAGCAAAACGCCAAACTGCGCATCGAAAACCGCCGCCTGCAGGTAGAACTGGAAGGCGAAACCCTGGCCAGCCTGCCGCTGGGCCAGGTTTCGCAGGTGGTCTTGTTGGGCAACGTGGGCCTGACTACCCCAGCCATCGACGCCCTGCTGGCCCAGGATTGCGAGGTGATCTTCCTCACCCAGCGCGGCGAATATCGCGGCCGGCTGGTGGGGGCGACGACCCCGCACGTGCCGCTGCGCCGGGCGCAGTATGCCCGCCTGGGCCAGGCCGAGTTCGTGCTGGGGCTGGCGTGCAGCTTTGTGTGCGCCAAGCTCAGCCATCAGCGGGCCCTGTTGCTGCGCCACAACCGCGAGCGCGGCGATGCCGAGATCGCCGCCTGCTGCGAGCAGCTGCGCCAGGCCATCGAGAGCGCCCCGCGCCGCACCCGGCTTTCCAGCCTGCTGGGGCTGGAAGGCTCGGCCTCGGCGGCCTATTTTCGGGGCTTCAAGCGCCTGTTTGGCCCCGAATGGCGCTTCGACGACCGCAACCGCCGCCCGCCGCGCGACCCCGTCAACGTGCTGCTCTCGTTCGGCTACACCCTGCTGGCCCAACTGGCCAGCGGCGCGGTGCAGACCGTGGGGCTGGATCCGTTCGCCGGCTTCCTGCACGAGGTGGCCTATAACCGCCCGGCCCTGGCCCTGGATTTGATGGAAGAGTTCCGCCCGGTGGTGGATGGGGTAGCGCTGTGGGCCTGCCATTCCGGCCAGGTGACGCCCGCCGATTTCAGCCCCGGCCCGCCCGACCGCCCCAGCGTGCTGAGCCAGGCCGGGCAGCGCCGCTTCATCCAGGCCTATGAAACCCGCCTGGATCAAAAGTTCACCCACCCCCTGCGCCAGCAGCGCTACCCGCTGCGCCAGTGCCTGGTAGAGCAGGCCCGCCAGGTTGCCGATTGCCTGGCGCAGGGCCGGAGCGATTATCGCGGTATGGGGTTCCGCTGAAATGGAGCGCCAGTTCTACCTGTTGGCCTACGATATTGGCAGCGACAAGCGCCGCCGCAAGATCGCCCGCCTGTGCGAGGCGGTGGCCGAGCGGGTGCAGGGCAGCCTGTTCGAGGCTTACCTGACCCGCCCGGAGCTGGATAAGCTGCTGCAGAAGAGCGCGCGCTGGCTGAACGAGCAGGAAGACAGCCTGCGGGTTTACCGCCTGTGCGAGGGCTGCCGGGAGCGCATCCTGACCCGCGGCCAGGGCCGGCCCACCCCGCCGCCGGGAGCGGCGATTGTATGAGCGCCGCCGCCCGCCCGGCCTGGTTCTGCGCACCCCCCACCGCCAGAGGCCCTGGTGGGCCGGATTCTAGCCGGGGGGTGCGCAAATTATGGCCGCCCTGCCCCGGGTGGGAAGCAAACTGCCCCGACTGCGCCGCCGCCGCCCCGGGTTGGGGCCGCCCGCCCAATTTGCCGCCCCCAGCCCGCCCCCCATGGGGCGGCGAGCGTGGTATAATGTCGGCGTAAGAATCATCTAATGCCCGTAAGGGTATTAAGACGTTTCCCGGTTCTTCCAGTTCGACGCCACCGGGGTCGGGTAAGAATCATCTAATGCCCGTAAGGGTATTAAGACGCTGATTTTATCCTGGGTTTCGGGACCGCCATCGAGTAAGAATCATCTAATGCCCGTAAGGGTATTAAGACAAGCCGCCCCAGGTCTGAGAGACCTCCTGCCCACGTAAGAATCATCTAATGCCCGTAAGGGTATTAAGACCGTCCCAGGCTGCGTCCCTGGCTGCGTCCCTGGCTGTAAGAATCATCTAATGCCCGTAAGGGTATTAAGACGACACGATCACGGCAACGCTGGACGGCACAACGTCTGTAGTAAGAATCATCTAATGCCCGTAAGGGTATTAAGACATCCCGGCGAATACAAGACGACGACCACTGCCGATCGTGTAAGAATCATCTAATGCCCGTAAGGGTATTAAGACCCTTGACGGATGGGCCGAAGTGAAAATCATCATGTAAGAATCATCTAATGCCCGTAAGGGTATTAAGACTTCGAGGCGTGAGTAGGTAGATGAGATAGCAGACAGTAAGAATCATCTAATGCCCGTAAGGGTATTAAGACAATTCGAAGATGTCGTTCTGAAACCGGCTGGCCTTGAGTAAGAATCATCTAATGCCCGTAAGGGTA
>CAYQDU010000117.1:0-13708 GCA_964416275.1 uncultured Anaerolinea sp. | reverse complement strand
AAACATGAATAGAATCTACACGTTGCAACTGCAATATTTTCTTATAAAATAAGAAGCGTGCGAGAAATCCTTCCCGTAAGATCAAACCGACACCCATGATCCAGTTTACGCTTGCTCTTCATTGCTTTACCTGTTGGCGGCAGCCGGCCATTCGCCTGGCAATCCGCCGCTGGCTGGATTATTGAGCGCTAAATCAAAACCGCTGGGATACCTATGGTGGCTGGCGGTTTTTTGTTGCACTTAGCTGCTCCAAACGGGTGTAAGTCAGAAAGGAGGCGTACCGGCAATCCAACCCAATCCAAACCAGCATTCCCAGACCACATCCAAGTCGGATTTCGCATCAATCAACATAAGGAGAATGACAATGTTAGGACAACTGATTGGGGAAGTTTTCGGCACCTTCATCCTGATTCTATTGGGTGACGGTGTAGTCGCCAACGTCGGCCTGGCGCCCCGTCTGGCTGCGCCGGCCTACAACTGGAACACGATCACCATCGGATGGGCGTTCGCGGTCATCGTAGCCGTCTACGTATCGGGCGGCGTCTCGGGCGCTCACCTGAACCCGGCCGTAACCGTGGCCCTGGCGCTCAAGCGCGGTTTCCCCTGGAAGAACGTCCTGCCCTTCATCGGCGCGCAGGTCCTCGGCGCTTTCCTGGGCGCCCTGGGCGTTTACCTGGTCTACCGCGATGGCCTGGTTGGCGCTGGCATGCCCAACGTTTGGAACACCGGCCCCGGCACGGTCTTCAACACGGCCTTCTGGGGCGGCGCGGCCGGCAGCGGCGGCGTCCCCTATAGCTTCGTCACCGCCATCATGGCCGAAATCTTCGGCACGGCCGTCCTGCTGTGGGGCATCCTCGCCAGCGGCGACAACCGCAACATGGGCCTGATGCACAACATGGGCCCCTTCCTGGTCGGCGGCACCGTTCTGGCGGTTGGCCTGAGCCTGGGCGGCCCCAGCGGCTATGCCATCAACCCCGCTCGTGACTTCGGCCCCCGCCTGCTGGGCACCCTGGTCGGCACGGCTGGCACCTTCGACGGCGGCTACTGGCTGATCCCCGTCATCGCCCCCATCATCGGCGCCGCCCTGGGCGTCTACACCTACGATTGGTTCGTCACCAACTACCTGCCCAAGAAATAGGCTCCTGAGGGCCGTATCATCCTAAGCCTAGGAGGCAGCAATGAAGAAGTTGATCAACAAGGCCGAAAATGTGGTACGCGAAGCGCTGGACGGCATGGCCCTGGCGCACGCAGACCTGATCACCGTGCATTATGACCCCAACTTTATCGTCCGGGCCGATGCTCCGGTGCAAGGCAAAGTGGGCGTCATCTCTGGCGGCGGTTCGGGCCACGAACCGATGCACGGCGGCTTCGTGGGCATGGGCATGCTCGATGCAGCCTGCCCTGGGGCGGTGTTCACCTCGCCTACCCCCGATCAAATGCTCGAAGCCACCAAAGCCGTTAACGGCGGCGCCGGAGTACTGCACATCGTCAAGAACTATACCGGCGATGTGATGAACTTCGAGATGGCCGCCGACCTGGCCCAGGCTGAAGGCATCCAGGTCGAAGCCGTCGTCACCGACGACGATGTGGCCGTCAAGGACAGCCTCTACACCGCCGGACGACGCGGCGTAGGCGCTACCGTCCTGGCCGAAAAACTGTGCGGCGCAGCCGCCGAGCAGCGCCGCTCCCTCAAAGAAGTGGCCGACGTCTGCCGCAAGGTCAAAGCCCAGGGCCGCACCATGGGCATGGCGCTGACCTCCTGCACCGTCCCCCACGTGGGCAAACCTACCTTCGACCTGCCCGAAGACCAGATGGAAATCGGCATCGGCATCCACGGCGAGCCGGGGCGCGTTCGCATGCCCCTCAAGAGCGCCGATGAAATCGTCGAAATGCTCATGGAGCCGATCATCAGCGATATCCCCTTCAAAGCCGGCGACGAAATGCTCCTCTTCGTCAATGGCATGGGCGGCACCCCCCTGGTCGAGCTGTACATCGCTTACCGCAAAGCCCATGAAATCGCCGCCAAGCACGGCCTCAAGGTCGTGCGCCACCTGGTTGGCCCCTACATCACCAGCCTGGAAATGGCCGGCATGTCGATCACCATGCTCAAGATGGACGACGACCTGCTCAAACTGTGGGACGCGCCCGTCAACACCCCCGCCCTGCGCTGGGGCGTCTAAGACCTGGAACGCCCGGCCCGGAACGCCGCCTCACCCCTGGCGGCGCTCCGGGCCGGCCAACGGAGAGCACAAAATGCCTATCCTTCGTGATGATGCGCTTGCCTGGGTCAAGGCCTGCGCGGCCGTGATCGCCGAAAACCGCACCTACCTCACCGAGTTGGACGCGGCCATCGGCGACGCAGACCACGGGGTCAACATGGATCGAGGCTTCAACGCGGTCCTGAACAAACTGCCTGACGTCAGCGACAAAGACCTGGGCACCCTCTTCAAAACGGTGGGTATGACCTTGATCTCAACCGTTGGCGGCGCGGGCGGCCCACTGTATGGCACGTTTTTCCTGCAAATCGGCATGAAAACCGCCGGCAAGATGGAACTCAACCTGGCCGACTGGGCCGACGCGATGGAAGCCGCCCTGAACGGCGTTCTCATGCGCGGCAAAGCCGAACCGGGCGACAAAACCATGGTCGACGCGCTTACCCCAGCCATCAACTCGCTCCGCAAGGCGGCCCAGGAAAAACAGCCCATCCCCAAAGCTTTGGAACAGGCCGCCCAAGCAGCCGAAGCCGGCATGCAGGCCACCATCCCCCTGGTGGCCCACAAAGGCCGGGCCAGCTACCTGGGCGAACGCAGCGCCGGCCATCAAGACCCAGGAGCGACTTCCTCCTACCTGATCTTGAAAGCCGCCGCCGACACCTGGAAGAACGTACAAGACTAGACCCCCTGTAATACCTGTTCTGCCTGTGCGGCCCTCCGCCGGCCAACCGGCGGCTCTGCCGCTCCGTGAAAGACGACTAGCGAATCAGGAGAAACTACAATGGCTAAATTTGCTGCAGCAATTGATCAGGGTACCACCAGCACGCGCTTCATGATCTTCGATCACGCCGGTAAGGTGATCGCCGTAGATCAGAAAGAACACGAGCAGATTTACCCCAAGCCGGGTTGGGTCGAGCACAACGCCATCGAAATCTGGCAGCGCACCCAGGAAGTGATCGACGGCGCCCTCAAGAAGAGCGGCGTACAGCCCAGCGACCTGGCCGCGGTGGGCATCACCAACCAGCGCGAGACCACCGTCGTGTGGGAGCGCGCCACCGGCAAACCGGTCTACAACGCCATCGTCTGGCAAGATACCCGCACCGACCAGATCTGCAACGAACTGGCCAAGAACGGCGGCCAGGATCGCTTCCGCTCCAAAGTCGGCCTGCCCCTGGCAACCTACTTCTCTGGCCCCAAGATCAAATGGATCCTCGACAACGTGCCGGGTGTGCGCGAAAAAGCTGAGAAGGGCGAAGTCCTGTTCGGCAACATCGACACCTGGGTCATCTGGAACCTGACCGGCGGCCCCAACGGCGGCGTGCATGTGACCGACGTCTCCAACGCCAGCCGCACCATGCTGATGAACCTCGAAACCCTCGACTGGGACGATGAAATCCTCGGCATCATGGGCGTTCCCAAAGCCATGCTGCCCCGCATTCGCCCCTCGTCCGAAGTCTACGGCAAAGCCATCGGCACCCTGGGCGGCATCCCCGTCGCCGGCGACCTGGGCGACCAGCAAGCCGCCCTCTTCGGCCAGACCTGCTTCAGCGCTGGCGAAGCCAAGAACACCTACGGCACCGGCTGCTTCATGCTGCTCAACACCGGCACCAAGCCCGTCCAGAGCAAGAACGGCCTGCTGACCACCCTGGGCTACAAGATCGGCAATAACGCCGCCGTGTACTGCCTGGAAGGCTCGATCGCCATCACCGGTGCCCTGGTCCAGTGGCTGCGCGACAACTTGAAGATGTTCGACTTCTCCAAGCACGTCGAAGAGTACGCCAAGAACGTGCCCGATAGCGGCGGCATTTACTTTGTGCCCGCCTTCTCCGGCCTGTTCGCTCCCTACTGGAAGAGCGATGCCCGCGGCGCCATCGTTGGCCTGACCCGCTACATCACCCGCGACCACATCGCCCGCGCCGCCCTGGAAGCCACCGCTTACCAGACCCGCGAAGTCCTCGACGCGATGAACGCCGACTCGGGCGTGCCGCTCACCGCCCTCAAGGTCGATGGCGGCATGGTCTACAATGAACTGCTCATGCAGTTCCAGGCCGACATCCTGGGCGTGCCGGTTATCCGCCCCACCGTGGCCGAAACCACCTCCCTGGGCGCCGCCTACGCCGCCGGCCTGGCCGTCGGCTTCTGGGCCAAGGTCGAAGACCTGCGCGCCAACTGGGGCAAGGACAAAGAGTGGGATCCCAAGCTGGACGCCGAAACCCGCGAGAAACTCTACAAGGGCTGGAAGAAGGCCGTTACCCGCACCTTCGACTGGGTCGAGTAGATCCGTCAGACACACCTTTCAGAGATTTTGCCGCACGGCGTGCGGCAAAATCTCTGAAGCTAATTTTTGGATGGGGCGGCGCAGCCCAACCGCGCCGCCCCGCCCAAAACCAAAACTGAGCCGGTATCTGAGACAGACTTTAGAGGAGCCACGGGTGTCGAAAAAAAACAAACCAAAAGCGATAAAAGCCAAACCCACCCGCAGCCAGGCGGCGCGGGCCAAAGAAACAGATGAAACGCCCAAAACGCCCCTTAACGCCCCCTGGATCAGCATGCGCAGCGGGTTGATTATGGTCGCCATCGCCAGCCTCGTCATGGCCGTCCTCACCGCCTGGCAGGCCATCCCGCTCAAAGGCTTGTGGAGTGGCATCGCCTGGGGCTTGCTGTTCGGCGGGCTGATCTGGGTCATCTTCCTGGGCAACCTGCTGCTCAACCGCCTGCTGCGCCGATGACCCTGGCCGCCGCCGACTGGGAGCAGCTCTGGGCCCCCTACGACCCGGCCACCTACGCCGCCGTCTTGGGCCAGATCGACCCGCAAGACCATGTGCTTGAAATCGGCGCCGGCGACCTGCGCCTGGCCTGCCAGATGGCCCGCCGGGCCCGGCGGGTGATCGCCATCGAAAATAACCCGGAAATCCTGGAGCGCGGCAAACGTCAGTTCGCCCCCCTGCCCGGAAATCTGGACATCCTGTGCGCCGACGCGCGCAGCCTGGACTTTCCAAATACCATCACCCTGGGCGTGCTGCTCATGCGCCACTGCACCCACTTCAGCCTGTACGCCGAACGCCTGCGCCAGGCCGGCTGCCGGCGGCTCATCACCAACGCCCGCTGGCGCATGAATATCGAAACTGTCAGGCTCGACCAGCCGCCCGTCCAGTATAATAGTACACCAATGGGCTGGTATGCCTGTCGATGTGGCGCAGTTGGCTTCAAACCCGGCCCGCCCGAAGAATGGACCGCCGAACGCGACCCAATCATTCATGAAGTCTGCGCCTGCCCGGAATGTACACCTGAACAAACAGGGAGCTGACGAATGAGTAAACCGAGTGTCATTATTATTGGAGCGGGGTTCACCGGCGTCGCCACCGCCCACGACCTGGCCCAGCGCGGCTGCGATGTGACCGTGGTCGAACGGGGCGACATCTGCAACGGAACCTCGGGCCGCACCCACGGCCTGCTGCACAGCGGCGGGCGCTACGCCGTCAAAGACCAGGAATCGGGCATCGAGTGCATCGACGAAAACACTATCCTGCGCAAAATCGTCCCCCAGGTCATCGAGCCAAACGGCGGCCTGTTCATCGCCCTCGACGATAGCGACCTGGAATACGCCAAAGAATTCGTGCGCGGCTGCCAGGATTGCCACATCCCCATCGAAGAACTGCCCCCCCAGCAGGCCCTGCGCCTCGAACCCAACATCAACCCCCGCCTGCTGCTGGCCTACACCATCCCCGACGGCACTTTCGACCCCCTGCGCCTGGCCCTGGCCTTCGCCGCCACCGCCAAATCGAACGGCGCCCAATTCCGCACCTTCACCGAAGTCAGCGGCCTGGCCCTGGACAGCCAGGGCAACGTGTGCGGCGTCAAACTGCTCGACCGCAAAACCAACCGGCCCGCCGAACTGCACGCCGACGTAGTCGTCAACGCCACCGGGGCCTGGGCCGGCGAAATCACCGCCTTCGCCGGGCTGGACGCCCCCGTCAAACCCACCCCCGGCATCATGGTAGCCTACGACCAGCGCCTCACCCAGCGGGCCGTCAACCGCCTCAACAAACCCGGCGACGGCGACATCGTGCTGCCCCAACGCCGCATGATGGTGGTCGGCACCACCTCCTTCGACGCCGAAGATGTAGACTACATCCCCGTGATCGAAGACCAGATCGAAATGATGCTCGAACGCGGCAGCGAACTGATCCCCGGCATCCGCCAGACCCAGCCGCGCGGCATCTACATGGCTGCCCGCCCGCTGGTGGGCGGCGGGTCGGGGCGCAGCATCGCCCGCACCTTCAAATGCTACGACCACAAAGAAACCCATAACGTCGATGGCTTCGTGACCATCACCGGCGGTAAAGCCACCACCCTGCGGGCCATGGCCGAAAAGACGGCCGACGTGGTCTGCGCCAAACTGGGCGTCACGGCCCCCTGCCTCACCAAAGACACCCCGCTGCTCTCTTACCGCCAATATTACGCCATCCAAAACTAGAGGGAGTGATCCTCATGACCGAAACCCAATGGAAGGTAAAATTCCTGGTCTACCGCCAAAAAGGCGCTGAAAAGCCCCATTACGATTCGTTCGATCTCGAGGTGAACCCCGACGAATACGTGCTGGACGCCGTAGAACGCATCTGGGCCTTCCAAGACCGCAGCCTGTGCTTCCGCCACGCCTGCCACCACTCCACCTGCGGGGCGTGCGGCATGCGCGTCAACGGCGTCGAAAAGCTCACCTGCATCACCCCCATCCGCGACGTAACCCAAAACGGCGGCGTGGTGCGGGTCGAACCGCTGCGCAACTTCCCGGTCGTCAGCGACCTGGCCGTAGACATGGGCCGCTTCTACAGCAGCATGGACGTGGCCCACGCCCCGGCCGTCTTGCCCGCCTCGCAGGCCGAAATCGAACACAGCCCCCAAGACTTCCCACCTGGAACCGAGCAGTACATCCGCCTCTCCGACTGCATCGAATGCGGCCTGTGCATCAGCGCCTGCCCCATCTCGATCACCTCCGAGCGCTACCTCGGCCCGGCCGTCCTGGCTGGCATCCAGATGAACGACCTGCGCCAGCAGCCCGGCCTGATAGCCCTGGCCGATTCTGACGCTGGCGTATGGCGCTGCCACAGCGCCTTTGAATGCACCGCCGTCTGCCCGTCGTTTGTAGACCCCGCCCGGCGCATTATGGACTTACGCAAGCGCGTCATCGTGCATCGCATCCGCAGCCTGTTCGGCGGCCAGTAACGCCCGGTATGGAGGAAAACAAACCATGACAGAAATGACCAATCAACCCTCGGCCCGCAAAGCCTGGAAATGGTTCAACCCGGTTGGCCGCCAGATCGGCGGATGGGCGTTCATCTTAAATCGGGTGACCGCCCTCGGCCTGACCCTGTACCTGTTCCTGCACCTGATCGTGCTGGGCCAGCTGGCCCAGGGCGAAGCCGCCTACCAGGGCTTTCTCGATCTGATCCACAGCCCGATCTTCGTCTTTGGCGAGCTGCTGGTGGTAGCGGCCGGCATCATCCACGCCCTGAACGGCCTGCGCATCGTCCTCACCAGCTTTGGCATCGGCGTAACCAGCCAGAAACAGGTCTTTGTTGGGCTGATGGTCGTCAGCCTGGTCGCCATCCTGATCTTCGCCGTGCGCATGTTCATGGGCTAGGCGCAGTCCGCCCGGAGAAAAAACCCAAATGACCTCACAAACGCTTACCCCGGTTCGCCCGCAAGAAACCGTCTGGGCCTGGCTGATCAAAATCGCCACCGGCCCGCTGCTGGTGATCCTGATCTTCGTCCACCTGATCGTCAACCACTTCGTCGGCTCGCAGGGCGGGCTGATGAACTACGCCGACGTGGTGGCCTACTTCAGCAACCCCTGGATCGTGACGATGGAAGTCATCTTCCTGGCCTGCGCCGTCACCCACTCGCTCCTGGGGCTGCGCAGCATCCTGCTCGACCTGCACCCTTCGGTCAAAACCGTCCAGTGGATCAACATCCTGTTCGGGCTGACCGGGGTTGGCTTCATACTCTACGGCATCTGGCTGGCGCTGACCATAGCCTCCCGATCATAACCGTTCACTCACCCTGGCGGCCCGCAGAGGCCGCCGCCATCCTTTCAGCGAGGCATTATGGTTGGCTTGGTGCTGGTATCTCATAGTCGCGCCCTGGGCGAAGCCCTGGCAGCCCTGATCCGCCAGGTTACGCCTGCGCCCATCGCCCTGGCCGTGGCGGCCGGGGTGGGCGAAAACCGGCAAGAATTTGGCACCGATGCGGTCGAAATCAGCCAGGCCATCCAGGCGGTCGATTCGCCGGATGGCGTGTGCGTGCTGATGGACCTGGGCAGCGCGGTGCTGAGCGCCCAACTGGCGATCGATCTGCTGATGGACGCCCCCTCCGGGCCGGTGCGCCTGTGCAGCGCCCCCTTGGTCGAAGGCGCTATCGCCGCGGCCGTCCAGGCCGGCCTGGGCAGCGACCTGGAGGCCGTCTGCCGGGAAGCCGCCGGAGCCATGCAGCCCAAGCAAGAACACCTGGGCGGCGCGCCGGCCGCCCCCGTCGCCCCAACCGCCCCCGCCGTCCCGCCCGCCGAACACACCATCGAAGTGACCCTCACAAACCAGCACGGCCTGCACGCCCGCCCGGCAGCCCGCTTTGTACAGACCGCCTCCGGCTTCGACGCCCAGGTGCAGGTCTACAACCTGACCACCGGCAAAGGCCCCGTCTCGGCCCGCAGCCTGAACGCCCTGGCAACCCTGGGAGCGGTCGAAAACCACCATATTCGCATCAACGCCAGCGGCCCGCAGGCCGAAGCCGTCCTGGCCGCCCTGCAGGCCCTGGTAGCCAAGAACTTTGGCGAAGCGCCCGCCTCGGCCGCCGAAGAAGCCGCCGGGGCCCGCCCGTTGGGGCCGGCCGCCCAACCGGCCGCCCTGGCCAAAGGCGCCATCCAGGCCGTCCCGGTGGCCGAAGGCGTGGCCTTGGGGCCGTTCTACCGCTACCAGCCGCCCCTGCCGCCCATCCCCACCACCCCCGCCCAAGACCCGGCCGCCGAATGGCAGGCCATCCAGCAGGCCATCCAGATCGTCGAACAGGTCATCGCCCAGCGCCGCCGCCAACTGCTCACCGCCAGCGGCGAAGCCGAAGCCGCCATCTTCGACGCTCACCGCCTGATCCTGGAAGACCCCGACCTGCTGGACCAGGTGCGCCAGGCGATCCAGACCGGCCATCAGAACGCCGCCCAGGCCTGGAACCGCGTGCTGGAAGACGTAGCCGCCGCCTACCGCGGCCTGGACGACCCCTACCTCCAGCAGCGGGCCCTCGACGTATTGGACGTGCGCGGCCAGGTCTTGTTCGCCCTGGCCGGCAGCGACGCCGCCGGGCGCATTGAGCTGGCCCACCCGGTGGTGCTGTACGCCGCCGACCTGACCCCCAGCGAAACCTCTCAGCTCGACATGAGCAAAGTCTTGGGGCTGATGACCACCGGCGGCGGGCCAACCTCGCACAGCGCCATCCTGGCCCGCGCCCTGGGCATCCCGGCCATTTCGGGCGTCAGCGCCGCTCTCGAGCGCCTGGAACCCGGCGCCCTGGTGGCCCTGGACGGCTTCAGCGGCGCGCTGTGGGTCAACCCCTCCCCCGAAGTCCAAACCCGCCTGACGGCCCAACGCCAGGAATGGCTGGCCGCCCGCCAGCGCCTGCTGCAAACCAGCCAGGGCAAAGCCTTCACCCAAGACGGCCAGCGGGTAGAAGTCTTCGCCAACCTGGGCAGCGTCAAAGACGCCCCCCAGGCCGTGCAAAACGGAGCCGAGGGCGTGGGGCTGCTGCGCACCGAATTCCTGTTCCTCACCCGCTCTACCCCGCCCAGCGAAGACGAACAGCTCGACGCTCTGCGCCAGATCGGCGCGGCCATGCAGGGCCGCCCCGTCACCGCCCGCACCCTCGACGTGGGCGGTGATAAAGAAGTGCCGTACGTCCAGCTCCCGGCCGAGCCAAACCCTTTCCTGGGCGTGCGCGCCATCCGCCTGTGCCTGCACGACGCAGCCCTGTTCATGCCCCAACTGCGCGCTATCCTGCGGGCCGGGGCCGATTTCCCCTACCGCATCATGTTCCCCATGGTAGCGAACATCGACGAAGTGCGCCAGGCTCGCCAGTTCCTCCAGCAGGCCCACGCCGAGATGGCCGCCGAAGGCAAGCCCCATGCCTGGCCGATTGAATCCGGCATCATGGTCGAAATCCCCTCCGCCGCCCTGCTCAGCCCGCTGCTGGCGAAAGAAGTCGATTTCTTCAGCATCGGCACCAACGACCTGACCCAATACACCCTGGCGGCCGAACGCGGCAACCCCATGCTGGCCGGCCTGGCCGACGCCCTCCACCCGGCCGTTCTGCGCCTGATCGCCCAGGTGACCCAGGCCGCCCACGCCGAGGGCAAATGGGTGGGCGTATGCGGCGAGCTGGCCGGCGACCCGCTGGCCGTCCCCGTCCTGGCCGGCCTGGGCGTAGACGAGCTGAGCCTCACCTCGGGCGGCATTCCGCGAGTCAAGGCCATCCTGCGGGCGCTCAACCTGGCCCAGGCCCAGGCCCTGGCCCAAGACCTGCTGCAGGTGGAAAGCGCCCCCGCCGCCCGCCAGCGGGCCCAGGCCTTCCTCAACACGCTGTCCATCGGCTAACCCTGCACTCGCCTGAAAAAGATGGGCTCTCCCGGCTTCGCCGGGAAAAGAAGTTATATTTGGAGGTTGTTGCCTGGCGTAGCCAGGCAACAACCTCCAAATTTGGTTTCTTTCACACCCCCAGGGCAATTCCCATTCCAACCAGAGCGTCCAGGCCGGAGGTATGGCCCCACCCGGCCAGGGCTGCCGCGCAAACCGGCGCATCCGGCGCGCCGACCAGCAGGCCGTCCAGCCCCAAGATCAGGCGCTCGTCGGCCTGACCCCGGGCGGCGCAGGCCAGCAGCCCGGCCGAGAGGGCGCTGGCGGCCCCGCTCGCCCGCGCCAGCAGCGGGCGGGCCAGATCGTCCAGGGCCAGGCCGGGGCAGATCAGGTCGCCCCAGCGCGCCAGGGCCAGCAGGAACCCGGCGATCAGATCGTCGCCCGAAGGGGTCAGCCCCGGCCCCAGCCCCATAAACGCCCCCAGCGCTTCGCCCAGGGCCAGCGGCTGCCGCGCCCGCCAGGCGGCCTGACAGGCCGCCTGCAGCCCAGCCAACCGACCCTCCCAGGCCAGGTGCGGGCCAGGCGCGCCTTCCAGCCGGGCGGCCTGCCCCGGCGCGGCCGGGCCGCTCACCGCCAGGGCGGCGGGCAGAAGCCCTCCGGCCTGCCCCACCGGGCGCAGGGCCAGCGCCTGCCGGGCGACGGCCCGCCAGCGCCCGGCCCACGCTCCGACTGGCAAAACCAGGCCGGGCCTGTCCGGGGCCTCCCAAACGCCCACATTATTGGCTATGCGCAAAACAACAGCCGACCCTGGAAATTCGATCTCCCCCATCGAAACCCGCCCCACTGCTCGCGCCTCCAACCCGGCCAGCCGCCCCGCGCCCGCCCCCAGGTTCAGCGTCAGCGGCCCGCCATACGCCTCACTCGACAGAAACACCACCCCGCCATCCGCCAGGCGCAAAAACACCCCCCGCGACGTGACCCCCATCACCGCCGCGCCGGGGTCGGCCTGCGCCGCCAGCCGCTCCTGGGCAATCCGCCCCACCTGCAAGACCGGAAGAATCGTCTTCACACCGCCGCCTCAGCGTGGATTTCGGCGCACTTCGGGCGACAAAATCCACCCAGCATCTCTTCTTTAGATCTTTCCATAACCCGCCCGGTGGGACCGCCCGGCGTTGGATGGCGTAGGGGCAGGTTTGAAACGCTCACGGCGCGGCGGCGCGAATCGACGGTAGGACATTTTGCGTGGCCCACGCCAGCGCGAACAGCTTTTCAGGCCCTCACAGAGCGCCACAGGCTAACTCACGGTTAAGTGGGGTGGCTCGATTGGGTCAGAATAGATCATCCCGGCCAACTGATCGGCTGGGGCGGCCGGCCCGCCGGCCGGGTCAAATACGCAGTCATCGTCCAGGCAGTAATACAGCCCCATCCAGCGCCGGACAGCCTGCTCGGCCCGCCGCCGCTCGGCCTGCTCGGCCTGCTGGCGGGCGGCAAAGCGGGCCAGAATCGCCTTGCGCTGCCAGGCGTAGAAGGCGTAGAACCCGGCCAGAGCCGCCAGGGCCAGCCACAGCATCTCCGGCTGGCGCGCGGCCACCTGATACACGAACAGCGGGGCGATCAGGGTCAGGGCCGCCACAATCCAATCGGGCGGAATCAGGCGCAGCGGCGCGCCTTTCGACCCGCCCGGCGGGGCCAGGCGCTGGCCCAGGGCCTGTAACTGCCCGCCAGACAGCCCGGCAAACGCCGGGGCCAGGGCCTCCCCCGGCAATCTATCGGCCTCAGACGGATCGCCGCGCCGCCCCTTGCGCCGCCACTTGACCTCGCTGCCCACCACGTACAGGCGGCTGACTTTCTCGACCGCCGTATTCTGGCCGCACTGCGGGCAAATCGGAAAGCGGTTCATAGCGCGAAGGCCCAGCTAAAGCCCACCATCCCCAGGCTGACCAGAATCCACCAGTACGGCTCGACCGGCAGCCCCCCCAGCGCCCCGGCCTTGAGCAGCGCCCCCGCCAGCAGCGCCGCCAGCCCCACCCCGCCGATGATCTGGTTACGCCGGTTCTGGCTCAGGATCGAATACCGCGGCGCGGCGGGCGCGGGCGGAGCGCCGCCTTTGCGCTTCGCCGCGGCCGGCGCGCGCCGGGCCGGCCCGGCCTGCCTGGCGCGCTGGCGCTGCAGCAGAATCAGGCGCAGATAAAAAACCAGCGCCGCCCCCACCACCACCGCCAGACCAGGGTCGATCTTCATTTGCACCTGCCTGTGATTTTGGCTCCTCCGGCTTCGCCGGGAAAGAAGCTATGTTTGGGTTGCTGCGTGGCTGCACCACGCAGCAACCCAAACATATAGAAAAATTTCCGTGAAACCGTGGAGCAGGCGATGCTGCGTGGATTTTGGCGCACTTCAAGCGCCCAAATCCACAATTAACCTTCTTCGGCGAAGCGCGCCCGTCATTCCCCCACGGTTGAGCGGGGAGCTATCATTTTGTGGCTCTTCCGCAATATTATAGTATAATTCCAGAATTCTGGCTTGCTGTCTGACAATAAAATTATCGAACCGCAAAGGTCACATCGCTCACCCGATGACATGGTTTATTCTCATTTACCTGTGATGGCGACCAACCCCAGACTTCGCCTGCTCCCAACCAACCCGGCCGGGGGGATTCTCCGGCCCCACGCCCAACTTCGGGGCGCGCTCATTCTGCATTTCCGTCTGTCTCGGCTCCATTCCGCTTGCGAATGGGGCCGTTTTTTTTCGCCCCGCCTGCCCCATCGCCCTGAAAGGAGGTGATCGCCGCAGCTCCCCCCGGAGCGTTACCTGAGGTCTGCTGGCTGCTCGTCTGTTCTTTGAATACCGTCTGACCCGAAGGAGCAAAAGAAAACGCAATGAGCG
>CAYQDU010000116.1:4822-13879 GCA_964416275.1 uncultured Anaerolinea sp. | reverse complement strand
CCCCAGGGTCTGATCCACATAGGGCGAATCTTCCATGTCGATGCGCACAAAATTGCCTTTGGACCTGGCGTATTCAAGGATGCGCTGCAAATTCTCCGTCACCAGATCGTCGCTGATGCGCGCCCCAATCTGCGTCAGCTTAACCGACACGTTGGAACGCACGCCGGAAGCCTCAATCCCATCCAGAATATTAATGATTTCCTCGGTGGCGCGGCGAGCGGCCTCCGGGGAATCGGTGTGCTCGCCCAACAGGTCAAGGGTGGCGTTGATGCCTTTGGTATTCAGCTCCTTGACCACTCGCAGGGCGTCTTCCAGTTTTTCGCCCGCCACAAAGCGCGAGGCGGCTCGCCAGGCGAACTGCCATTTGGTGACGATATTGCGCGCCCAAACGGCTTTGGAAAGATAGATCAGAATCGCACGGAGCATAGAGGTCCCTTCTTTTGCAACTTTTGTGTGGGTTTGGCCGGCGCATCGGGCATCCGCGCCGACACCGGGCGATATTTATTGTAGCACTCTCATCCCATAACATCACCTCGCAAACGTCATGCGCCTGGATTGACAAATATCCTGGTTTCTGATTTCTAGCTCCCAGCCACGCTGGCACGAATCTTGCACCCTGGGCTATAATCCACCTGACACGAGGATAGGCCCATCATGCTGTTCCAATCGCAATCCCACGCCCTGCGCCCGCTGACCACAGCGCACCTGGCCCAAACCATGTCGCTGCTAGAACTGACTGGGGCCGAGCTGGCTCAGCGCATCGATTCCGCCCTGGCCTCGAACCCGGCCCTGGAACTGGCTCCCAGCCCGTGCTGCCCACACTGCGGCCGACCGCTGCCGCGCGGCCGGCGCGGGCCGGGCCTCTGCCCGGCCTGCTCGGCCCCCAAAGCCGGCGACCAGCCGATTGTGTTCGTCTCGCCCCGCCAGGATTTCCGGCGCAGCGCAGCAGGGCGGCTGGAGCAGGGCGACGAGCGCGGCGAGGAGTGGGCGGCGGCGGTCGAAGACCTGCCCACCTTTGTACTGCGCCAAATTGCCCTCGAACTGCTCCCCGCCGACCGCCCCCTGGCAGCCCATCTGCTGACCAGCCTGAACGATGACGGCCTGCTGGAAGTGAGCCTGCAAGACGTGGCTCGTTATCACCACGTCCCCCTCAGCCAGGTGGAGCAGGTCCAGCGCCTGATCCAGCGGGCCGAGCCGCTGGGGGTGGGGTCGTCCACCCCCCAACAGGCTCTGCTGGCCCAACTGGAAGCCCTGGGCGAGACCCGCCCGACCCCGCCCCTGGCCGGGCGCGCCATCTGCGAGGGGTTGGAGCTGCTTGGCCGGCGAGCCTATGCCGACCTGGGCCGCCTGCTGCACACCTCTCCAGCCCAGGCCGAAGCCACTGCGGTCTTCATCATCGAAAACCTGAACCCCTTTCCGGCCCGGGCCCACTGGGGCGATATCCGCCAGGGTCAGGCCGCCGGGGTCAGCTACACCGCGCCAGATGTGGTCATCAGCCGCCTGCACGATGGGCCTGATACCCCCCTGGTCGTCGAGATCGTCTCGCCCTACGCCGGCGCGCTGCGGATCAACCCGCAGTTCCGCCAGGCCGTAGCCCAGGCCCCGTCCGAAAAAACCGAAGCCTGGCAGGCCGATCTGGAAGAGGCCGCCCTGCTGGTCAAATGCTTGCAGCAGCGCGATCATACCCTGGTGCGCCTGATGCAGCGCCTGGCGGGTTTGCAGCGGCGCTACATTCTGGAAGGCGACGCGCACCTGATCCCGGTCACCCGGGCCCAGTTGGCCGATGAACTGGACGTGCATGAATCGACCATTTCGCGCGCCGTGGCCGGAAAAGCAGTACAATTGCCCAACCGCAAGATCACGCCCCTGGCCCGCTGGTTCGACCGCAGCCTGAATGTACGCACCGCCCTGCTGCAAATCATTGCTCAAGAACGCTGCCCCCTCAGCGATACCGAAATCGCCGCGGCCCTGGCCGGGCTGGGTTTCGAGGTCGCCCGGCGCACTGTCGCTAAATATCGCACCATGGAAGGCATCTTGCCAGCCCGGCAGCGCCAGGCGCGCCCAAGCCGGGACCTTCGACAGACAGTCCAGGCTGGATGAACGATAACTTTTCTTTTCTGCCCGGTTTAAGCCGCACCCGCGCCCTGCGCCTGGAGGAAATCGAGACTTTTCTCGAATTAATGCCGCATGCCGCCCTGCTGGTCGAAGCCCTGGCGGAAGCGCCTGAGGCGCGCATCCTGGTGGGCAACAGCCGCCTGGCCGAGCTATCGGCCTATACCCGGGCCGAGCTGACCGGCCTGGATGTGTGCGCCCTGATCCCCGAATGGCAGGACGAAATGGCGCCCGAACTGCTTGCCCGGCCTGCTTCTCACACGCTGCTGCTGCGCGACGGTTCATCGCTGCCCATCCAACTGACCCGCGCCAGCCTGCCTCCCCACCATAAGACCCGCCTGGTCGTCATCCAGACCGATCCCAATTCAGCGGCCCGCAGTGGGCCAGACTGGCCGGCCCTGCATGCCCTGAGCGAGGCGCTCGAAGAGGGCGATTTCCAGGCCAGTCTCGATCGGCTGTTGGCGGCCGGGCAGGCCATGACCGGAGCGCAGACCCTGGCGCTCTACCAGCTGGATGGCGATCGTCCATGGCTGGAACGCTGCGCCGCCGCCGGTCAGCCGCCGGGCGGCTGGCCGGCGCAGCTGCCCATCCACGATTTGACCCGGCTCAACACGCCCCAGGTGTGGGAACGCCGCCAGCGCCCCGCCTGCGCTCTGCACCGGGCCGCCCGCCAGGCCGGGCTGGCCTATCTGGCAACCGCCCCCCTGGGGCAGGTGCGGGCCGTCATCGGCCTGCTGGCCCTGGGCGACGAGCGGCCTTTTGAGGAGGAAAAATCTACGATCAACGGCGGGGCCAACGAGCCGGCCAAAAACCGGCCCTATTTCCAGCGCAACGCCGCCCAACTGCTGGCCGCCGCCGCCGCCGCGCTTTTCCAGCAGCAGGCTCGCCTGGCCGACCTGAACGAGCAGGTGGCCCGCCTGAGCTTACAGCGCCGCATCCAGGAAACCCAGGAAGATAATCATCAGGAAGGGCTGGTGCTGCTCGACCCAGACCTGAACATTATGCGCGTCAACCAGGCCGCCGAGCTGATGCTGGGTTACGCCAGCCTGGAAGTGGCCGGGCATCCGGTGGAGAAGGTCTTGATCGGGCCAGACGGCCTGCTGCCTGCCCTGAACGACGCCTTACACGGCAGCGCTACCCACAACCTGGGCAGCGCCCGCCTGTACCGGCGCAACGGCGAAGCCTTCCTGGCCCAGGTGCGCATCTTCCCAGTGCTGCAAGACAACCGCACCGCCGCTGTGGTAATCCTGATTGTCGATCAGAGCGAACAAGAGCAGATCCGTCTGCACACCCAGCAGTTAGAGCATCGCGCCCTGTTGGGCGAAGTGACCGCCGTGTTCGCCCACGAAGTGCGCAATCCGATCAATAACATCAGCACCGGCCTGCAGTTGATGGCAATGAGCCTGCCGCCCGAAGACCCCGGCCAGGAGAATATCACCCGCATGCTGCAAGACTGCGACCGGCTGGCCGATCTGATCCGCTCGGTGCTGGCTTTCTCGAAACCGGCCGAGTACGAGATGGAGCGGCTGGACCTGCCCCAATTGCTCCAGCGCCTGCTGGACCGGCTGCGCCCGCGCATTACCAAGCTTAACGTGCGCTACGACCTGACGATCACCCCCGGCTGTCCCCCGGCCCTGGGCAATTTGCGCGCCCTGGAACAGGTCTTCAGCAATCTCATCACCAACGCTTTGCAGGCCATGGGCGAAGGCGGTCATCTGGTGGTGAAGGTGCGCCCGGCATGGGTTGAGGGCCACGCTTTTATAGAAGCCAGCGTGGCCGATAACGGCCCCGGCATCCCCAAAGAGTTGCAAGATAAGGTCTTTCAACCCTTCTTCACCACCGGGCAAAGCGGCACCGGCCTGGGCCTGGCAATTGCCAAGCGCATTCTGACAGCTCACAAAGGCGATATTCAGCTAGAGAGCTTCCCCGGCGGGACGATCTTCCGCGTTCGCCTGCCGGCGGAGGCCTGAGGCTCAAATTCAATCGGTGGGAAAATATGCGGCGCAGCCGCATATTTTCCCACCGATCGAGAAGTTCCTGCCTTCGGGCGGAAGAACCACATACACAAGAGGCATATGGCTGCTACGATTTTGATTGTGGATGATGAGGAAAACGCCCGGCACAATATCGCCGCGTTCTTGGGGGGCCGGGGCTATGAGGTGATTGGCGTGGGAACCCTGGGCGAGGCGCGGGCCTGCCTGCGCCAGGCTAAAGCCGACATCGTACTGCTGGACGTGCAGCTTCCCGACGGCTATGGCCCAAATCTGCTGGACGAGATCGCCAGCCTGCCGGTTCGTCCGCCGGTAATCCTGATCACCGCCTACGGCGACATCGAGATGGCGGTAGAGGCGATGAAGAACGGCGCGCACGACTTCCTGCAAAAGCCAATCAGCCTCTCGGCCCTGGAAAAATCGATCCTGCGGGCGATGGAGATCGTAGCCCTGCGCCGCGAACTGGCCCACCTGCGCCAATCGCGCCAGCAAGAGCAGGATTTTATCATCGGCTCGTCGCCGGCTATGCAGCGCCTGTTGAGCCAGGCTCGCCGGGCGGCCGAAGCCTCCGTTTCGGTGCTGATTACCGGCGAAACCGGGGCCGGGAAAGAGGTGCTGGCAAATGCCATTCACAAGCTAGGGCCGCGGGCCGGCAAAGCCTTTATTGCTATCAACTGCGCCGCCATTCAAAACACGGTGCTGGAATCGGAGCTGTTCGGCTACGAGGCCGGGGCCTTCACCGGGGCCGAAAAGCGCAAGCCGGGCTTGATGGAAGTGGCCGACGGTGGGGTGCTGTTCCTGGACGAAATCGCCTCCATGCCGCTGGATATGCAGGCCAAGCTGCTGCGAGCGTTGGAGGAGCGGGCTTTCCGCCGGGTGGGCGGGGTAAACTTGATTAAGGTGGACGTGCAGGTGTTGGCAGCTTCTAACCGCGACCTGCAGGCCATGATGCGCCAGGGCCAGTTCCGCGAAGACCTGTACTACCGTCTGAAAGTGGTCGATTTGCACCTGCCCCCGCTGCGCGAGCGCAAAGAAGACCTGCCCGAACTGGTGGGCATGTTCATCCGGCGCAACAATCTGCGCATGGGGCTGAACATTCAAGATGTGACCCCGCGCGCCATGCAGGCCCTGATGGATCATACCTGGCCGGGAAATATCCGTGAACTGCGCAACGTGATCGAGCGGGCCATGCTGTTCTGCGACGAGGCCAGCCTGGACCTGCCGCATCTACCGGCCGAAATGCTGGCCGGGTAGCATCGAATCATGTGTTCGCCTATTGGGGTCTTCCGCCTTCGGCGGAAGTTTTTCTATATTTTTACGAGAATACGTGGCTGTGCCGTTACCACCATTAAACCGTGGAACAGGCATGGCTCTTTTCGAGCGCCTTCAAAAAGAGTTGTTCCGTGGATTTTGTCGCACTTCGTGCGACAAAATCCACGATTAATCCTCTTTCCCGGCGCAGCCGGAAGAGAGACGCAGTCCCATCCCCGGCTCATAAATCGGCTATTTAGAGAGCCTGAAATCAAGTAGAATCCTTTCATCACTCCCCTTTAGGATGAAAGGATTACCTCTGCATGTGCGGAATTTTTGGCTATGTGACCAACCACGAAGAAAACCTGGGACCGATCTTGATCGAAGCGGGACGCTGGCTGTCTTATCGAGGCTACGACACAGTGGGCTGCGCCACGCTGCACGGCCAGCGGGCGGTGGATTTGCGCAAAGATGCCGGAAAAATTGAGGCGGTGGCAGAACGGCTGAACTTTGCCGAGATGCGCGGCAGCCGGGGCATTTTGCAGCTCCGCTGGGCCACCTTTGGAGCGCCATCGCAGGTGAACGCCCAACCTCACCTGGACTCGGACGGCGACCTGGTAGGCGCGCATAACGGTAACGTGGTCAACAATGTAGAGCTGCGCCAGCAGTTCATGGCTGAAGGACTGACGGTGCGCTCGGCCAACGACGGCGAGAGCTGCGTCCACGCCGTAGAGCGTCACATCAACCGGGGGCTGGGCTTTATCGAAGCCATCCGCTGCGCGCATCAAGATCTGCAGGGCGATTATGCCTTTGTGATTGGCCGGGTGGGCGAGCCAACCCTCTACGCCCTCAAGAAAGGTTCCGGCCTGGTGGTGGGCGTGGGCAAAGGTTTCACCTGTCTGTCGTCAGACCTGCCCTCGCTGCTGCCGCTTACCCGCCGGGTGATCCGGGTGCAGGATGGCGAGATCGTGACCCTGTGGCCCGACCGGGTGGAACTGCACCGGGTGAGCGATGGGGCGCTCATCGAGCGCCCCATCGAAACCATCACCGAGACGATGGAATCGGCCCAAAAGGGCGGCTATCCGCACTTCATGCTCAAGGAAATCCACGAACAGCCCAGCGTAGCGGCCGAGATGCTGCACCTGTTCGGGCGCTCGGACGACGTCGAGCGCATGGTAGAGCGGATGCGTTCGGCTCGCAACCTGTACCTGGTGGGCTGCGGCACCAGCCACCACGCCTGCCTGGCGGGAGCGGTCTACCTGGCCCGCCTGGCCGGACAGGCTGCCATCCCTGTGCTGGCCCCACAGTTCATGGCCCAGTACGGCCCGGCCCTGGGGTCAGACGACGTAGCCGTGTTTGTCAGCCAGAGCGGCGAGACCAAAGACGTGTTGAACGCCATCCACGTCGCCCAGGCGCGGGGGGTCAAAATCCTGGGGTTAGTGAACGTGATTGGCTCGACCCTGACCCGGGTCAGCGAGGTCTACCTGCCCCTGGCCTGCGGCTACGAGATCAGCGTCCCAGCCACGAAAACTTTCACCAACCAGGTATTGGCCTTCCTGTACCTGGCGCTCAAGCTGGGCGGACATGACCTGGGCGTTCTGGACGATCTGCCTGACCTGATGCAGCAGACCATCGAGCAGGCCGGGCCGCAGGTGCAGGCGGTCGAAGGTCTGGTGGCCCCGTGGGGCGACCTGTATATCCTGGGCTATGGGCTGACCTACCCCATTGCGCTGGAAGGGGCGCTCAAGCTCAAGGAAATTACTTATACTCACTGCGAGGGAATGCTCTCGACCGAGTTCAAGCACGGGCCGCTTTCGGCCGTCTCGGAAAACTATCCGGTGATCTTCGTGGCCGGGCCGCAAGACACGCCGCTGATCGTGAGCGGAGTTAATGAAGTAACCTGCCGGGGTGGGTTGGCGATTGCTGTAGGGCTGGAAGACTCGCGCCTGCGTAACAACGCTCATCATCTAATTACCCTGCCGGAGGCGGCCGCTGGGGTCAGCGCCGACATCGTGGCGCTGCTGGCGGTGCTGCCGCTGCAATTGCTGTCATACCGCCTGAGCCTGGCGCGCGGTTACGACCCCGACTTTCCGCGCAACCTGAGCAAGACCCTGACGGTCGATTAAAAAGGTTCCTCCGGCTTCGCCGGGAAAAAATCTATTGGGGGGATTTGCAGATGGCTACGCCACCTGCAAATCCCCCCAATAGATAGAAAATTTCTGGCCCTCGGTGGAAGAGCCATTAAATATGACCATTTACACGCTTCCCTATGGAAAAACCGAAATCGAGTTTCATCTGCCAGGCGGGCGGCCAGTAGACATCATCGCCGCGCCGGAGGCGGCCCCAGCAGCCGACCCGCTGGGTGAAGTCTGCCGCGCCCTGGATAACCCCTTGGGCGGGACGCGGTTGGAGGATTTTCGCGGCGTGCGTCACGCGGCCATCGCCGTCAACGACAAAACCCGCCCGGTGCCGCATCACCTGCTGCTGCCGCCCCTGCTGGAGCGGCTGGCAGCCCTGGGTCTGCCGCCACAGGCCATCACTCTGATTATTGCCACCGGCACGCACGTTCCCATGCCGCCCCAGGATTTTGGGCTGACGCTGCCGCAGGAAATCATCGCCCGCTACCCGGTCCTCTGTCACGACGCCCGTGACGCCAGTCAACTGGCGGCCCGCGGCCAGACCCGGCGCGGCGTGCCGGTGCAGGTCAACCGCACGTATGCCGAGGCCGACCTGCGCATTGTGGTGGGTAATATCGAGCCGCACCAGTTCGAGGGCTTCTCCGGCGGATACAAGAGCGCCGCAATTGGCCTGGGCGGGGTCGAAATGATTAACGCCAACCACGCCCTGATGATGAACCCCGCCTCGCGCCTGGGCGAATATGAAACCAACCCGGCTCGCCAGGAGGTGGAAGAGATTGGCGACTGCATTGGAGTGCATTTTGCGCTCAACACGGTGCTGAACCACCAAAAACAGATCGTCCACGCCCTGGCGGGCGCGCCGCGAGCGGTGATGCAAGCCGGCATCCCGCTCTGCCGTCAGGTCTGCCAGGTGAGCGCCGCCCGGCGCTACGGGCTGGTGATCGCTTCGCCCGGCGGCCATCCCAAAGACATCAACGTTTACCAGGCCCAGAAGGGGCTGTATCACGCCAGCCTGGTGGCCCGGCCGGGGGCCAGGCTGCTGCTGGCAGCCGCCTGCCCGGAGGGGACCGGCAGCCGGGCCTACGAGACCTGGATGCAGGGCAAAACCTCCTACGCCCAGATATTCGAGGCGTTTGCCAGAGAGGGCTTCCAGATTGGGCGGCACAAGGCGTATCAACTGGCGCGGGATGGCTCGCAGGTGCGGTTAAGGCTGCTCTCCGAGATGCCGCCCGATTTCGCCCGCTTCCTGCTGTTCGACCCCATCGACAACTGGCAGGCGGCGGTGGACGCCGCCGCGGCCGAACTGCCCCCTGGCGAGCCGGTCGCCATTCTGCCCCGCGCTTCGGCTACCATCCCAGATGTAACTTAACTTCCAGAAGAATTCTCACCCTCGTTGGAAGAACCAGGGCGGCGCATCCTATCGCCAGTTGTGGTGGGACGCCCAAGATTTCATCTGCATCCAGCTATCCAATTCGCTCCAGGCAGGTCTGGGCCTGGGCGCGCACGCTGAGGTTGGGGTCGGCCAGGGCCATGCGCAGCAGCGGGCGAGCAAAGCGCAGGGTCTG
>CAYQDU010000116.1:0-4722 GCA_964416275.1 uncultured Anaerolinea sp. | reverse complement strand
GGTTGGGGTCGGCCAGGGCCATGCGCAGCAGCGGGCGAGCAAAGCGCAGGGTCTGCGGGCGGCAGGCGGCCAGGTGGGCCAGGCCAGCCAGCAAGCTGGGGCGAACACGTGGGGCGTCCTCCGGCTCCAGATCGAGCAAATAGACCAGAGGCGAGATGAATTCATCGAACTGATCGGGGCAGGCGGCCAGGGCCGAGGCCACCAGTTCTGGGGCGCGCCAGCCAATCCCACCCGATTCATCGCTCACCAGCCACAACAGGCGGCGCAAATGCACTCGCACGTACTCCGGGTCGTAGGCTGCAATCCGGGCGGCGGCCAGGCCAAACGCCTGCACCGCCCGGTCGGCTACACGGGGGTCGGGATGATAGGTTAGCCCGGTCAGCCAGCTTAAGACCCGCTTACGGCTGGCGGCCAGATCGGCCACGGCTTCGATGCGCCCGGCGGAAAGATAACGAATCAGCTCGGATTTCACAAATCCATCATACCCCGTACAAATAATAGCACGTCTGGCAGCCCTGCGGGGCGGGCGGCAGTTCGCCTTCTCCACTGCCTCCCAGCAGGCTATCCAGGGTGGCCCGGCGCTCGGCGCTCAGGCGAGCCTCGTAGCAGGCCCGGAACTGGCGATATTCGGGCCGGTTCCAGATCTGCTCCAGGCTTTCGGCGCGAATATCGCCGTACTGCTGGCAGGTCGCCTGCACCCGCCGCCCATCGAACACCCGTTCTCCGGCGTAAGCCAGGGTGATGCAGGGCGAAACCTTGCCCTCCCAGTTGAAGAACAGGCTGCCCAGTGGGTTATGTTCGCAGATGGTAACCTCCTGAGGCTGCAAGGCGTACAGGCGCAGCTTCATTCCCAGCGCCTCGGCTCGCGTCTGGGCCTGGTTGAGCGCCTCGGTCACTCCTTCGACCGGCGCGCCCTCGTGCGAGAATACCCGCCGATCGTCATCGCCGTCTTTGACGATTACGTCCAGGTTCTTGGCGATCACTTGCTCGATGCCCAACGAATGGGCCAGGTCGATAAAGGCCGGCAGTTCGTGATAGTTCTGCTGCGCCCCGGTCATGACCACAAAGACCGCCATCACCTGCGGGGGCTGGCTGGCGCGCTGGCGCTTGAGGTCGCGCAGCCCGGCGATGTTGGCGATCACCTGCTCGAAGCGCGCTCCCTGGCGGATACGCTCATACAGCGCCGGGCTGGCCGCGTCCACCGAGAACGAAATCCAGTCCAGCCCGGCGTCCATTAAAGCTGGCGCAGTGCGGGCAGTCAGGTGCGTGCCGTTGGTGCTGAACCCTACCCGGCAGCCGGCCGCCTTAGCAGCCTGAACCATCTGCGTCAGGCGCGGGTTTTTGAGCGGTTCGCCGCCGCCGGTCAGGTCTACGTTTTCAGCCAGCCGCAAATAGGGGATGATGCGCTCGAACGTCTCCCAGGTCATGGTGGCGTTGGGCGGGCGCAGTTCGCTCCACGGACACATCACACAATCCAGCCAGCACTCCAGCGATGGCTCGATCTGGAACAGGCGGTAGGGCCGCCGGGGGGCAGGAGAAAAAGCCTGTTTCAACGCTTCAAGGATAGACATGAGCCGCCTCAAAAATCCACAACCCACAAACCCAAATTATCCAGTAAACTACTGCCTGTGAATACAAGTTGGTGGACACGGGTTCCCACGGGTGAGTCCCCTGCAAAAAGGTCATTCTCGCGGCCACCGCACATGAATATATCGCGAAACAACCCTAAATCCGTGTCCTATTCCTCCTAAGGAAGGAACTGCTTGCATGGCAAACCGAAAACCCGTTTCAAAATCTGCCGCCCAAAAGTCGGATGAGCGACCGCTGCCCGGCTGGGCGCGCCTGGCCCTGGCGCTAACCCTGGTTCCGCTGGTGGGCGGCCTGCTCTTGATGGCCGCCTGGGCGCTTGATATCCGCTTGACTCGTGACCTGGAAAGCCAGGCCTGGGTGGGCCTGCTGTTTATGCTGCTCAGCTTCGTCCTCTCAAACCTGATCCAGCGCCGTTGGCGGCTGTTCCTCGGCTGGTTGCTGTTGGGCCTGGCCGACCTGATTCTGCTGATCTGGGTCAGCCTGTACGCCCAGGGCATGGCTGGGATCATCGGCCTGGCCGGTGTCCTGATCTTAGGAGGCGAGTTCTATGGGCGGATCGCCGAAAGTAATTCGGCTGGCCGCTAGACTTACTGCATTGTATCAAGCTTTTGCCATCCGAAGTATAATCCGGCGCATCTGTATGCCGCTGCAGCGGCGGTTAATTGGCCCTATCTAAGACTTTCCTTAGCTCTAAATAGGCACATCCTTAGATTAAAACCAGGTGAAAAACTATACAATCAGGGTTGGAGAGGCAAACTGCGCTCCAACCCTGCACGTTTATATGGCGCTTTGCCGGCCCCGGGCCACACCCGTCAGGTAGCTCCCCACTCAACCGTGGTGGAGGCGACTGGCGAGCTACGCAGCATCTCTTTTTGAGGGCGCTCGAAGCGCGCCATGCCTGTTCCACGGTTTAATGGGGTGGTACCGCCCGCCGGCCGCGGCGGAAATAGAAGTCTTTTCGGGGGCGGATGAACGATTTTGGTCGTTTGCCCGCCCCTGACTCCAAACCTCGGTCTCTCACATGCAGCCGACGTTTCGAACTACAGGAGGTGCATCCCAAATTATTTGCTGGCCCGTCCAGACGGCCCGTGTGGGCGGTTTTGGGTGGGAGAATTCTACCTCTCGCCTCGCATAAGCTGCACAAAAACTCCCCTATCCATGCTCTCAGGAGAAATTGCCATGAAAACAAAAATCAATGAGGATTGGCTGTCGGTCATCATCGCCTACGTCCTGATTGTCCTGGCCCTGATTAAGGTGATCGCGCCCACCTGGATGAAGTTCTAAGCCCTTTCCACGACGAGGAGAAAAGAACATGGCTAAGACTGCTGTAAAAAAGGCTGAACCCACCAACACGACCGCCAACATGCTGCTCGGCCTGGCGATTGTGGTGGTGCTGGCGTTTGTAGCCCGCTGGCTCAAACTCCAGGTATATAACATTCCCAATATCGGCCTGGGCATCCCCGGTAAGGCATTGGAATATCCGTTGTGGGCGGCCCTGGTGGGCCTGGTAGCGAACTGGGTGCTGAAGACGGCCAAGCTGTACGACACGGCCCGGCCGGGCTTCCGCACCGAGTTGTTCCTGAAGGTAGGCCTGGTGCTGCTGGGTACGACCATCAGCTTCAAGGTCATCGTCACGGCGGCCGCCGGGGCCATCATCCAGGCCCTGATCATGGTCGCTTCCGTGTACTTCTTCTGCTGGTGGCTGAGCGGCAAGTTCGGCTTGCCCGATACGCTGCGCGCGGTCATGTCAACCGCGGTATCGATCTGCGGCGTTTCGGCCGCCATTGCCGCGGCTGGCTCGGTGCTGGCGAAGAAGGAAGAGATCACCTACATCACCGCCCTGGTGATCGTCACCGCTCTGCCGCTGATGGTGCTGGCCCCGATCCTGGCAAACGCCATGCACATGCCCCCGGCGGTAGCCGGGGCCTGGTTTGGCGGCAATATCGACACCACCGCCGCAGTAGTAGGCGCAGGCACGATCTACGGCGAGACGGCCCAGAAGATCGCCTCCATCGTCAAGCAGACCCAAAACGCCCTGATCGGCGTGGTGGCCTTCTTGCTGGCCTTCTACTTCTCGACCGTGGTCGAAGGCAAGAAGGAACGCCCCAGCGCCGCCATCATCTGGCAGCGCTTCCCCAAGTTCGTCCTGGGCTTCATCCTGGCTTCGATCCTGTTCACCGTGGGCCTGATCCCGGCGCCGGGGTCGAAAGAAGCCACAGCCGGCAACGCCATCACCGCGATGAAAGACTGGGCCTTCTGCCTGGCCTTCGTGTGCATGGGCCTGGAAGTCTCGCTGACCGACTTCAAGAAGATGGGCTGGTCGCCGGTAATCGTGTTCCTGATCGTGACAGTCTTCAACACCCTGCTGGCCCTGGCAATCGCCTGGATCATCTTCGGTTGGCTGTTCCCGACCGCCCTATAGGAATTCCTGCCTGACGGGCGCATGGCTCACTGGATGAGCCGTGCGCCCGTCGCCCATGGAGGTTTGTATCATGACAGACGCGAAGAAACCAGAAACGCCCCTACTCGACCTGCTCGAGACGGGCCCCTGGCCTAGCTTCGTAACGGAAATCAAACGGGCGGCCGAGAAAAAAGAATCGGCCCGCGACCTGCTGCGCCAGCTCGAATGCTCCTACCTTGATCGCATCGGCCATTGGAAACACGGCGGCATCGTGGGCGTGAAGGGCTACGGCGGCGGCGTGATTGGCCGCTATTCCGACCAACCCGAAGAATTCCCCGGCGTGGCCGAGTTCCACACCCTGCGGGTGAACCAGCCCGCGGGCTGGTTCTACACCACCGAGAAGCTGCGCCAGTTGTGCGACGTATGGGACAAGCACGGCTCTGGGCTGACCAACTTCCACGGCGCCACCGGCGACGTGATCCTGTTGGGCGCGCCCACCGCCGAACTGCAGCCCTGCTTCGACGATCTGGCCGAGATCGGCTTTGACCTGGGCGGATCGGGCAGCGATATGCGCACCCCAAGCTGCTGTGTTGGGCCTGGCCGCTGCGAATACGCCTGCATCGACACCCTGAGCGTGCTGCACGATATTACCCTGGAATTCCAGGACGAGCTGCACCGCCCGATGTTCCCCTACAAATCGAAGATCAAAATCTCCGGCTGCCCCAACGACT
>CAYQDU010000115.1:0-13881 GCA_964416275.1 uncultured Anaerolinea sp. | reverse complement strand
AAGGACTCCCCTCTCCCTTCGGGAGAGGGGCCGGGGGTAAGGGCGGAGGTTTCTGATGACCGACACCTATTTCGAAGAAGAAGAATTCAGCACCCAGTTCAACGGAAAAACCGTGCTGCGCATCCTGGCCCAGACCCGCCCCTACTGGCAGTGGGTAGTAGGCTTCTTGATAACAGTAGTGCTGGTTTCAATCCTGGATGGCTACTTTACCTTCCTGAGCAAGCGCATCATCGACGAGGGGATCATGGCCCGCAACAAGCCGGCCCTGATCCAGATCGTGATCCAGTATGGCGTGCTGCAGGTTATCCAGGCCCTCCTGGTGTTTCTGTTCATCTATCTGGTGGGCGTGCTGGGCGAGCGGGTACGCTACGATCTGCGCAAAAAGCTGTTCAACAACCTGCAGGACCTGTCGCTTTCGTATTACAGCCGCACCCCGGTGGGTTGGATCATGTCGCGGGTCACTTCCGACACCGAGCGTGTTTCCGATTTGATCACCTGGGGGCTGTTGGACGTGACCTGGGCGGTAGCGAATATCCTTACCTCCGGCTACTTCATGCTGCGCATCAACTGGAAGCTGGGCCTGCTGGTGATGCTCATGATCCCAATCATCGTCCGGGTTTCGGTCGAGTTTCGCAAGAAAATCCTGGCCGAGTTCCGCATGGTGCGCAAGATCAACTCAAAGATCACCGGAGCGTACAACGAGAACATCAGCGGCGTGCGGGTGGTCAAAGCCCTGGGACGCGAGGACGCTAACCTGGGCGAGTTCGGCCAGCTTACCGGCGAGATGTACCGGGCCGGTTATCGGGCCGCCTGGCTTTCGGCCCTGTTTCTGCCCACTGTGCAGATCATCAGCGCCTTCGCTCTGGGGGCGGTGGTATGGTATGGCGGCCTGCAGGCCAACCTGGGGCTGATGACTATCGGCGGCATCCAGGCGTTCGTCTCATACATCACGTTTATGATGTGGCCGATCCAGGATATTGCGCGCGTCTACGCCGAAATGCAGCAGTCCATCGCCTCGGCCGAGCGCATGTTCTCGCTGATCGACGCCACACCTGAAGTACAAGACCGCCCCGGCGCTTACGACCCCGGCACGCTGGCCGGCGACATCGAGTTCGATCACGTGAACTTTGCCTATGCCGATGTCGGCAACCAGCAGGCCCTGCACAGCACGCCCCTGGCCGGCGAGAATGGCCCGGCCAGGGCTGAAGAGGAGCGCCTGGTGCTGCACGACTTCAGCCTGCATGTGCGCCAGGGCGAGACCATCGCCCTGGTGGGCCCCACCGGCGGCGGCAAATCGACTATCGTGAACCTGCTGTGCCGCTTCTATGAACCCACCGGCGGCCAGATTCGCATCGGCGGCGTCGACTATACGAAGTTCACCCAGCATGCCATCCAGTCGAGGGTGGGCATCGTGCTGCAAACCCCGCATCTGTTCTCCGGCTCGATCCGTGAGAATATCCGCTACGGGCGCTTAGACGCCAGCGACGAGGAAGTGGAACAGGCCGCCCGCCTGGCTGGCGCGCACGAGTTCATCACCCGCTTCGAGAAGGGCTACCAGGCTGAAGTGGGCGAAGGCGGCAATCTGCTCTCTACCGGGCAGAAGCAGCTCATCAGCCTGGCGCGGGCCGTACTGGCCCAACCCGAAATCTTCATCATGGACGAGGCCACCAGCTCGGTCGATACCCTCACAGAGGCCCTGATCCAGAAGGGCATGGAACACCTGATGAGCGGGCGGCGCACCAGCTTTGTCATCGCCCACCGCCTCTCGACCATCCGCCGGGCCGACCGGATCGTGGTGATCGAGGGCGGGCGCATCGCCGAAAGCGGCACGCACGCCGAGCTGCTGCGCCAGCGCGGGCATTACTACAACCTGTATACCCGCCAGTTCCGCCACCAGCGCGGCCAGGAGTATGACCTGTTCAAGCTCACCGGCAGCGCCGAAGCGGCATGAAAATCTCTGTCAACAAAAATCGGGCGGCAAAACCGCCCGATTTTTTGTCCGCAAACTTTCCTGGTGATTTTCGTGGGGCAAAGCCCGCACGAAAATCACCAGGAAGATTAATGCTGCTTCTGCGGCAAGACGACGTGGAAGCGGCTGCCGGGGCAGCAGGCCTCGTCGCGGGCAGCGCTTTCAGCCCACAGGCGCCCATGATGGGCTTCAACGATGCCGCGCGCAATCGCCAGGCCCAGGCCAGGGCCGCCGCCCTTGAAGCTGGTTTTGCTGCTCGAATGGCGCTGCACGTCTTCGGTATGATAAAACTTGGTGAAGATCAGATCCAGCGAAGCTGGATCGATCCCAATTCCACTATCGCTGACGATGATCTCAACCGCCGGGGCCGGGCAGTCTCGGCTGGACAGGTCGGGCGGCGGGGCGGCCTGCCAGGCCCGCCCGCTGATTTCGATCCGCCCACCGTCGGGAGTGTATTTGATGGCGTTTTCGATGATCTTCTGGAAAACGATCTCTACCGCATCCAGGTCGGCCTCTACTGGAGACAGCTTGCCCAGGCTCGGGTCTAGCCTCAACGTCTGGCGGCGTTGATCCAGGGCGCTCTTTAACCCTTCAGCGATTTTTTCCATCAGCACGCGCAACTCAATCGGTTGGGGGTAGATTTCAAGCGTGCGGCTGTCGATCTTGACCATCAGCAGCATGGTGTTGATGATCTCGTGCATGCGGGCGCTGCCCGCCAGGATGCCGCTCAGCAGCTCGCTCTTATAGGCGTCGGCGCTCAGGCCGGGGTCGTTGCGCAAGATTTGGACGTAGCCCTTCAGCACCGTCAGCGGGGTGCGCAGTTCATGGGCGGTGACGGTGATGAAATTGCTCTTGGCCTGGTCCAGCCGCGCCAGCTGATCGTACGCCCGGCGCAGGTCTTCGGTGCGGGCGCGCACCTCTGATTCAAGCTGCTCGTTGAACAGGCGGGTCTGCTCGTACATGTGGGCAAAATGCTCGGCTTCCTTCTGCGCCGCCTGGGTGCGATACAGCACTTCCAGATTTTGCAGCTTGGCCGCGCTTTCTTCCGAAAAGACTGCTTCCTTATACGACTCGTACAATTCATGGTGCGCCAGGGCCTGGCGGTAATCGCCCAGGCGCTTATACACCTCGGCCAGCCGTTGGTGGCACTCATACTGGCTGCCGCGCAGCTTATATTGGTCGGAATGGGCCAGGGCTTGCTGCCAGCAGGCCAGGGCTTCAGCATCCCGGTTCAGCTTCAGATAAGCCTGGCCGCGCAGGCGCAGAGTCTCGTTTTCCAGGTCTGGCTCGCGCCAGCCTGCATCCAGCCCGGCAATGACGGCCTGGGCCTGTTCCAGGTGCGTCAGGGCCTGGTCGATGTCCCCACCGGCCAGGTAAATCTCGCTTAACGAATTCAGTACGCGCAGCGCGCCGCGCTGATCCTGGGTGCTGCGAGCCAGCGTCAGGGCTTGCTGGCCGCGCTGGATGGCCTGCTCCACGCGATTTAACTTAAATAGGGCAAAACACAGATTATTCAAGGCCACGCCGGTCCAATAGGGCGGCTGGTCCAACTGCTGCAAAATCGCCAGGCTGCGCTCGCAGTGGGTCAGGGCGTTAGCGTAATCGCGGGTATCCGAATAGATCGCGCCGATTCCAATCAGCGCTTTGGCCTCTTCCAGCCGATCATTTACGACCTGGCTGGCCTGTTCCTGGCGGCGGAAATAGCCCAACGCTTCCGATGTATCGCCCAGGTAACGATAGGCATTGGCAACCTGGTTCAGGATGGAGGGGAGCAGTTCTGTGGCCTGGCAGCGCTCGGCCAGGTCGAGGGCCTCCAGCCCTTGCAGCAAAGCCTGGTCATACTGCCCGGCGTGCGAGCGCAGACGGGATAACACCCGCAGCGCCGCCGCCAGACCCGGACCATAGTCGATCTGCCGCGCCAGGGCGGCCGCATCTTCGGCCAGGGCCTGGGCGCGGGCGGGCTGGCTGCGCGGCGTTTTCCACGCTTCAACGTTCAGCGCGTTGCAACGCTGCCGCATGGCAGCCAAGTCTGAACTCAAAGTAGAAGTGACGTTCGCCATAGAATTGACACAAAAATAGGCTGGGCCAATCATACTCGAAAGGCAAAAGAAAAGCAAACGATTTATAATCGTTTTTATGCCGTCTAAACCTCGCGTTACAATTTTGTATACTGGCGGAACCGTAGGCATGCAGCGCACGCCGCACGGTTTTGCCCCGGCGCCGGGCTTCCTGAGCCAACAGATGGCGGCCTTGCCCGAATTTTCTAGCCCGGCTCTCCCGGCCTTTACGGTACAGGAATTTGCGCCGCTGCTCGATTCATCCAACATGACCCCGGCCGACTGGCTCAAGATCGCCCACCAGATCGTAGCCTGCCAGGACGACTGCGACGGGTACGTAGTGATCCACGGGACGGATACGATGGCCTACACCGCCTCGGCGCTGGCTTTTCTGCTGAGCGGGCTTTGCAAGCCGGTCATCGTCACCGGGTCGCAGATTCCATTGTGCGAGGTGCGCAGCGACGCCCTGGAAAATCTGATCACCGCCCTACTGATCGCCGGCAGCGAACCGATCCCCGAGGTGTGCCTGTATTTCGGCGGCCGGCTGCTGCGCGGCTGCCGGGCCACCAAGGTCAGCGCCAGCGGGCTGAGCGCCTTCGATTCGCCCAATTACCCGCCCCTGGGAACCGCCGGGATCGACCTGGCAATTCACTGGCAGGCTGTCAGCCCGCCCCCGCCGCCCGAGGCTGCCCTGGTGGTCGAAAACCAGACCGCGCCGCGCCTGGGAATGCTCAAGTTTTACCCTGGCATCCAGCCCTGGATGGTCGAGGCTGTACTGCGCCCGCCGCTGCAAGGGCTTGTGCTGGAGGCTTACGGCGTAGGCACCGGCCCCGACCACGACGCGGCTCTGCTCGAAGTCTTCGCGCGCGCCGCCCGGCAGGGCATTGTCGTTGTAGCCGTGACCCAGTGCCGCCAGGGCCTGGTGCGCCTGGACAGCTACGCCACCAGCGCCAGCCTGGCCCGGGCCGGGGTCATCGGCGGGCTGGACATGACCAGCGAAGCCGCCCTGACCAAGCTATTCTACCTGTTCGGCCTGGGCCTGGCCCCAGACGAAGTGCGCCAAAAAATGACCGAAAACCTGCGCGGAGAATTGAGCCTGCCCTACCCGCCCTGGGGCAGGAAATAAGCCCTTCCGCCGGAGGCGAGGCGAAATGAGAACACTATCTGCGACAGGTAATTTTGTGCCATACAAGATATTGAAGGCTCTTCCGGCTTCGCCGGAAAAAAGTTATATTCTGGGGAAATTGTGGGGTATGGATGCCAGATGCAGATGGGGAAAACTGGGGGCAATCTGGTTCTGGTGCCTGCTGATGCTGGCCGCGTGCAGCAGCCCAAAGTTAGGGCAAATTTCACCGGCCGCTCCAATGCCCACCGCTCGCCCACCCATCCGAGTAGTGATGGACAACAACTATCCGCCTTATGTCTTTCAAGATGAGCAGGGCCAGATCAAAGGCATTTTGATCGACCAGTGGAAGCTGTGGGAGCAGCGCACCGGCATACCGGTGAAGATTACCGCTATCCCGTGGGGAGAAGCGTTGGACCTCATGCGCGCCGGCAATTTCGATGTAATCGACACCATTTTCTACACCGACGAGCGGGCCCAGACGTTCGACTTCACCGCTCCCTACGCCCAGATCAACGTGCTGATTTTCTTCAACAAAAACATCTCTGGCATCAGCCAGGCGGATGACTTAAAGGGCTTTCGGGTAGCGGTCAAATCAGGCGATGCAAACGTCGAATATCTGCAATCGCACGGGGTATCCAACCTGACCTATTACGAAGACTATGAGTCGATCATCCAGGCAGCTGCCCGACAGCAGGAAACCATTTTCGTCATCGACCAGCCGCCGGCCATGTACTTCCTATATAAGTACGGGCTTCAGGAAAGGTTCAACTATTCTGCGCCGCTGTACGGCGGCGCATTCCACCGGGCGGTAAAAAAGGGCGACGCCGCCACTCTGACCCTGGTCAACACGGGGTTTGGGCGCATTACCCCGGCCGAATACCAGGCCATCAACAAACGTTGGCTGGGGGCCGAAACAACTCTGAGCATCAAGCCGCTCCTGCCCTACCTGGGTATCGGGGGCGTGATCGGCAGCCTGTTATTGTTTATTCTGTTGGTGTTCAATCGCACCTTACAGACCGAGGTGAACTCTCGGACGCAGGAGCTAAAAGAGGCCCTGACCAACCTGCGGGAAAGCCGAAAATTCCTGGCCGACCTGATCGAAAACAGCGGAGCGCTGGTATTCGTCAAAGATACAGCCGGGCGCTATGAACTGCTCAATCGCAAATGGGAGCAGGTGACCGGTTTGAATCGCCAGCAAGCGCTGGGCAAGACCGACAACGAATTATTCGATCTGGCGACAGCCGAGCAGTATCGCCGCCACGACGCGCAAGCGCTCGAAACCGGGCAGGTGGTCGAGGTGGAAGAAACCTTCGATGGGCCAGACGGACCTCGCCATTTTATCGCCATTAAATTCCCGGTGCAGGCCGAAGACGGCCACGTCAAAAGCATATGCGGAATGATTACTGAGATCACCGACCGTAAGCAAGCCGAACAGGCCCAGCGCGCTAGCGAGGCTCAGGTGCGCACCCTGAACGCATCCCTTGAGCGGCGCGTAGCCGAACGCACAGTGCAACTGGAGCTGGCGAATAAAGAGCTGGAAGCCTTCACTTACTCGGTCTCGCATGATCTGCGCGCCCCACTGCGCGCCATCAACGGGTATACCCGCCTCATCCAAGAGGAGTACGGTCAGCAGTTCGAGGGCGAAGCCTATGAACTGTTTGAGCGTGTCCGCACAGCCAGCCAGAACATGGGCGCGCTGATCGACGCCTTGCTGAGCCTCTCTCGCCAGATGCGGGTGGAAATGCACTGGGAAGAGGTCGACCTGAGCGCCCTGGCCGAGAAAATCACAACCCGCCTGCGCGAGGCGCAGCCCGAACGCCAGGTGGTATGCAGCATCACGCCGGGGCTGACCGCCCAAGGCGACGGGCACCTGCTGGAAGTGGCCCTGGAAAACCTGTTCGATAACGCCTGGAAATATACCCGCCCGATGACCCCGGCCCGGATCGAATTTAGCGCAATCATGCAAGACGGGCAGCAAGTGTTTTTCGTGCGCGATAACGGCGTGGGGTTCAACATCGCCTATGCTGGCCGGATATTCGACGCCTTCCAGCGGCTGCACCCACCGGAAGAGTTCGAGGGTGAGGGCATCGGCCTGGCGACGGTGCAGCGCATCATCCGCCGGCACAACGGGCGCATTTGGGCCGAGTCTCAAGTAGGCCAGGGCGCTACGTTTTACTTTGTGCTGCCCGATTCTCACCCCGCCTGATGAACTAACCGAACATGGATGAGCAACCGCACCGCCTGCGCTCGGCGCTGATTTTGATTGGGATGATTGCAATCATCCTGGTCTTTGGAATCTTCATCTCGGAAGACCTGGAGCGCATCCAGGTCTGGATGCGCTCGGCCGGCCGGCCAGGACTGGCGGCGGCTGTATTTCTGTATGCCCTGCTGGGAGCTTCGCCCATCCCCTCCGAGCCGCTGACGGTGCTGGTCACCACCGTCGCCGGGCCATTAACCGCCACGTTGATCGCCACACTGGGCAATACCCTGGCGTCTGTCTTAGAGTATATCGTCGGGCGGCGCCTGGGCGAGGTCGCCAACTTTGACCGGCAGCGTCAGGACCTGCCTTTGGGCCTGGGGCGGTTTCCGGTTGATTCAGTCTGGTTCCTGCTGCTGGCGCGCAGCCTGCCCGGCATCGGGCCAAAATTTGTCAGCCTCTCGGCCGGGGCCTACCGGGTGCGCCTGTGGCGGTATTTATGGACTTCGCTGCTCTCGAACCTGTGGGGGGCGGCCTTTTTTGCCTTTGGCGGTTATGGGCTGCTGGTAGGAATTATGCGTCTGATCGGTGGGCGCTGAGGGGCGGCACCACCCCATTAAACCGTGGGGAGCTACCTGAGGCGCGCCCTCAGGGCGCGCCCTCAGGGCGACACCGGCGCGGCGACCACGTAGATGCGCGCCGGCCAGGGCCAGACATTGGCCCCGCCGCACGTCACCAGGGTAAGCTGCTCGCTGGGCGAAGGCCCCAGGTATTTCATGTGCTTCTCCAGCTCGGCCTGGCTCTGCTCGGCCCACGGCACTTCTTTAACTCGCTCGACCTGATAGGTAAATACGCCGCCGCCCTGGGTAAAGATCTGGATTTGCGATCCCAATGGGATGGTTTTCAGGCTCACAAATACCCCGTTCCAGGCATAGATGCCCTGATCGTAGTTGTGTCCGATCAAAATTACATTGCCGCCGTCGCCGGGATTGGTGGAAATGACCGGCTGGCCCACCAGGTCTAACCGGTTGCGGGTGGCGAACAGGGCGTCGGTGTCCCAATCCAGGCGGCCGTTGCCGGCCGGGCGCATGCCGATGGGAATCACAACCCGGTCGATCTTGAGGGCCGGGATTACCAGGCGCACAACCGGGCCGCTGCTGGGCGCCGGGGTTAGTTCGGCTGGGGCAGCCGGGGTAGATGCAAGCGATGCGAGGGCTTCAGTGGGAGCGGGCGGCGCCTGGGGCGCCGGAGCGCCCACAGACAAAGGGGGCGCAGTCGGCCCCAGCGGCTCAAGCGGCAAACGCGCCTGCGAAATCAGGTAAGGTCGTTCGACCCGCAATTGCGCCGCCAGGGCATTCTGAACATAGGCCAGCGCCGCCGCGCAGACGATCAAAGCGCCGGCTACCATCATCATATCGCTCAACCACGGCATGCGGAACAGGCGGCTCATCCGGTTAACATCGCTCCCCAGAGAAACGGTCGCTCAAACGCCCGGCGAGTTGCGCCCGGAAGGTGAGGCAGTTCTCCCCCCGGGCGCAACTCGGGAGGGCCATTAGCCGGCGAGCGCCCGGCGGCGCAGGAACACGCCGCCCACGATCAACAACGCCCCCACCCCGGCCACACCGCCCACGACAAACGGCATGGGCAAGGTCACGCCCGTATTCGGCGGGTAGCCCCAATAGCGCTGAATCAGGGTGGTCACGCACTGCTTATTCACAATGTCGACGCGGTAATAGACATAGGAATCGGCGTAAATGCGATAGAACCAACCGCCGCCGCTGGGGCAAATAGCATCGTTGATCCACCGGTTGAACGTAACGTCATCCGGGCAGGCCCACGGATCGGCATACGTGCCGGAACCTCCGCTGGCGCGCAGGGTGGTGCAGTAATACACCCCCGCCGCCTGGGCCGAGAACGGCAGCGCGATCGCAAATAACAGCGCAACCAACAACGCAATTCGGAATTTCGACATGGTACATCCTCCTGCACTCACAATGAATTAGCGAACTTTATCGGGCAAGCCGTTCCGCGAACAGCCCACCATACCACGATGTTAGATCTCGAAGCGAATTCGAGTCAGGCACGGTCAGGGATAGATACCGGGGCTGCCTCCTGATTGAAGCGATGTGGGCGCGGCTAGGCGCGGCAGCAACTGCAAGAGGCGCTGCTGCGCCTGGAGGGCCAGCCCCACCAGCGACACGCTAAACGTGGCCGGCGCGCCGGCGTCTGCAATGCGGTCGGGCGGTTCAGCGCCTGAACCAACGGTCGCCTGGCTGAGAGCCAGAGCCTGTCCATATTCGGCCGCCGCCTCTTGCGGACGATCCAGGGCCTCCAGGGCCATGCCCAGGTACAGGCGGGTCAGGGGGTCGTTCGGGTCGGCAGCCCGTGCGGCCTCCAGGTAGGGCAGCGCCTCGGCCGGGTGGTTTTGCCACACGGCCAGCATGCCCAGGCCCTGGTTGGCCAGAGCCTGGCCGGGTTGAAGCGTGAGCAGATCGCTCCAGATGCGGCGGGCCTCATCTTTGCGGCCCTGGATGGCGGCAATGCCCGCCCAGCGTGCCCGGGCGTCCAGCATCCAAGGCGCCAATTCATAAGCGCGGGCATAGGCCTGGGCGGCCAAGTCCAATTGGCCCAGGGCCAGGTGAGCATCTCCCAGGTTATAGAGCGGCGCGGCAGCTCCGGGGTTGAGCGCCGCGGCCTGCTGAAAATGGAGCCGGGCATCTTGCGCCCGCCCGGCGGCCAGCAGCGCCACCCCCAGGTTGTTCTGGGCCGAAGCCAGAGTCTCATCCGCCGCCAGCGCCTTTTCATAGGCGGCAATCGCCCCGGCCAGGTCGCCCTGCCCATACAGCACATCGCCCAGGTCGTTCTGCAAGCCGGCCGGATCGGGCTGCCAGGCCAGCGAGACCTTCAGATAACTCACCGCCAGATCGGCGCGCTGTGTGCGCAGCGCCCAACGGATCAGAAAATGGTTGGCCGCTGGCAGCAAGCGAGGGCCAAGCATCACCAGCGCCAGGAAAAGCAGCCCCACTCCCCATACAAAGAGCCACGGCGCAGCCGGCCAGAGAGAAAGCCGGGATCGCTGAGGCCGGCCGCCAGGCAGCCCGCTCGCCCGGCTGGATGTGCCGTCCGCCCCACGGCTTAGACGGCGCTGTTCGGCCGCCAGCCATTCGGCGCGCGGCAGAACCCATAGGATCGTGGGGCGCGCCGCGCGGGCGCTGTACGAAGCCGGTACGCCATAGCGCAGCATGGCCTCGCCAAAAGAGCCGCCCGGCTCGACCTGCTTCTCTCCCCCACCCGGCGAGCGCAGAATGACCTGCCCCGATTGGACCCAGGCCCAGAAATCGCCAAATTGGCCGGGCTGCAAGATCGCCTGCCCGGCCAAAACGCGGCGCAGTTCCAGGCGTTCGGTCAGGAAACGCAGCGCTTCGCCCGACAATCCGGAGAAAAAAGGCACCGAGCAGAGATCAGGGGGGTGAGGAGTCATGGCGAGTGAGAACGATGCAAGGAGTATGCCGACTCAGCGGCGCAGGCGAGATCATTTATCCGGGCTGAAGGAGCGGCCCCACCAATCCCCCTGAAGAAAAGGATGCTGCGCTTCACCATATATCTGTTTCCGGCGTTGCCAGTCAGACCATACCAAACTCAGCTATCTAATTTTATCACATAATTCGATGATAGTTACAAGAATCTTTGCGAATACCAGCACAATCCAGAGATAAATTATCTCAATACGCCCAACCCGGCAGGCCTGGCTCGCCTGAAAAGAGGGTTAGCAGTATCTCTTCTTGAAGGCGCCAAAGAGCGCCATACCTGCTCCACGGTTTAATGGGGTGGCACCACAGGCTTTCCCTTGCTCAGAATGCGCGCTTGCTGGTAGACTTAAAGCCATGGCTACAAAAACAAATTCCTCATTGCAAACAAAAATCGCTTGGGTGTTCGTTAACCCTCAGGAGCGCCGGCTTCGGGCCGGCTGGCGGCTGCTGGGCTGGGTTGTTTTGACTCTCCTATCCAGCGTGGTTATCTCGCTGCTGATCCAGGCCGTCACAGGCGGGCTAAGCGCCGGGGCCGAAACAGAGGCCTTCAACCTGGGCAACCAGATTTTAGCCGGAGTCGGGTCGCTGCTGGCGATCACGCTGGGAGTGTTCCTGGCCCGCCGCCTGTTAGACCGGCGCTCGATCCGCAGCCTGGGGCTAAGCCTGAACCCCGTCCGGCAGGCGCTCAAAGACCTGCTGGCCGGCTTTTTAATCGCCGGGAGCATGTTTATCTTGCTGTATGGTGTGATGCGCCTGGCGGGCTGGACTGCCCCCCTAAGCCCAGGCGGCAGCCTCGACCTGCGGACAGCCGCTTCGGGCCTGGGGATGATGCTGCTGCTTTACATCGGCGTGGGCTGGCAGGAAGAGCTATTTGCGCGCGGCTATCTGCTGCAAAACCTGGAAGACGGTCTGAACGTCTGGTGGGCGGTGGGGTTGTCTTCGCTGGTGTTTGGGGTGGGACACCTGGGCAACCCCAACGCCACCCTGATCGGGGCGCTAGGAACCGGGCTGGCCGGGGCTTTCCTGGCCTACGCCTATTTGCGCACCCGCCAGCTCTGGCTGCCGATTGGGATCCACATCGGCTGGAATTTCTTTGAAGGCCCGGTGCTGGGCTTTCCGGTCAACGGGATGAACTTCGGCTATGCGCTCATGCAGCAAGCCGTCAGCGGCCCGGAATGGATCACCGGCGGGCTGTTCGGGCCGGAGGCGGGGGCGATTGTGCTGCTGGCCCTGGCGGTGGGCGTGGGGCTGGTTTGGCTATACACCCGCTTCGCCCCGCCCAGCCAGAAATAACCTCCGCTCGGGGCAGAAGGCCAGAACCAAAGACGAACACGGATGAACACCGATTTTTCTGATGGAACAGGAAGGCTGGAATATTGCCCTGAGTGCCAGGCAGGTTTACGCGCCGGGCAAACCTGCCTGGATCACTTTCACCAGATGCTGTTCTGGGAAGGCGAAGACCCGGCCAACGGCGAAGTGCATCACCTGACGGTGCTGTGCTACCATTTGCAGCACCCCCATCTGTATTCTCCAGACGGACTGCGCCAGGCGCGCCATCTGCTGACCGAATTCGTCGTCCATCAGGCGCCGCCGCAGCAGGTGCGCCGGGCAAACCGCCGCCAGGTCGATTCAGGCCACCGCGCCTGGAAGATCACCGCCCGGCCTGGGCAAGCCGGCGCGTATGCGCCGCCGGTGCGCTGGACGATGCACGCCGCCGAGGTCATCGCCGGCGGAATAGAAAATTACCGGGCCAACGTGCGCCGCTGGGCCGAGGCGGTCTATGCCGATCTACAAGACCGGCCGGATTGAATACAACCCAGAAGGCCTTCCGGTCGTATTTTAAGGAAATGATGCAAACCGACCCTTCACCTTATCAAGAACAGGCCACTCGCGCCCTGGTCAAGCGCCTGGGTGCGGAAAGCTATATCTTCCTCAGCATGGTGTCGTTCGCCATCAGCGTGGTGCTGACCCGCCTGTTCCTGAGCCTGACCGGCTATCCGCAGATCGGAGGCAGCCAGTTCCACATTGCCCATGTGCTGTGGGGCGGGCTGCTGCTGTTCGTGGGCGGGCTGCTGCCTCTGGCACTGGCAAACGCCTGGGTCTATACCGCCAGCGCCATCATCAACGGCGTCGGCATGGGGCTGTTCATCGACGAAGTGGGCAAGTTCATCACCCAAAACAACGATTATTTCTACCCCGCCGCCGCACCCATCATCTACGCCTTCTTTCTGCTGACCGTGATCGTCTACCTGTTCGTGCGCCGGGCCAACCGCAATAGCCCGCGCGACGAAATGTACCAGGCGGTGCACGACCTGGGCGAAGTGCTGGATCACGACCTGGACATGGACGAGCGCCGGGCGCTGGAAGCCCGCTTGCAGCGGGTGATGGCCAGCGCGCCGGGCAGCAACCTGGCCCTGCTGGCCGGAACGCTGTTGGTCTTCCTGGAGGATGAAAGCCTGCGCCTGGCATCGGTGCGCCCCACGCGCTGGCAGCGGCTTCAGGAGCAGTTCAACGCCTATGGGCGGCACATCAATCAGACTCGCTATCGCGCCGTGCTGGTGGGGCTGATGCTGGGCGGCGGGGCGATTGGGTTGAGCCAGGCCGGGCAGCTGCTGTATTTCGCCTTTGGAGACCGTTCTTTGCTGCAAAAGCTAATGGCCTGGCTGCTGGCGGGGCAGTTCCACACCCTGAGCGAGCTGCGCTGGCTGCTCATCCGGGTGGGGCTGGAGGGCGGCCTGGCGCTGCTGCTGGTAGCGGCAGCCGGGCTGCTGCTGACCCGGCGCGAGCAGCAGGGGGTGCAGTTGGGCGTGATGACTCTGGTGATGCTGCTGACTACCGTCAACCTGCTGGTGTTCTATTTCGACCAGTTCTCGGCGGTGGCGGCGGCCCTGGCGCAGTATGCCCTGCTGGCCCTGCTGGTGGCGTATCGCAAATGGTACTTGACGGAGCCGGCCGCCCCGCCCGTGGCTGCCCCGCAGGAATGGATAGATAGCGGGCTGCAT